>MWFF01000092.1 GCA_002071485.1 Verrucomicrobia bacterium ADurb.Bin006 | reverse complement strand
ACGATGCATTCATCGCCCCAGGTTAAACCACTTCCACCGCCCTCGACGCTAGTGCCCGTTCCCCTGACGGATACGGAAAGACCGCGCCAACGGTCAGGTCATTCTTGGCCGATGCTTGGGGCGACATGGTGTCGAAGCCGCCTGCGTCCCCGTCCAGTGCGCGGACAACATTGGTCACCAGAACCTCAACAACCTGATTGCTAACGATGGCATAAGTAATGTGCTGCACCGGCTGATTCGTCGGCCCCTCGTTCTGGTCGTTACCCGCCGCCCAAACCGTCAGGTAAAACGGGTTGTCGTAGGTAATGCTGTCAAACTCGCGGGTAAAGGCGTTGCATTGCCCAAACTTCGGGTCCTGGTTCGGGTTCACAAAGGGGAAACCCCACCAGCGCCAGAGGTTGGTGGTCAGTTGCTCCCACCCACTGCGCAACCCGTAGGAGTGGTTTGATAATTCGATGGCGTTCGTGACGACGGCTCCGCGCATCTCAACATCGTCATTGAAGAATCCCCACGATCCCACGGGCGCCTGATAGGCCATGCCTCGCATGGCGTTGGTGATGGTGATGAAGTTGGTGCCCTGCTGGACGGTGACGTTAAATAGTCCGGCGGCGGCCAGCGTGCCCGCCACGCCTGTGGCGTGAAAATGGATGTTCGTCTCCCCGTCCATCCGTGTCACCCGATTGGTGAACTCCAGATGCGTCGTCCGCACCGCGCCCTCATCCCACATGCCAAAGAACGTGTTCGTACCCGTCAGATTCAAGCCCGTGTCCCCGCCGGGCCGCACCCGGTCGGTGGAAATCGTGCGCGCCGCGTTCAGGTTGAACGTGCCCTTGTAAACCGGCAAACCGTCCAACACCGCCTCCAGGTAGGCGGCTCGCCCATCCTCCAGCGGAACTTTGAGCGGATTACCCGTCTCCTTGGCCCACTGCTCCGCTTCCTTGCGCCGTGCTTCCGACTCTGCCTGCTTCTCGGCCAACGTCTCCGCCACCAATAGCCGGTGGCCTTCCACGATGCCCCACGCCGTGGCCGGCGAACCATCGCGGAAGGTCAACGGCTCATGCAACGTGGGCAGGAACCGCTGCCGCGTGCGTTCCCACAATGCTGCCTGCACTTTGGCGGCCGCCTCCTGTGCGGCCTTGGCAAGCATTGGGTCGGCGGCAATCGCCTTGGCCAGCGCGTCAGCTTCCTGCCGCCGCTTCCGGGCTTCGGCCTGCTCCGGCGTGTCCGGAATGGCCGTGTCGTCAAAGACGAAAATGCCCGGCGCGATTTCGACGGCCTCAAGTTCCGGGTGTGGATTGAACGGCCACGGCGGACTCCACTCGAAGTCCTTGGCCGAGTAATACGTGCCCGGCTTGGGCGGCTCCTGGACTTGGGCATGGCTCACGCCGCCGAGAGCCACGCGATGATTGCTGTTCCGATTCGTGTTGCTGTTCTGTTTTTTCTTTTCATGGTGTGCGGTTCGGTTTGCTGTGCGTGTTCGACTTGCCCGCGACGTTACGGGCGAACGCCCCAAAGCTCAGCGACCCGGCGCACGGGACGCCACGATTGCTACCGCGACGCCCCCGCCGGATTCGCTGCAGCGACTGGTTGAACGAAGCCGCTCCGCGGCGGCGAGGAACGCCGCCTCGGAGCGGCATGTTCATCTGGCGTGCGGCCCTCTGATGATCGTTCGGCATTGTGTCCGCCACCCTTCCCGCGCCTTGGTTCGGACGCCCGGCCGCCTCAAGGCGCACCGGGCGCCAAACCAAAACTCAACTCACGTTCGTATGCATAAAGAAACTCGACCCTTCACGCCAGTCTAATCCGCTTCACCGACCTGCCTGCGCCGAGGCTTCAGCAGGCAGGCGACCTGCGTTTGCTCCGGCTGCGCACCCCGCACCCAACAGGCCTACCTGGCCTGCTCTTTTTGCATGGAATCGCCGAAAATCATCGCCGAAGCGGCCCCTTCCTCCCGTCGGGCGGAGTACACCCGTTTGTGCGCCTCACTGGCCAACCCCGGCTGGGTGAGCGACGGCTCGGTGCAGCACCGGGGCGCGAGCGGGGGCAGCCCCTGCTATGCCTGGACCCGCAAGCTCAAAGGCAAGACGGTGTGTGTCGCCCTTTCCCAGGAGCAGTATCAGTGGCTCAAGCAAGCCATCCTCAACTGGCGCACGGTCCAGCGCACACTCCGGAAGATGCAACGGCTCAGCCGGGAGGAATTGTTCGGCTCACTGCCTAATCCCCGACGCCGTAAACGCCTCGGGAAAAGGGTGCTCGGGTTGGTCTAGACTCCGCCTGGGAAAGCGGGTACGCGTCCAAAATCACTGAGGCATCGCCCGGGATGACTGAGCAGCGCCTGACCGTGCGCAACTCACAGAATATCAACGCAACACGTTGTATCGGCACTCGCGCATTATCGCCAAAATGTCAGGTCTGGCCAGGAGCTGCTGGGCCACAAGAGCGTCGAGACGACACAAATCTACACGCACGTGATGCGCAAGCCGGGGTTGGGGGTGCGGAGTCCGTTGGATCGGGTTGATGGTGGATAGTTGATAGTTGATGGATCATAGTGTTGGAATGGGGGGAGCGAGAGGAGGGGCGCCAACGCCGACCACCCAAGCCGATCGTCGGGGCGCGTTGTTACGGCTTGATTGTCGGTCCTGGACTGGGCGAGCCTCTCGGGAAGAATGAGTGGGAAACTCTGTTCGCCGTTGTTGGACCTGGCCGCCTCTGCGATTCTCCTAACCGGCTGCGCGGTTGGGCCAAAGGCTCCGCTGGCCCGTCAGACGGGCGAATCGGTCGTGTTCATCGGCGAGGAACCGGCGGCCCTGGCTCATTTGCCGGTGCGGGGCGAACCGCTCGAGGTGCGGGACACGTACCTGCCGGCCTCGAACAGCGTCCGCTACATCGAGGGCCGCGATTTTGTCGTGGATTACGCCGCGGGGACGCTCAAGCGGCTGCCGGATTCGTGGCTGCCGGATTTCCGAACGAACATGCTGTATGGCCAGGAGAACTTCGATCACACGCAGTTTCCCGGCTACGGCAACAGCGGGTACTTTGCGTTTGTGGACTACACGCATGCGGCACCGGCGTCCTGGCCCGTGCAGGATGACCAGACGATGTTCCTGCGGTCGACTGAGGCGAAGCTGAAGGCGGGCGAGGCGCTGAAGATTGTTGCTTTCGGAGACAGCATCACGGCTGGGGGCGATGCCTCGAAGCCCGATCTGATCTACTGGCAGCGCTGGGCTGACGCACTGCAACGCAAGCATCCCGATTCGCGCATCACCGCGGTCAACGGGGCCACTGGCGGAGATTCCACCGCGCAGGGGCTCGAGCGACTGCAGACCAAGGTGCTCGACGAGAAGCCCGATCTTGTCCTGCTCGGCTTCGGCATGAACGATCACAACGTGATGGGCGTGCCGATTCCGCAATTCGAGTCGAATCTGATCCAGATGATCACCCGCATTCGGACCGAGGTGGGGGCGGAGGTCATCCTCTTCTCGACTTTCCCGCCCAATCCCAAGTGGAAGTTCGGGTCACATCGGATGGAGGAATACGCCGCGGCCACGCGTCGAGTCGCGCGGGAGACGGCGTGCGCCTATGCGGATGTGTTCGGCAACTGGCAGGCGCTGGCGGGGCGCAAGAAGCCGGAGGACCTGCTCGGCAACAACATCAATCATCCGAACGACTTCGGCCACGGAATCTATTTCCAGGTGTTCGAAGCCCTCGGTCTGTGAGCGACCGGCGGGCAAGGGTTACTGAGGAATCGGCGAGATGCACTCCACCGTCACCCCCACCCGCCCTGCGCCTGCCTGCCCTGTCTGCCCTGTCTGCCGACAGGCAGGCGGCAGGCAGGGGCACCCTCTCCCATCGGATGGGAGAGGGCCGGGGTGAGGGGTCTGTGTAGCGTATCCAGCCGACTCGGCAGTAAGTCACGCTGATTCCTGAAGATGCGCCCAACCTGCCCGCGCTGTGCGGTCAGTCGTTCTGGCTCGTCATTTGCTGTGGAAAGGCGTCTGCTGGGTCAAGCTACATGATCATGCGCACATATTCTGCCGCGGCGCTAGGGTTGATTTTGACCCTGACACCACCATTCGTTTTCGGCCAACCGCCGGCTTACGGCCTCTTGCGCGAGGTTTGGGAGGGCATCCCGAGCGAGAGACTTTCCATGCTGACCGACTCGCCCGATTATCCGGATCGTCCGACCAGCACCAATTATGTCACCGATTTGTTCGAGGCGCCGACGGATGTTCTGGACAACTACGGCCAGCGCATGCACGGGTATGTCGTCGCTCCGCAGACCGGGAACTACACCTTTTGGATCGCCAGCGACGACAATGGCGCTCTGTATCTGAGCACCGACGAGAATCCCGCCAATGCGCGCGTGATTGCGACCGTCAACTCTTGGACAAGCGCGCGCGGCTGGGATTGGGAGGCCAACCAGAGATCGGAGCCCATCGCACTCATCGGAGGCAGGATTTACTACATCGCCGCCCTCATGAAGGAGGGGGGTGGCGGCGACAACCTGGCCGTGCGCTGGCTGATGCCCGACGGCACGGATCAGGCGCCGATGGTCGCGACCAACCTGCTGCCTTATGGCATCAGCTTCGCCGCGCCGGTGATCGCCGAACACCCGGCGAACACGAGTGCGATCGAAGGCGGCGCCGCGCGCTTTACCGTCAAGACCGCGAGCGTCGGCGTCTATAGCTATCAATGGCAGCGAAACAGCATCGCCCTGATCGGCGCCACCGCGGCGGAGCTGGTTTGCGACCCTGTGACACTGGCCGACCATGGGGCGCGGTTCCGTTGTGTGGTCAGCAACAAGCTCGGGACCGCCACCAGCAACGAAGGCATCCTGACTGTCAGCCCCGACACCACGCCCCCAGCGCTCGTTCTTGCCCGTAACATTGGGCTGACGCAGGTCGAGGTGACGTTCAGCGAGCGCGTTTCGGCTCCGTCCGCAACCACCGCCGCGAACTACAAAATCGACGCTCTCGGTATCAGCAGCGCGGCGTTCGGCCCGAGTTCGAACGTGATCTACCTGACGACATCGCCGATGATCCTGGGCGCGACGCACACGCTGACCGTCAACAATGTCCAGGACGCCGCAGCCACGCCCAATGCCGTCTCGCCCAACGCCTCGATTCAGTTCGTTGTGACGGATTTCGCGACCCAGGACGTGGGCAACCCGCCGCTGATCGGAGACGCTGGATACGTCAGCGGCGGCGTCGATGTGCGGGGAAGCGGCGACATCGGCGGGACGGCGGACGCGCTGCAATTCGCCTGGCAGAAGCGCACAGGCGCCTTTGATGTGCGCGCGCGGGTGGTCCGATTCGACTCGACCGATCCGTTTGCCAAGGCGGGTTTGATGGTGCGCGAGGATTTGAGCGCGGGGAGCCGGTTTGTGGCGGCGCTGGCCACACCTGCGGCGGTGGGTTGCGTCTTCATGGCTCGAAGCGCGCCGGGGGCCGCGGCGAGTCGATCGGGCTATTGCGCCGCGAACTACCCGGAGACCTGGCTCCGCCTGAAGCGGTCGGCGAACCTCTTCACCGCGTATGCCGGCTACGACGGCCTGTCCTGGGTCGAGCTTGGCTCGGCGCAACTGGCGCTGCCCGAAACGGTCTACTTCGGTCTGGCCTCCGCCAGCCGCAACACGGCCGCCCTGGCAACCGCCAGTTTCCGCGACATCGGCGCCGTGTCCCAAGCGACGTTGATGACCTCGGCGCCGCGCGGGGAACGGCTCGGGCCGAGCAGCCGCCAGACGCCGCTCGTGATCAGTGAGATCATGTACCGGCCGCTGCGGCGTCCGGACGGCAAGACGGGCGAGTTCATCGAATTGTACAACGCCGATCTCATCGCCGCCGATCTGACGGGACACCGTCTGGGCGGCAGCATCCAGTTCGCTTTTCCGGACGGATTCGTGCTGGCCGCGGGCGGTTTTGCCGTCATCGCCCGGAATCCGGTCGATTTCGCGGCGGTGTACGGGATTGCGGACGCGCTGGGGCCATTCATAGGCGGCGATGGCTTGCCCAACGACGGCGGCACCGTGCGCCTCGAGAACCCAGAAGGCGCCACCCTGCTCGAAGTGAATTACGAGTCCGATTTCCCCTGGCCGGTGGCGGCGGACGGCGCTGGGCATTCGCTGGTGCTGGTCCGGCCCTCGTATGGCGAGGACGATCCGCGCGCGTGGGCGGCCAGTGACGTGATCGGCGGTTCGCCGGGACAAATGGAGGCCGTGCGGGCCAACCCGCTGGCCGGCGTCCTGATCAACGAATTCCTCGTCCGTCCCGATGCTGCGCAACGCGGGTTCATCGAGTTGTACAACCACAGCAACAACGGGGCGGATGTGGGCGGATGCATTCTGACGGATGATGCGCAGACCGCTCGATTCCACATTGCGGAAGGCACGGTGATTCCGCCTCGCGGGTTCCTCGCGTTTTACGAAGACCAGATCCGGTTCGGGCTCGGCGGTGCGGGCGGGCGGCTTTTCCTGGTCAACTCGAATGCCACTCGAGTGCTCGATGCCGTCCGGTACGGCGCCCAGGAACGCGGCATGGCCATGGGACGGTATCCGGATGGCGCGCCGGGTGTGCGCCGACTTATCGAGCCGTCGCCGGACAACGAGAACCGGTCGCAGGCCATCGACGTCATTGCGATCAACGAGATCATGTACAACCCCATTTCGGGCGACGACGCCGATGAGTTCATCGAGTTACACAATCGAGGGGCGCAGCGCGTAGACCTAGGTGGCTGGAGGTTCACAGATGGTGTCGATTTTCAGTTCCCGGCGGGAACGATCATCGAGGGGGGAGGTTATCTTGTGGTTGCGAAGAGCCGGCTGCGTCTATTGGCCAGCCATCCCGGACTCGATCCTGCCCTGGTCTTCGGCGATTACGGCGGGGCGCTGGCCAACGGCGGCGAACGGGTTGCGTTGGCCAAACCCGATCTCCTGGTCCTCACCAACGCGTTCGGCCTGCCGGAGACGAATCGCATCTTGATCGATGTCGATGAGGTCAGATACGGCGTCGGGGGGCGGTGGGGGCAGTGGAGCGACGGTCTGGGCAGCAGTCTCGAGTTGACCGATCCTCGAAGCGATCACTCGAGTCCGTCGAACTGGGCGGACTCGGACGAGACTGGGAAGGCGCCGTGGGGGACACTTGAATGGACGGGTGTGCTGGACAACGGCGATGGCGGCAGTGCCAACCGTTTGCACATCATGATGCAGGGGCCCGGCGAATGCCTGGTCGACAACGTCGAGGTCGTGCCCAGCACGGGCGGGAACCGGATTGCCAACCCGGGCTTCGAATCGGGACTCACCGGCTGGGTGATTCAGGGAAACCATCGGCGCAGCGAGGTCCAGGCCAGCGGCGGGATCGACAACAGCCGATGCCTGCATGTGCGGGCTACGGGTCGTGGCGATACCGCGTGCAACCGCATTTACATTCCGATCTCGCCAGCCTTGGCTCAGAACACGACCGTCACCCTGCGCGCCCGAGTCCGATGGCTCAAAGGATGGCCTGAGTTCATGCTGCGCACGCGCGGCAGCTACCTCGAAGCCGCGGGGCGTATGGCGTTGCCTTCCGACTTGGGCACGCCGGGCGCCCGCAACAGCCGCGCAGTGGCGAATGCGGGGCCGGCGATTGTCGAGGTCGTTCATACCCCGGTCCTGCCCGCCGCCAACCAGGCCGTCGTGATCACTGCCCGGCTGAGCGATCCGGATGGTCTGGGAACGGTCCGCGTGCGGTACCGCATCGACCCAGGCGGCACGACGAGCGACCTGGCGATGAAGGACGACGGGACGGCGGGCGATGCGATTGCGGGCGACGGCGTTTACTCGGCGCGGCTCAGCGGGAGGCCCTCGGGCACGCTGGTGGCTTTCCATGTCGAGGCGGCGGATAACGCGCAGCCCTCGGCAACGGCGCGTTTTCCCGCGGACGCACCGGATCGGGAGTGTCTTGTGCGGTGGGGCGAGACCCAGCCGGTGGGCAATCTGGGAGTCTATCGTCTGTGGCAGCGGCGCGCGGATTATGACTGGCTGCGGACGCGTGAACCGCTGGCCAACGACAATGTCGATTGCACGTTCGTCTATGACGACGGACGGGTGGTGTACAACGTCGAGATGCGCGGCAAAGGGAGCCCGTGGCATGGCGGCAGCGTGGGCAGTGACTACATCTTCGCCTTTCCCAGAGACGACCGGTTCCTGGGGGCGCGGGATGTGGCCGTAGTGACCGTGGGCAATTTGGGCAACGACGACAGCGCCCAACGCGAGCAGGCGGCGTTCTGGATCGGGCGGCAAATGGGCATTCCGACCCTTCATCGCCGGCACGTGCTATTCTTCGAGAATGGCGCGCGCAAGCAGACTGTGTACGAGGACACCGAGGAACCGAGCGGTCGCTATGTGGATCGTTGGTGGCCGGCGGGCGAGGACGGCGACCTCTACAAGGTCGAGGACTGGTTCGAGTTCAACGACACGGGCAACAGTTTCACCTTCAGCCGGGATGCCACGCTCGAAAAGTTCACGACCACGGGCGGCGCGTACAAGCTGGCGCGCTACCGCTGGGCATGGCGGAAGCGGGCGGTGACCGATTCCGCCAACAACTACACCAACCTGTTCAACCTTGTCACAGCGCTGAACCTGGCGGGATCGGCCCTGGTGCCACAGGTCGAGAACCAGGTCGACGTCGAGAATTGGATGCGCGTCTTCGCTCTCCAGCACATTGTGGGAAACTGGGACGCTTACGGCTACAATCGCGGCAAGAACGCCTACATCTACAAACCGGTCAACGGACGCTTCGGAATGATTCCCTGGGACATCGACATGGTGCTCGGCTCCGGGAGTGACGGCCCGACGACGGACATCTTTGGCGCGAACGATCCGACCGTGACCAGGCTCTGGAACACCCCGGCGTTTCGTCGCGTCTATTTGCGGGCCTATTGGGACGCCGTCGCCGGCCCGCTCCAGAACGCGCGGTTCGATCCCGTCGTGGACGGGCGGTTTGCCGCGCTGAGCGCCAACGGCGTCAGCGTTGCCAACCCCCGTGCGATCAAGAGTTGGGTGGCCCAACGCCGGGCGTACCTGGCCAACCGGGTGGCCGGGATGGACGTGAAGGAGTTCGCCATCACCAGCAACGGCGGCAATGACTGGAGCACGGGCCAGTTGCAGGTGACGCTCAGCGGAACGGCGCCCATCGCGATCAAGACGATCGAGTTGAACGGCGCCGTGATGCCGGTGACGTGGACCAGCGCGACCAGTTGGTCCGCCCAGATCGCCTTGAGCGGGCGCACCAACGTCCTGAACCTTGTCGGCTATGATTCGCGGGGCGCGCCCGTGGCCGGCGCTCTCGACACCGTCCGCATCATCTACACTGGCCCGGAACTGCCGGCGCCCGCCGATCAAGTTGTGATCAACGAGATCATGTACCATCCCCTGGCGCCGAACGCCGCGTTCATCGAACTCTACAACGCCTCGACCACCGCCCCGTTCGATCTCTCCGGCTGGCGGCTCAGGGGTGTCGGCTTCACCTTTCCGTCCGGCGTGGTGCTCGGCCCAGGCGCCTTCGCTGTCGTTGCCTCGAATCGGGACGGCTTCGCGGCGGCGTACGGATTCGGTGTGCTGCCGGTCGGGGAGTTTCCTGGCAACCTCCAGAACGGCGGTGAGCGTTTGCGCCTGGTCAGACCCGGGGCCACACCGGAGGAGGATGAACTCGTCGATGAAGTCCGCTATGCGAACGAGCCGCCCTGGCCCGTTCAGGCGGACGGCTGGGGCCCCTCGCTGCAACTGATCGACCCGCGTCAGGACAACTGGCGTGTCGGCAACTGGGCCGCCGCGCATCCGGGCGACGCGGTCGTGGCCACGCCCGGCAAGCCCAATTCGGTTGCTAAGACCCTTCCGCCGTTCCCGCCACTGTTCATAAACGAAGTGCAGCCCCAGAATGTCAGCGGCCCGGTTGACCGGTTTGGCGATCGGGACCCGTGGATCGAGCTTCACAACCCGGGCACGAATGCGATCGACCTGGGCGGGTTCTTCCTGACCAGCACATATACAAACCGCACGGAATGGGCCTTCCCGGACGGCGCGCGCATTGGTCCCGGCGAGTTCTTGCTGGTGTGGGCCGACGGCGAGCCGGTCGAGTCGACGGAGGATGAGCTGCACACACGGTTTCGCCTCGCGCCCCGCAGCGGCGCCGTTGCCCTGGTGCGAGAACAACTCGGTGCGCCGGCGGTCATCGACTTCATCAACTACCAATCCATCCCGGACGATCTGTCCACAGGCTCATATCCGGACGGCCAGCCGCAATCGAGGCAGTTGTTTCACCTGCCTACGCCGGGCGGAGCAAATGATCCCGGCACGCCGCCTGTCGATGTCTTCATCAACGAATGGATGGCCAGCAACACGGGCGTCGCGCTCGATCCGGCTGATGGCGATGCGGACGATTGGTTCGAGTTGTACAACGCCGGGGCGCGGGCGGTCGATCTATCGGCGTACACGCTGACCGACAACCTCGAGGACCCGGCCAAGTTCGTGATCCCGAACGGCACGGTGATTCCGGCGGGTGGCTTTCTGTTGGTGTGGGCTGATGACGAGACGGAGCAATCAGGTCAGGGCCAGTTGCATGTCAACTTCAGGCTCTCGGCTGCCGGCGAATCGCTCGGGCTCTTCACCCCCGACGGGCGGGCGGTGGACTCCATCGCGTTCGGCTCCCAGACCAACAATATCAGTGAAGGCCGCTTCCCGGATGGGATGATCCGGCCGCCCTTTGTCTTCATGGGCCGCCCCACGCCGGGCGGGCCCAACGATTTCCCGACGCTGAACGTGCCGCCCACGCTCGATCCCGTGGGCAGCCGAACTGTCGATGAAGGACAAACGGTGGCCTTCACGGTCTCCGCGACAGACCCGGATGCCGGGCAAACGCTCGTTTTCGCGCTCTTCGGGGCGCCGCCGGCGGCCCAGATCGATTCGAGAACAGGCGCGTTTTCCTGGACGACGACCGAGGCGGACGGGCCGGGCGCTTATGCATTCACCGTGCGTGTCACCGATGACGGCACCCCGCCGCGCTGGGACGCCGAAGAGATCACAATCACTGTCCGCGAGGTGAACCAGTCGCCCACGCTCGATCCCATTGCCGACCAGTCGGTCGACGAGGGGTCTCTGCTGAGCATCCAGGCCGTCGCGCGGGATGTCGATCAACCCGCGCAATCCCTTCGGTTCAGTTTGGTCGGTGTCGTCCCCGAAGGCGCGACGATCGACGCGCTGACCGGAGAGTTCTCGTGGATTCCCACCGAGGACCAGGGAGCGCAGACTTACGAGATCACCGTCCAGGTCGCTGACGACAGCGTGCCGCCGGGATTGGCCACCCGCGGCTTTCTGGTAGTTGTCAATGAGGTGGACAACGCGCCGGTGTTCGAGCCGGTCAGCTTGCAGACGGTCGACGAGTCGAGCCCGTTCGCCCTGCGCCTCAGCGCAAGGGACCCGGACTCGCCGCCGCGCGCGGTGATCTACCGGCTCGAATCCGGCCCGCCGGGTCTGACACTCGATCCCGCCACCGGTCAGGTGAACTGGACGCCAGTCGAGGCGCAAGGGCCAGGCTCGTACAACGTCGTCGTCCGCGCGATCGAGATCGGAGGGACACAGACGTCGACCCTCTCCTTTGCGATTGTTGTGAACGAAGTGAACGAGCCGCCCACGCTTGCAGCCATCGCGGATCGTACGGTGGCCGAAGGGACGGTTTTGTCGTTCATCAACAACGCTGCCGACACGGACCTCCCCCGGCAGACCCTCCGATTCAGTCTCGATCCGGGCGCGCCGCCCGGAGCGAGTATCGATCCGCAGAGCGGGCTGTTCGTGTGGGCGATCGACGAGGATGCGGGCCCGAGTACGAATCGGATTACCCTGCGCGTGACCGATGACGCCCTCGATGCCAAGTCCGCCGCCCGCACTTTCACGGTTGTCGTCGTGGCGCAGGTGCGCGTCGTGATCAATGAAATCATGTATCGCCCGCCGCCCGACGGCGCCGAGTTTGTGGAAATCCACAACACGTCGACGAACACGAGTTGGCGTTTGGATGGCTGGCGATTGACGGGGACTGCCTTCACATTCCCGGCGGGGACCGTGCTGGCGCCGGGCGGATTCCTCGCTGTCGCGCGCGATGTCGGCGTTTTTCAGGCCGCGTACGGATCGAAGGCGTCCGTGATCGGCAACTACTTGAACCAACTGAGCCCCGGCGGCGGCACCATTCGACTTTTGCGTCCCGTGGCCGGCGGCCTCGAAGAGACGGTCGACCAGGTGACATTCCTGACACGGGCGCCGTGGCCAACGACCGCGAACGGGTCCGGTCCGTCGCTGCAATTGATCGATCCGCGCCAGGACAATACGCGCGTTGGCAACTGGAGTGCTGTGTCGGGCACCAGCACCAATGCCCCCGTCAATGTCGTGCCGATGACCGCATCGTGGCGCTACTGGCAGCACTCGTCTGCTCCCGCGCCCGGGTGGACCAACCTGGTGTATGACGACAGCTCATGGCCCAATGGCGGCGCGCTTTTGTATGTCGAGAACGACGCCCTGCCGGCGCCCAAGACGACGCCGCTGACCATAGGCCAGATGAGCTACTTATTCCGGACCCGCTTTCAGTTTAACGGCAACCCGGACGGCGCATCGCTCCGGGTGCGGACCATCATCGATGACGGCCTGGTGCTCTACCTAAACGGGCGGGCCTTCTTCTGGCTGGGGATGGACGAGGGCGTGATTCCCGCGCGCCCGGACCCCGCAAAACGAACCATTGGCAACGCCACCGAGGAGGGGCCCTTTGTGCGGCTTGTGGACAACTTGCGCATGGGTGAGAACGTCCTCGCCGCCGAGGTGCATCAGAACAGCATTCACAGCACGGACATCGCATTCGGCGTCGCCGTCGATGTGATCGAAGTCCGGCGTGAGAGCGCAACACCAGGTTATGCCAACTCGGTGCGCGCGACGCTCGAGCCGTTCCCCGAAGTCCGGATTAACGAGGTTCTTGCGGACAACCAAACGGGGATCACCGACAGCCGCGGGGACCGCGATCCGTGGATCGAGATCGTGAATCGGCAGTCCGGTCCGGCCCTCTTGGACGGGTGGTTTCTCGCCAACAGCTACGCCAACCTCGGGGTGTGGGCCTTTCCGAAATGGGCTGTCCTGGCGGGCGGCCACTATCAACTCGTGTGGGCGGATGGCGAATCCGGCGAAACCAGCGCCGCTGAATGGCACACCGACTTTCGGCTCGCGCCGCCTACGGGCGTAGTTGTGTTGAGCCGACTTCAGAACGGGCAGCTTGCGGTGGTCGATTTCATCGAGTACACAAATCTGACCGCGGATCGCTCCTTCGGGTACATGGAGCCGCGGGTCGAAGCGAGCGCGCCCACCGTGCTTGCACAGCCTTCGCCCGGCCAGCCCAACCTTGTCGACGAACCGCCTCGGCCTCGGATTCTGAGCATCGCCGCCGGCGGCTCGGGCGAGGTCACGTTGGTGTGGGAAACCGCGCCTGGCTGGACCTATCGCATCGAGGCGCGCGCGTCGATCGAGAGCGGTTGGTGGGAACTGCTGGGCCAGATTGTTGCGACCTCAGCCACGGCGAGCTTCACCGATTTCCCTCCGGTCGATCTCGATGCGTGTTACTATCGGGTTCTTGTGGCGCCTTGATGTCGCGATGTATTTGACGCACCATCCGACGCGAAACATGATCATCCAATGCAGCGCACCCATTCGAATCTGCGATCTGGGTGGATGGACCGACACCTGGTTTGCGGGCTCCGGCAAGGTCCTCAATATCGCGGTCTTCCCGTCGGTCGAGGTGACGGTTGTGGCTGGCCGAAAGCGGGCGCGTGATCCCCAAATCACCATCCATGCCGAGAACTATCGCGACACCTATGCGCTCAAACGGCGGGCGCGCACCTGGACCAAGCACCCGCTGATCGAGGCCGGGTTCCGGCTGTTCCGCTTGCCGTCGGGGCTGCATTTGGATGTGACGATATTTTCCGCGGCGCCGGCCGGGGCCTCGACCGGGACATCTGCATCGGTGTCCGTTGCGGTATTGGGGGCGCTCGATCTGCTGGGCCAGCGCTCGCTGACCAGCTACGAATTGGCCGCCAAAGCCCATTACATCGAGTCCGCCCTGCTCAAGTTGCAGTCCGGCATCCAGGACCAGTTGTGCGCCGCTTATGGCGGCATCAATTTCATCGAGATGAGCCGTTACCCGGAGGCATCGGTCTCGCCCGTTGTCCTGCCCGAAGAGCTGACCTGGGAACTCGAATCCCGGCTGCTTCTGATCTACCTCGGGCGGCCGCACTCGTCGTCCGCGGTCCACGAGACGGTGATCCGGCGGCTCGAGGAGTCGCCGCGGTTCAGACGCTATCTCGAGCCGTTGCGCGAGGCGGCAGCGGCGGGCAAGGCGGCTTTGTTGCGTTGTGATCTGGCCGCGTTTGGCGAGGCGATGTCCGCCAACACTCGGGCGCAACAGAAGCTGCATCCGGAACTGGTTGGCGACCGCGCCCGCCAGGTGATCGCCCTGGCCCGTGAACACGGGGTCTCGGGTTACAAAGTCAACGGGGCCGGAGGCGCCGGAGGCTCGATCACGCTCCTGCTCAAGCCCGGCGCGCGAGAGAAGCACGCGCTCATTGCGGCTATCGAGGCCGCAAATCCCGATTTCCGCAACCTCCCCATCCGCCTGGCCCCTCACGGCCTGCGCCGCTGGCGGACCGGTTGACCCGATCTACCCCTAAAACACACGGGGCCGAACTTCCAAGTTCGGCCCACAACAACGAGAACTGCGGACACGATACGCGCAGAGGGTTTTCGCGCCAGTCACCAATACTGGTGACACCAGTCCGCCAGTGCGTCCGGAGGTTGTTGGTGGGAATCGAATATGCGCGGCGTGTGCTCCGTTCGCGCACACGAGGGCGTTGGAGCGGGGACGTCCTCGTCCCCGGCGATGAGAGTTGCAGACCCTAAGATTCACTGTCGAGAGGCTCTGAACGCCTGGTAGTACTTCTCCCGAAACTCGCTCACCGCCTTGCGGTCGGTGATGAGTTTGTCCCAATCCGGATTCGGACGATCGAGCGGCTTGGGTGCGGGGAGCCCGTGATCGTGGAATCGCGTGGCGATTTCGCGGAACGCCTTTCCCCAGGCCTTCAATTCGCCGTCCGCGGTGAGCAAGCCGATGAACTCGCTCACGTCGCGGGCTCCCGGGTGGTCGTAGAAACCCCAATTCAACCATCCGCCCGCCAGCCCCTCGATGGTCTCGATTGCGCGACGACACCACTGGGCCTGTTGCTCTTCCGAGGCGAAAGGGTGTTTGCCCTCGTCGATCGTCGGCTTGCCGCCTCCGTACCACCCGAACTCGGCCAACACGGTCGGTTTGCCGCACCGTGCGACTTCGCGAACCACGCTTTCGAGATAGGCGAGGTTACGCGCTTCGTCCTCCGGCTCGGTGTATTCGTAGAATCCACGGGCCAACGGATAGAAATGAACCTCCATAAAGTCGAGCAGCGGGGCCAGGCGTTGCGGACGGAACCCCGAGTACTGCGACGGCCCCGCCAGGAGGACCGGGACCGACCATTGGATCAAACCGACCGTGACCAGCGCCAGCGGATCGGCCGACTTGATCGCCTCGACCTGGCGCCGGGTCCATTCCTCGGCAAGGTCCTCCCGGAAACGCTGGTAGTCGGCCAGCTTCCGTCCCGGGAACGTGTCACGCTGCGGGATTGGCACGCTGCCGAGTTCGATGGGATTGTTGGTTTCGCCCCAAGCGGACTTGAGTTGGTCGGCGGTCGGGTAGGTTTTCGCCAGCCAAATGTTCCAGCGCTGGCGCATCGCCGGTGAATCCCAGCCGATCTGGGGTTCATTGAGCAGGTCGTAGGCGAAGATCACGTTGCGCTCGCGATATCTTCGAGCGAGCAAGCGCCAAAAGGTCTCGATCGAGGTCAAGACCGACTCCTCGGCATAGCGGTCTCCGCGTGCCCATTGCGGAAGACCCTCCCAATGGTCCGGCCCGGTCGGATGCACATAGAGCCCCGCCTCCTCCGCAAGAACCAGGAACCGATCGAACTTGGCCAGGCCATCCTCCGAGAGCACGCCCGGTTCCGTGTAGAAGGAACCGAATGTGAGAAACACCCGCACGCAGTTCGCGCCGAGTTCCTTGAGTCGCGCGAAGTCCGCCCGCGTGGCGTCGGGATCGAATTGTCTCCAGACTTGCGGCGCCCATCCTGTGCCGGGCCGAAAGTAGTTCACGCCCATCGGAACAAAAGGCTGACCACGGTCGGTCAGGAAACGCCGGCTGTCGCCCACGAGAATCCGCGGCAGACGTTCCGGTTCCCAGCCCGGACGTGTTTGTCTGCCCGGCGGAAAGGCGGGTGCAGGCGCGGACTGACCCTTGACGGGCAGCGAGCACAGGAGACTCAACACATAAACCGCGAGAAGCCGCTCGAGTTGCATGGCCGCAAGCTATCAGGCCGGTCCGATGCCGCAAGGCAATCGTCTGCTCGCAAGGCGCTTAACCACGGTCATTGAACTGCAAAGGATTGCATCCAAAACGCACTGATATCGTGTCGCGATCGCGACAAGGAAACTGCACAGTGCGCTGGTGACGGTGCTGGGAAGGAACCAGGAGGGCAGGGCAGGAGATTCGACCAACGCCGGATCGAACCTCTCAAGTCTTCCTGGTCCGGTCTGTGCCGGCGCCGGCCCCCCCGACAAAGAGGCTTTCGAGTCCGCCGGCGTCCGCGGAGGCAGGCGGCTGGGGAACGAGCACTTTGGCCAGGTACGCGATGGCATCGGGGATGCGCTGCACAGAGCGCGGGAGCGTCGCGCCAGCCGCATTGGGATGACCGCCTCCCTGGAGGCAGGCGGCTATTTTGAGGGCCTCGCCGTTGCGGCTGCGCAGGCTTGCGACCACCGTTCCGTTGCCCTGGCGCAGGAGGGTCAAGAGCACCGTGTAGGGCGTGGCCTGGGTGTTGAGGAGTTGGTGCACGATCAGGTTGCTGTTGCCGACGATTGTGTCGACGTACCCGACGGTGTCGCTCAGGCGGCTGACATGGGTGCGACTCCACTCGAAGCCGAGCGGGTTCTCGATGCGACGCTTTGCGGCCATGACTTCGAGCAGCGGATGATCCACCAGGCGTTCGAGTTCGCCGCCGATCAGGGCGTGCAGATTCCAGAACTGGTAGACCTTGACGAGGCTGGCGTAGTCGTTCGCCAGATCGAATTCCGGATCGTCCACCAGGAACAGGTCGGCAACGTTGTTGAGATGCACCAGTCGATCGAGGGCCGGCGATTCGAGCCCGTGCTGCCGGCAAAGATCGTACGCGAGAAGGCCCGCCGACTTGCCGGGGTCCATAATCAGCCGTGCCTTCTGCGGAACGGCCTCGGCCTCATGATGATCCACGACCAGCCAGCCCGGTCGGTCGAGTCGCTTGTCGAACCCGAGGTCGCAGACCCACGCGGCCGATTCGGGCAGGGGGCGTTGCCGCCACGCATGGTTGTGATAGGCCAGCAGCGGCACCTCGACACCAAAAAGGCGCCGAGCCAGGCGCTGCAGCAAAACGCCTGAGACCAAGCCGTCCAGGTCGCTTTCGTGCGTGATGATCAATGCGGGCTTCGGCAAGTCACTCATGTCGCGGGCGAACCTAGCCCGGAACTCTCCCGACCGGCAAGGGGGATCACGCCGGATGGATCACACACCGAGCCTCGCGCCAACTGTGAGGGGCAACCCCGCATATTGATGCCACGCAGTGCCCAGGGCGGTCACATCTCTCAAGATGTCAGCCATGCGGACTGGAAAAACCCCCACTCTTTTGCCTTCCCCGACGCTGGCCGACATCGCACAGTCGTGCCCAATGAGCCTGTCCAATCCGCCTCTCCGACTCGAAGCGCCCGCCGGTCAACTGCTGACGCCCGACCAGGTCCATGCCCTGGTCGCCCAGGCATGTCCGGAGCCGGACTTCGCGGGCCGGCGCGTTCTGCTCATTGTCCCGGACAGCACGCGAACGGCCCCGGTCGGCCTGCTGTTCAAGGCGCTCCACGCGGCCCTGGGGCGCGCCACTCGGGCATTCGACGTGCTCGTGGCGCTGGGCACGCACCAGCCGATGACCGAGACCGCCATGTGCGAGCGACTCGATATCTCGATCGCCGATCGCCAGACGCGTTTTCGGGGCGTGCGCTTCTTCAACCATGCATGGGACGATCCCCAGACGCTGCGCGACATCGGCACCATCCCGTCCGAGGAGATTCATGCGCTCAGCGGCGGCCTGTTCGCCATGGACGTGAGGGTCGAAGTCAACCGCCGGTTGTTCGACTACGACCAGATCGTCATCGTCGGTCCGGTCTTTCCGCACGAAGTCGTCGGATTCTCCGGCGGCAACAAGTACCTGTTCCCTGGCGTGAGCGGCCCGCGCATCCTCAACTTCTTCCACTGGCTTGGGGCGGTGATCACCACGCCCAAAGTCATTGGCCACAAGTGGACGCCGGTGCGGCATGTGGTGGATCGTGCCGCCGCGTTGGTACAGGTTCCCAAGCTCTGCTTTGCGATGGTGGTCGAGGGCGAAGGCCTGGCCGGTCTGTTTGTCGGCACGCCCGAGGCCGCCTGGGACGCCGCCAGCGATCTCTCCCATGCCCTTCACATCCGCTACAAAGACCACCCCTTTCATACCATCCTGGCTTGCGCGCCCCGGATGTACGACGAGCTTTGGACCGCCGGCAAGTGCATGTACAAACTCGAACCGGTGCTTGCGGACGGCGGCGAACTCATCATCTACGCGCCCCACATCGCCGAAATTTCCGCCACCCACGGACGCCACATCGCCGAGGTCGGCTATCATTGCCGCGACTACTTCATGCGGCAGTGGGATCGGTTCAAGGACTATCCCTGGGGCGTTCTCGCCCACTCGACTCACGTGCACGGGTTGGGCACATTCGAAAACGGCGTCGAACATCCGCGCGCACGTGTCACCCTCGCCACACGCATCCCCGAGTCCCTCTGCCGCTCAGTCAACCTCGGTTACCGCGATCCGGACGCCCTTCATGCCGGGGATTTCGTCGGACGCGAGGCCGAGGGCATTCTCGTGGTTCCGAAGGCTGGCGAAATCCTCTATCGGCTCAAGAACCCTCCGCCCTGGGCGGCCTGATGCCGGCATTGATCGGAGATCGAAGACGGGAGATCGAAGATGGGGGGGATGGTGTGTCGGTGCGTCGGTGCGTCGGTGTGTCGGTGCGTCGGTGAGGATTCATTCGGCGGCCGCGGGCCGCTGTCCGTCGTAGCCGCCGTCGTGAGACGGCGCTGGTGATTGGGCAGCGGTCAGAAGTCAGAGGTCAGAGGTCAGAGATCGTAGCCGCCGTCGTGAGACGGCGCTGATGAGGACCTGCCTGCCGGCACGCGGGCGTCGCCCCTCCGGCGTCGAGGCCGGCGCAGGCATTGATGCGGCGGTTGACCGATCCGGGGAATGTCTTGTGCCGAAGCCCGTGGTCTCCATAATCGCCGGATGAGACTCCGGCCTGCTGCAACTGCTGCGTCGTTGCTGATGACACTGGGCTCCGGAGGGACTGCCGCCGATTTCGATCTTGTCCTGCGCCACGGACGCGTGGTCGACGGCACCGGCAACCCGGCCTTCTTCGCTGATGTGGCTGTCAAGGACGGTCGCATTGCCGTCGTGGGCCGGGTCGAAGGCCGGTCCAAGGCGGAACTCGACCTGCGCGGCCTGGTGATCGCTCCCGGCTTCATCGACGTTCATACGCACGTCGATGAATTGGCCGAGCAACCGTTGGCCGAGAACTTCATTCGCATGGGAGTCACCACTGTGGTGACGGGCAATTGCGGTGAATCCGCGCCGGACGTGGACCGGTTCTTCGCCGACATCGAGCGGACGGGTGCCACCATCAACACCGCCACGCTCGTCGGGCATGGGACGGTCCGAGGCCGCGTCATGGGCGGCTCGTTCGACCGCGAGCCGACCGCGGACGAGTTGGCGCGCATGAAATCCGAGGTCGACCAGGCCATGCGCGACGGCGCAATCGGCATGTCGACCGGGCTGATCTATCCGCCTGGGAGCTTTGCGCGGACGCCCGAGATCGTCGAGTTGGCTCGAGTCGTGGCGGCGCATGACGGACTGTACGCCAGTCACATGCGCAACGAAGGACGCGAAATCTTCCCGGCACTCGACGAGGTGTTCCGCGTTGCGCGCGAGGCCGGTTTACCGGCTGAGGTCTCGCACATCAAACTGTCAGGCCCGGCGTCATGGGGCCAGGCTGACGCCGTGATCGAGGCCATCGAACAGGCAACCATTCGGGACGCGGCCACATACAACGACCCGCATCATTACCGTGAGGGCATCCCGCTTGTCCTGGTGAATGGCGTACCCGTGGTCGAAGACGGCCAGGTCGCCGGCGCGCGCCCCCGCCGACCTCTGCGCCACAGACGCGTCCGTTGAAGACGGAGAAACGTGCATTGAGACGCAAGCCTGTTATGTGCTCCTGCGGCGGGCGAAGAAGGTCAGTCCACCCTGGCTAAGGCCCATGAGTGCCAAAAGTGGTGTCGAAGGTGCAAAGAGGAAAGTGGAGACGCTCAGAGAAAACAGAAGAGGGAGCAACAGTGTTGCCCCCTCTTTGCATGTAAGGCGTTATAAAAGAACCGGGTTTGCTCAGCTCTCTTTGCGTCGGGCGAAGAAGGCCAGTCCGCCCAGGCTGATGCCGAGAAGCGCCAGCGTCACACCGCCATCGGGAACCCCGATGAAGTCTTGGTAGTGGGTCTTGTCTGTCGTGTTGACGTAGGCAAAGAGGTTGGGCAGTTGGGCAGGATTGTAGTCAGCAATCTTCTTCAACATATTCTCTGTCAGATCTTTGTCGAAGTTGCCACCTGTCACGACAAAATTGCCATCCTTAAGCGAGTATTTCCCGTTTCCCTTCTCGTTGACAACCTCCCAGATGGCGACCTGCAATGATGCCGCTGTCTTCGGATTAGCAAGCGCGTCTTTATAGAAAAGATCCCACAGTTTTTTCACCGCCAGCGCACCTTTTTCCCCCATTTCAATGCCGACGTCTCCCACGCTCTGCGGGGCCTTGGCGAGGGGTGTAACATCGTACTTGTAGTATTCACCGCGATTTCCCGCGTAGTCGTAGATATCAATGCAAAAGCTCGCAAAAGCACCTTTGCCTTTGACGTCGATGTTGTAGATACCCACGTATGCATTATATTCACCGCCTGCATACTTCCCGCTTGCAGTGTAGGTGGTATCAACACCCGTGTATGCCAGTTCGACCGTGTCCGCGATCGCTGCGCTACCGAACAACAGAGCCGCTGCGATGATTAGCCCGTTGTGATGATTTCTCATTTGACTGGGTTCTTTCGTTAAGTGCGTTCTTCTTTTCCGCCCTATATGCATTCGCTCCTAAAGCATTTCGGATGCCATGCTGTGCTAGCCCGCTTTTCTCTGGCGATGCACAATGTTGTAATAATCTATCGGGCAACATCTTACACTGCCAAAACGACAGGCGTTTAACGGCCGATAGAATCTGAATATGGCGAATCGGCACTCTGTAGGTGTTGTCATTTCCGACATTCTGTTTCTGCGGAAGTGCATCTCTCGATCATACGGTGTTGATTTGCAACGATTTATTCAAGGCTCGAGCTGTGTAAGCCTGACCGTCACTTGGAGGTAAGACAGTGTAGGTCGTTCATTGTCAATAACTTATGTCATTCATTCCAGCGGTAGGATGACAGCGTGATAAACGCTGACCCAGAAAGACAGGCACTGGACGAGACGAATTCCGGTGTGAGGGAATCTTGGTTGACAGCCCCCCTTCTCGTTGACCATTCCAAGACCCGGGGGCACGTGAATCCGACTCTACTTCGATGGTTCATGGGGTTGTGCGTGAGTTGATATCCGTTGATGACCAAATACTTGCGTTGCGAATACTCTGTCGTCGGTGCAGCTTACGCTTTTCGTTACTCATGTATGCGGTTCATATGCAACATGGTAGGAGCGCACAGCTCGAAACTCCACAATTCCATGTCGGAATGCCTAACAGTTTTGGCATGGTGCGACGCCTGTGAGAAGCCTGTATGAGTTCGAAGTTCACATTTGTAATGCATTTATGATTAAGAATTTGCGAGATGATGTCCACACAACTCTTGAAGCCTTGGCATACTGGTTGCTTTCCTCTTCGGTATCGGGTGATCGATGCGGTGATTACAGTCAACCATAACAAGAAAGGGACATGACGATGAGACAAATGAAACTGGGTTTGGTGGTTGCAGCATGCCTAATCGGTGGCATTGCGGCCTCTGCCGATTCACTCAAGTATACCGGTTACAGTGATTGGTACGCTGCGAACCTTAGGTGGAAAATTCCTGGTTACATGGGCGGAGTTGAGCAATCCGAGGACAACATCGTAGCTGGCTACTACAAATACAGCATCAACGGGGGGGCAACCTTCAATTCCTTCTGTCTTGACTTTTTTGACAAGGCTGATGAAGGCCCGCACACCTACGCTGCCACCGCACTAGAGAAAGCACCGTTGACGCAAGCGATATCGGTAGGTATGGGATCAGATGCGGCATTGACAATTCAGAAGCTGTGGACAGCCTTTTATGGAAAGACGGACAATAAGTATAGTGTAGGAGACCTGCAGGTAGCCATATGGAAGACTGTTGCGGCAGGGCTTGGTGGTTATCTGAAAGTGACAGACACAACCCGAGATGCGGCAGCACAAGCCCTTATAAATTACGTTAAGAACAACGAAGTGGCACCTGCGAGTCTCTTTGCATGGTCCAATGCGGAGGGTCCGGGAAAGTATCAAGATTACATCGGTGTTCCCGACGGTGGTGTGACGCTGGTGCTTCTGGGCATGAGCATGGGCGGTCTGGCGTTCTTCGCGCGTCGGAAGGAAAGCTAGTGTTTAGTTGCACAGATTAACGATAGTATTCCGAAGCTGGGCCCCTTTGACTTCCCGCTTCCTCCACTTGA
>MWFF01000091.1 GCA_002071485.1 Verrucomicrobia bacterium ADurb.Bin006 | reverse complement strand
GATCGATCCGGCTTATTGCGAAGCCACGGTGACCATTCAATGCAACGCGTTCGTGGCAGTAGCGGAACTCGACGGGCCGGTGGGCATTGATTACCACGGGCCGCTCGATTCGCTGATCGTGTCGCACAACGCTGCCACGAGCGGCAACCCGCGGAACTTCGCGCGAATAGCCAGCAACGGCCAAGTAACGCCGTGGTCGTTGGTGTCCAATCTGCTTGAGGAAGTCAAGGTCGCGACTGTCAGGCAGACGGCCGGCGGCTGGCAGCACGGCCAACTGTACTTCGGGACTGGTTTGGAGGGCCAGATCGGCCGGGTGTCGGCCGACGGGACAGGTGTGACGTTGAACTGGGCGACTTTGCCTCCACCCACGGCCGAGCTCTTCCGTGGAGGTCTCACTTTCGATCAAACCGGCATCTTCGGCGGGGACCTGATCGCGGTCACTGGGGGGTACTGGGATCAGGGCGGGGCACGCCAGGTCTGGCGGATGAACTCGGCTGGAGCACCGACGCTCATTGCCGCGATTGAAACCGGCCACTTGGAGGGTGTGGCGGTTTTGCCCAATGACCCGGTGTGGGGAGGATGGGCAAGGAAGATCCTCACCGGGAACGAGCGCAACGGCGTGATCTACGCTGTCGACATAAACGGCACAGCGACACCGTATCCCCTGGGGATTTACCCTGAGGATTTCGATCTGATCCCGCCTGATCAGGACCTTTACTGCACAGCCTACGAGGATTTAGGCGGCGCCATCTTGAAGATCCCGAGAGCTTACTTCGCCGACTACGTCGGTCAGTTGCTGATTACGCAGGCGGGGGAGCACATGCAGTCGGCTGCCTTGTACATCGTGCGGTGGGATGGCGGGCCGGTGGTGAGCGTGCGCATCCCATATCCGACCGGCTTTTCAGGCCACTTCGAGCAAGTCACGTTCGCGCCCGTCAGCCTGCCACCTCTTCCTTAACAAACTATGAGACGTGCCTGCTTGCTTTTACTGGTGCCTTGGCTTTTCGCATGTGGAGTTGCGGGCCAAGGCGGGTTTGTTTACGATCAACAGTCATCGGCCCTCGACTGGCCACCGACGTGCGGCCTCCTACTTTCGCGCGGGGACCCACGCGGCTATGGGCAGTCATTCACGCCGTCTCTGTCATCGGTCGGATTTCTCCAACTGAAGGTCGCGGACATCTCTCCCGGGAACAGCACTGGCGCGATCATGCATATTGACCTGCATTCGGACTCGATCACCGGGCCGATTGTGGGCACCAGTTTACCGGTCGAGATGGCTGACGGCTTCGCCGGAATAGCGGATTTTCTGTTCGCGCCGGAGATCTCTGTGACGCCTGAGGTGATGTACTTCTTCGAGTTCCGAGTCACTGCCGGCGATTCTTGGTGCGTCGACGCCTGGCAGCACTTCTACAATTACCCTCGTGGCACAGGGATTGCGATGGGCAGGCCGGACGCGACCCTGGACTGCTGGTTCCGGGAGGGCATTGTCATCCCGGAGCCGTCGACAGGAGCCCTTGTGCTAGTTAGTTTGGCTGTGATCACCCTTAGCCGGCGGCGGAACGCGGCTCACCAAGCCCGCGGGAGCACGTGCAGCCGGCTGCCTTGTACATCGTGCGGTGGGATAGCGGGCCGGTGGTGAGCGTGCGCATCCCATATCCGACCGGCTACTCGGGTCATTTCGAGCAAGTCACGTTTGCGCCTGTTAGCCTGCCACCTCTTCCTTAACAAACTATGAGACGTGCCTGCTTGCTTTTACTGGTGCCTTGGCTTTTCGCATGGGGAGCCGCGGGCCAAGGCGTGTTTGTTTACGATCAACAGTCCTCGATTGCCGAGCCGGCATTCGTCTATGGAGGAGTACTTGCGCCAGACCAACCGCCGGGCTATGGGCAGTCGTTTACGCCGTCCTTGTCGGCGGTCGGCTTCATCCGCATGGCGTTTAGGGACGGTCGGCCGGGAAATGCGACTGGCGCGAGTATGATGATGAACCTGCGTTCGGACTCGATCACAGGGCCGATTGTGGGGACGAGCCTGGTCGTGGACATGCCCGAAGGCTTTGTCGGAACGGCGGATTTTCTGTTTGCACCTGAGGTTTCTGTAGTGCCGCACGTGATGTACTATTTTGAGCCCCGAATCGTCTCGGGCGACACCTGGTACTTCGATATTCGGGAGGAGGTCTACAATTACCCAGGTGGTACATGGATCGCGATGGGCCGGCCAGACGTCAGCGTGGACTGCTGGTTCCGGGAGGGAATCATCGTTCCGGAGCCGTCTTCCCTGACGCTCGGACTGTTTGGGTTTGCGGTCTTCGCGTGCGTCAAGAGGGCGCGCGCCAATGGTTGCTGAACTGGTCGCGGAAAGGAAGGGGTGACATCCGCTCCATTGGACCTTCCTATGCGGACATGAACCTGTGATGCCGAAGCCGCGGTCGTGAGGCATCCGGGCCTCACCGGCTCCCGGGTTTGACCACCGGCAGTGCCGCCAGGTCGGGCGGGAGTTTGTCGGGCTCGAATGTCTCGACCGTGAGGCGCAGCAGGGAATGGGTCGGCACCCCCAAATCGACGGTCCCGTTCGAGCGGTCGACGAGCATCGCGACACCGACCACCTGGCCCTTGTGGGCGCGCACGATGTCGATGGTCTCCTGGACGCGCCCGCCTTTGGTCACCACGTCCTCGACCACCAGCACTCTCTCGTCCGCAGCGATCCTGAATCCGCGCCGCAGGGCCAGTTTGCCCTCCTCCTTCTCGGTGAAAATGAAACGAACCCGCAATTGGCGGGCGACTTCCTGGCCGATGACCATCCCGCCGAGGGCAGGGGCGATCACGGTGGCGGGCTGCGAAGCGCGGACCTGATCCGCGAGGGCCCGGCCGAACCGTTCGACGGTCGGCATATCCTGCAAGGCCAGGGCGCACTGAAAGTACTGGCGGCTGTGCAGACCGCTGCGCAGGACGAAATGCCCTTCAAGCAGCGCGCCCGCCTGGCGGAAGAGTTCAAGTGCTTCTGTCTGTGTCATCGCGGCATGAAACATGAACCCTGTTCGCCCCGCAATCCCGGATCGTGCAGGGCCAATTCATGAAGTGGAGCGGCGTCGCCGACAAACGCCGTCATCACTTGACGTGGCGGGGGGGACGGGCCGTCCCCACTCCGACCTTATCGGCTGCATGAACTGGCGCCGGAGCGTGGGACGGAACACATTTGAGATTCAATTCCGGCGGCGGGGGTGCTAAAGGTCCGGCTCGATGAGACACGCGACAGCGATCATACACCCGAAGGCGCACGTTGACCCGACCGTGAGTGTCGGGCCTTACGCGGTGATTGACGAGGGCGTGGTGCTGGGGCCGCATTGTGTCGTGGGGCCGCATGTGTATCTGACGGGCCAGACCACGGTCGGCGCGCACAACCGCTTTCATGCCGGGTGCGTCATCGGGAACGTCCCGCAGGATCTCAAGTACCGGGGCGCGCCGAGCCGATTGCGGATTGGCGATCACAACACGTTCCGCGAGTGCGTCACGGTCAACTGCTCGACCGATCTGGACGAAGACACCACGCTCGGGTCACACAACCTGTTGATGGCCTGCTCGCATGTCGCGCACAATTGCCACCTGGGGAACCGGGTGATACTCGCCAACGGCGCGCTCCTGGGCGGGCACGTCACCGTCGAGGATCGGGTTGTGATCTCGGGCAACTGCCTTGTGCACCAGTTCACGCGCCTGGGCACGCTCGCGATGATGCAGGGAGGGGCGGCGATCAGCAAGGACCTGCCGCCTTACACAATGGCTCGGGGCGTCAATCGGATTTGCGGCTTGAACTCGGTGGGCCTACGCCGCGCGGGGCTCTCGTCGGACGAACGGCTCGATCTGCGGCGGCTCTATCACAGGCTGTTTCGCAGCGGACTGCCGCTCCGACGCGCGCTCGAAGCCGCGCGCCGCGAACACACCAGCCCCGTCGCGCACGTGTTGCTCGAGTTTCTGGCCGCCGCCAAGCGCGGTGTCTGCACCGATCGTTCCAAGGGGGCGCCCGTGGACGAAGCCGACTAGCCTTGACCGGTGAAACAGGCAGATTGAGGCGACCACCAGCGCGACGATACGCCACCTTATGAGGACACTCCTTTGACAATCACCAGGCCGTTCCGATTCTGTCGGATGTGCCGGTCAATTGGCCCGCACACTGGCGCCGTGACGGGTCGTGAGTCCCGAAGCGCCTCAGAGTGGGGACGCCTCCGCCCCCAAACGAACCGCGTGAAGCACGCGGCTCATGGCTTCGTCCGACGTCTCCAAGTCGATCCAGCGCGTCTGCGTCTGGTGGCGAAACCACGTCATCTGTCGCCGGGCGAACTGCCATGTCTTCAACTTGACCAAGGCGATTGTCTCGGCCAGACCCCGCTCGCCGCGGACATGCTCGACGACCTGCCGGTACCCGAGCGCCTGCATCGCCGTTCGATTCTCCCCCAGCCCCGCGGTCAACAACCGGCGCGTCTCCTCGACCAAACCGGCTGCGAACATCGCGTCCACCCGGGCGTTGATGCGCGCGCGCAGGTCGTCCGGCGCGCGCCTGAACACCACGATCCGGGCGGCGCCCGCCTGTCCCTCGGGCGCGCCCGTGCGCCGTTGCGTCCGTTGGGGCGAGAGCGGCTTGCCGGTCAAACGGATCACTTCGACGGCGCGCACGACGCGCCGCGGATTCCGCCGGTCGATGGTCTCGAACGTGGCGCGATCGCGCGCCGCCAGTTCATCGAGCAGGACCGGCAAGGGTGTCGCTTCGAGTTCGGCCCGCAACTGCGGATCGCCGGGCGTGGTCTCGTGGAGGCCCTCGCACCAGGCCTTGAAATAGAGGCCCGTGCCGCCGCAGAAGATCGCCGAGCGCCCCCGGGTTTGAATGTCCGACACCGCTGCCGCCGCCAGGCGGACAAACTGGCTGGCGTCGAAGCCGCTGGTCAAATCGATCACGTCGATCAGGTGGTGTCGCACACGCGCCCGGTCGGCAGGCGTGGCTTTGGCCGTCCCGATGTCCAGGCCGCGATAGACCTGCATCGAGTCGACCGAGACGATCTCGCCGCCGATCTGTTCGGCCAGGGCCAGGGCAATGGCCGATTTCCCCACGGCTGTCGGCCCCGCGAGGTAGAAGACAGGCAAAGACTCGGGCTTCACGGGGTCGGGACCTGGCGGCCCGGCGCGCCCGCCTCGTTCTCGGCCCGCCACGACATGAGGAAGAGGAGGCCGACCCCGATGCAGATGGCGCTGTCGGCGATGTTAAACGCGGGGAAGCCGACTTCGCCGCCGCCGCGTTGCAGAAGGTAGAAGCGGATGAAATCGACCACATGGCCGATGCGGATTCGATCGGTCAGATTGCCCAGGATGCCGCCGAAGATGAGCCCGAAGGCAAGTTGGCCCATCCACACTTTGGTATCGAACCGGTGGCGAGTGAGGAACAGGATCAGCAGCGCGCCCAGCGAGACCAGGGCCAGCAACCCGTTGTTGCCGTAGAACAGGCTCCAGGCGGCGCCCGTATTGCCCCAGTGGACGAATTTGAAGAACCCGTCGATCACCACATGGTAATCGGCAAGGTCCAACACCCGCAGGACGGCCAGTTTGGTCGCCTGGTCGATCACGTACACCGCGGCGGCGACCAGCGCAATGATATGGGTGGGCGTCAGGCGCACAACAACTCGATTACAGCCAGTTCCCGATGTCGGTGGCAAGCCTTCGATTCCGGACAGGGCAATGGGGTCGCATCTAAATAGTTGACAACTCGTCGTTCGCGGCAAACGGGCTCGAGGCTTCTCCACCGCCTCTGTCCCGCGCCTCGCTACACCATCGTCTCCCACTGCCGGTGCCAGTACTCCGGGGCCGCGCCCTGCCCGCGCAGGGTCCTGAGACTGAGCGCGTCGTGACGCTTGGCGAGCCGGACGCCTTGCGCATCGGCGAGGAGGGGGCAGTGGAAGAACGCCGGCGGCGCCACGCCCAAGGCCCGGTAGAGCAACAGTTGCCGGGCGGTGGACCGCAGAAGGTCCTCGCCGCGCACAACCTCGGTGATCTTCATCGCGGCGTCATCGACCACGCAGGCCAACTGATAGGACGGAACGTCATCCTGGCGCCAGACCACGAAGTCGCCAAAATCGACGCCCGCCGTGAACCGTCGCGGACCGCAACAACCGTCCACAAACTCGATCGCTTCGCCCTCGGGCACCAGGAAGCGCCAGTTCACTCCCGCTGCCCCGCGCCCTCGACCCGCGCCAGGAGGTTGCGAGTCGGCCACCACCGGCATTCCCATCCACAACCGGCCGTGCGGTGGGCGGCACGTGCCGGGGTAGATCGGTTCGTCGTCCTCCGCATGGGGCGCTGCGAGTGCCGACAGGACATCGCGTCTCGAACAGCGGCAGGGATACACATGGCCGAGGCGCTGCAACCGTTCCAAGGCGTCGCGATACATGGTCAGCCTCTGGCTCTGCGCATACGGTCCATACGGCCCGCCGCAGTTCGGCCCCTCGTTCCATCTCAAGCCGAACCAGAGCAGGTCCTCGAACATCGCTGACACATAGGCCGCGCGGCACCGGCTCCGGTCCAGGTCTTCATTGCGCAACACCAACTCGCCGCCGCGCGCCTGAGCCCGCCGCTGCGCGATCCAGAAAGTCCGGGCGTGTCCCAAGTGGAGGTAGCCAGTCGGCGACGGCGCCAGGCGCCCCCGGTAGCTGCCTCGACCTCGAGGCGTTGTCATTGCCAAATCCAGTTCCATCAACCTTGCCCGCAGCCGCCCGGCGCCGGCGTTCATCGAGGAGCGTCGGGCTCGGGTCCGGCCCGCGGATGGCTTGCCGCCGCGAGTCTGCGCGCGGCGCATCCGCGCTGTCCAATCCGAACACGTGAGTGCATTCAGCCGGTTGAGCGTTGAGCGTTTCCGGCTCATGAGCCCCGTGCACATTGACTTGTGGACTGTCAACGCTGCCCATGAACCGCCACTCTCGGAGGGCCGAGTTCCACGAGGCCCTGCTCGGTCACCGGCATTGTCTCGAGCCAGGGACTCTGCGGCAGTCGCGGAATCGTCTCCCCAAATCGAACATCTCCGGGAGCATCGACCGCCTGGCGCCGTCTAATCGGGTGGTTGCCCTCCGGGCTTGTCGGGTGCACTGTCTCGAAGAACCTGAGTCATGAAATGCCATGCCCTTGTCCTGCTCGTCGTGTTGCTTATGAAGCCCAGTCTACACGCCGCGTCGCGAGACGCCCAGTGGAAACGCGTGGATGAAGCGATCGAAAAGGGCCTGCCCCAGACCGCGGTCAAGGAATTGACCCCGATCATCCAGGGCGCGCTGGCCGACCGTGCCTGGGCGGAGGCTGTCAAAGCCATCGTCCGGCGCATTGCGCTCGATGGGGAGGCGCAGGCGGGCAAACCGGGGGAGAATATCCGGCGGCTGGACGCCGAGATCTCGGGCGCGCCGGCGGAGATCAAGCCGATCCTGCAGACGATCCTGGCGCATTGGTACTGGCAGTACTTTCGCAAGAACCGCTGGCGGTTCATGCAGCGCACCGCGACAGCCGAGGCTCCGGGCGAGGATTTCGAGACGTGGGACTTGCCCCGCCTGTTTGCCGAAATCGACCGCCGGTTCACAATCGCCCTGAGCGCCGAGACGGAGCTTCGCACAATCCGGATCAGCGCCTATGACGACTTGCTGCCGCGCGGAGCGCTCCCGGACGTCTATCGCCCGACCTTGTTTGATTTCATTGCGCACGAAGCGCTCTCCTTCTACACGTCCGGCGAACAGGCGGGCGCGCTCCCCCAGGACGCCTTCCAGGTTGCCGCCGACAGCCCGGCCCTCGGGCCGGTGAATGCGTTCCTGAACTGGGACCCGACTGTCGGGGGCGGTTCGACACAGGAGCCCGTGTCCCCCCTGATCAAGGCGATCCGGCTCTACCAGGCCCTCTTGCGGTTCCACGCCGGCGACGCGGATCAGACCGCCTTTCTCGATCTGGACCTGGCGCGATTGGTCTGGGCCAAGAACAACGCCGTCGGCGAGGGGAAGGCGGCGCGGTTCCAAGCCGCGATGAAACAATTCGCCGGGACCCACGGGGACCACGAGCTGGCCTCGATGGCCCTGTGGCACTGGGCCCAGGCGCTGCGCGAGCAGAACGACCTCGCCCAGGCGCATCAGCTCGCGGTCCGGGCCCGGCAGATTCACCCGAAAAGCGCCGGGGGAAAGCTCGCCGCGAACCTCGTCGCCGAAATCGAGTCGAAGTCGGCCTCGATCCGAACCGAGCGGATCTGGAACCGGCCCTGGCCTGCGATCGAGGTGCGCTACCGGAATGTGGACCAGGCGCATTTCCGCCTCATATCGGCGAACTGGGACGACCACCTCGACCGGAGCCGGAGCCGGCCCGAGAACCTGCGCGATGATGAACGCGCCGCAATCCTGGCGCGCCCGGCGGCCTACACCTGGTCCCGTCCTCTGCCGCCGACAACCGACTTTCTCGAGCACGTGGTCGAGGTGACGGTCCCGGACGATCTGAAGCCGGGTTTCTACTTTCTGATTGCCAGCCACAGACCCGATTTCGCTGAAAAAGACAACCAGCTTGCGATGACGGACATTTGGGTCAGCGATCTCGCGCTCGTTCTCCGCCAGGACGCGAGCCAACTCGATGGATTCGTGCTCGAAGCCGGGTCGGGCGAGCCGATCCGCGGCGCCCAAGTCCAGGCCTGGTATCTCGATCGCCAGGGCCAACGCGTCCCGGTCCCGGCCCTGACCACGGATCAGGACGGGCGGTTCGCCCTGGCGTTGGGCGAGCAGCAACGGAATTACGTGCTGAAGGCCACCGCAAACGGACAAGCGATCGCCAGCGCCGACCAATTCACGGGCTGGGGCCGCACCCCGCAGCGGCGTCCGTTCGAGCAAACGCTCTTCTTCACCGATCGCGCCCTCTACCGTCCGGGCCAGACGGTTCAGTACAAGGGCATTTGCCTGCGGGCCGATCAGGATAAGGACACCTACGAAACCCTGGCCGGCCGGACGCTGACCGTCGTGTTCCGCGACGGCAATCGCAAGGAGATCGCCCGCCAGCAGCATCGCGCCAACGACTACGGATCGTTCAGCGGCAGTTTCACCGCGCCGCGCGATCGGTTGACGGGCCAGATGGAATTGTGCGCGATCGAGGGGCCGCCGGGGGCAGGCTGGGTCAATGTCGAGGAGTACAAGCGTCCGAAGTTTCAAGTCACGCTCGATGCGCCCAAGACAGGCGCCAAACTGGGCGACACACTCGAGGTCGTCGGCCACGCCATGAGCTACACCGGGGCGGCGGTGGACAACGCCGAAGTCAAGTACCGCGTCCGACGCGAGGTGCGCATGCCTTGGTGGTGGGGCTGGTACGGGTGGCGGCGGGGGGGCTTCCAGCCCGGCGTCAGCCAGGAGATCGCCCACGGCACCCTGCGCACGGGGGCGGACGGGGCATTCGCCGTCGAGTTCGTTGCGCGTCCCGACGCGGCCGTGCCGGTCGAGGACGATCCGACCTTCATTTTCAGCGTGCATGCGGACGTAACGGATTCGGCGGGCGAGACCCGCTCGGACGAGCGCGCTGTCCGCCTCGGGTACACCGCCCTCGAAGCGCAGTTGACGGCCGACGATTGGCTCACCGACGAGCAACCGGTCGAACTGCGAGTGCGCGCCACCACGCTCGATGGCGAACCGCAGCAGGCCGAGGGAATCCTCAGAGTCCATGCGCTCAAGGCCCCGGATCGGGTCAGCCGACCCTCCTTGTTCAAACAGTGGGGCGGTGACGAAGACGGAGACGATGGCGCCGCCGCGGGCGCTCCGGGCGCCGACCTGTCAAATCCAAACCGTTGGGATATGGGCGCCGCGGTGTGGGAGGGAGGTTTCACCACCGACGCCAAGGGGGAATCGTCCGCGAAAGTCAAGCTGCCCGCCGGGGCGTACCGCGCCGTCCTCGAGACGCAGGATCGTTACGGCAAGAAGGTCACGGGGCGCCTTCCGCTGACCGTCGTCCGTCCCACGGACAAGGCGTTCCCCATCAAGGTGCCCAGCTTCTTGCAGGCGGCGGATTGGACCGTCGAACCCGGGTCCGAGTTCACGGCCCTTTGGGGCACGGGGTACGGCGAGGGACGCGCGTATGTCGAAATCGAGGCTCGCGGCCGGACGCTGCGCAAGTACTGGACCTCTCCGGGCGAGACACAGGCCCTGATCCGGCAACCGATCGACGAGGCCATGCGCGGCGGCGTCACGCTGCGCGTCACCCAGGTCCGTGAGAACCGGGCGTATCTCGAAACCCGGCAGATCGCGGTGCCGTGGCGCAACAAGAACCTGACGCTCGAATGGGAGCATTTCACATCGAAACTCGAGCCAGGCAAGAAGGAGACGTGGAGCCTCGTCATCAAGCCCGCAGCTCCGTCGGCGGAGGCGGTGGGTGTGAACAATGCGTCGAACTCGAAGCGGCTGCCGGAACTGGTGGCGACGCTCTACGACCGTTCGCTCGACGCGTTCCTTCCATTGCACTGGCCGAACCGGTTTTCGGTGTTTCGCCAAGAGTGGACGGGGCGTCAGGCGGCGTTTGGGAATCAGGCGCGCGGCCTGGGCGTGTTTCGCCAGGATTGGCCGGTGTCATTCGAGGCGGTGCTCGAGGGCTATCGGGCGTTTCCGCCGGACCTGATCCAGACCGGCTGGGGATTCCCCGCTGCGACGATGCTCATGAGGGCAGGCGGTCTGCCCACGCGTCGAGGTCGAGGTATGGTGGCCGCTGGCGCGATTGAATCGTTGAGCCTGCCCGCCGCAGTTCCAGCCCCTCCCATGTCGCCGCCGGGTGAAGCGGCGGCCGAGATGACCATGCTGATGCGCTACGGCCTCAAGGCGGCCCCGGACGACGGAGCCGGGGCGGCGGGTGGCGCAGCCGTCGAGGGGGCGGGCGCAGCCGCGGCGGATTTGAATCTCGTGTCGGCGCGGCGGAACCTGAACGAAACGGCGTTCTTTTATCCGCACCTTGTGGCCGACGCGCAGGGTGTGGTGCGCCTGAGCTTTACGATGCCGGAGGCGTTGACCGAGTGGCGTGTCATGGCTTTTGCCCACGATCGCGCGCTTCGTTCCGGCTTCATCGAGGCCAAGGCGGTGACGGCCAAGGACCTGATGGTTCAGCCGAACCCGCCGCGGTTCCTGCGCGAGGGCGATGTGGTCGAGTTCACGGTCAAGGTCACGAACTCGGGCGACAAGCCCCAACGCGGCAAGGTCCGGCTCACTTTCAACAACGGCTTCGACAACCAGCCGGCCGACGCGTTGCTCGGCAACAGGAATTCGGAGCGTTCGTTCGACTTGGCGGGCGGGGCCTCGACCTCTGTGGCGTGGCGCTTGACGGTGCCCGAGGGGCTTTCGGTGCTCACGTACAAGGCCGTTGCGACGGCCGGCACGGTCTCCGACGGCGAGGAAGGCCTGGTCCCGGTGTTGGCGCGGCGGATTCCGGTGACCGAGTCGCTCCCGCTGCCGATCGTCGGGCCGGGCACGAACCGTTTCGAGTTCACGGCGCTGCTGGATGCGGGCAAATCGAGAACGCTCCGCCACCAGAGTCTCACGGTGCAGATGGTGTCGAACCCGGCCTGGTACGCGGTCCTGGCCCTGCCGTACCTGATGGAGTTCCCTTACGAGTGCAACGAGCAAGTCTTCAACCGGTACTACGCCAACGCGCTCGCCCGGTTCATCGCAAACTCGAATCCGAAAATCCGGCGCATCTTCGATCAATGGAAGGCCACGCCGGCGCTCGACAGCCCGCTCGAAAAGAACCAGGACCTCAAAGGCGTGATGCTCGAGGAATCGCCCTGGGTCTGCGAGGCCCAAAAGGAAAGCGAGGCGCGCCGCAATGTCGGCGTGCTCTTTGACGAGAACCGGCTCGACAGCGAACAGGCCCGCGCCCTCGACAAGGTCCGGGAAGCGCAGTTGGACGATGGAACCTGGCCCTGGTTCCCCGGCGGCAGCCGCAGCGACTACATCACGCTCTACATCGTCGCCGGGTTCGCGCGCCTCCGTCACCTCGGCGTGGATGTCGATGTCGCCCCCGCCGTCCGGGCGCTGGACCGGCTCGATGCGTGGCTCGACGAGACCTATCGCGACATTCTCAAGCGGCAGATCACCACGGGGGCCAGCCAGCTCACCCCGCAGATCGCTCTCTATCTGTACGCCCGCAGCTTCTACCTCAAAGACAAGTCCGTGGCGGAGCAACACCGGACGGCGTTGGACTACTTCCTCGACCAGGCCAGGCGCTATGCGCTGTCGATGCGCGCGCGCCAATCTCAGGGACACCTCGCGCTCGCTCTCAACCGGTTCGGCGACACGGAGACCGCCCAGGCGATCCTGAAATCGTTGAAGGAGAAGTCCGTCACCGACCCCGAGCTCGGACGCTACTGGCGCGACCCCGAATCAACCTGGTGGTGGCACGACGCCCCGGTCGAGACCCAGGCGTTGATGATCGAGGCCTTCGACGAGGTGGGCAAGGACGCCGCCGTCGTGGACGGTTGCCAGGTCTGGCTCATCAAGCAAAAACAAACTCAGGACTGGCGCACCACGAAGGCGACGGCGGACGCCGTCTACGCGCTCTTGCGGCGCGGACGCGACCTGCTGTCGAGCGATCGGTTGGTCGAGGTGAACATCGGCGGCCTGTCGATCACGCCGTCCGTTCCGGGAACCCCGACCAGACCCGACGCCCCCGCGCGATCGTCCGTGGCAACCGGGGCGCCTGAACCGGGGACGGGTTTCTACGAACGCCGGTTTGCGGGGGCCGAGATCAAGCCGTCGTTTGGCAGGATCACCGTGCGGAAGCAGGATGCAGGCGTGGCCTGGGGCAGCGTTCATTGGCAATACCTCGAAGACATCGCCAAGGTCCAGCCGCACGAGCGGACGCCGTTGAAGCTCGTCAAGACGCTCTATACCAAGCGCAATACGATCAACGGCCCGGTGCTCGAAGCGGTTCGCGGCCCACTGGCCGTGGGCGACGAACTCGTGGTTCGAATCGAGTTGCGGGTGGATCGGGACATCGAGTTCGTGCATCTGAAAGACCAGCGCGGCAGCGGGACGGAGCCGGTCAATGTTCTCTCCGGCTACCGGTACCAGGACGGCATGGGCTACTACGAATCGACACGCGATACCGCCAGCCACTTCTTCATCGACCGCCTGCGCGCCGGGACCTACGTCTTCGAATACTCGATGCGCATTCAACTGCGCGGCGAGTATGAGAGCGGGCTTGCGACCGTGGAGTGCATGTACGCGCCCGAGTTCAACAGCCATTCGGAAAGTGTGAAGCTGGTCGTCAAGTGAGGCAGGGCTGGCCAATCTTTCTCGGAGGGTCTAGCTCCGCGAGACCCTTGCTCGAGACAAGCACCGTGCTCAGGCCAGTGGCGGTCGCTGATCCCCAGCCGTGCAACCGGCGTCCCGCGCAGTTCCAGGCTGCAAAGAGACCGACACCTGGGGCCGATTCACGCGCGGCCTGCCGTCCACGTCCAGCGCCGATTGGGGTTTTGGATTCAGCACATGGCCGCCTCGCTGGCGGACGGCGGGCGCATGGCGGTCGTGCTCGATAGCTGCGCCGTCAGCCGCGGGAGCGGCAACCAGGGATCGAACAAGGAGCGCGACATACGCAGGGCGTTCGTCGAGGCCGATCTCATCGAGGCGGTGGTGTTGCTGCCGGAGAACCTGTTTCACAACACTCCCCGCGCCGGGCATCATCCTCGTGGTCAACCGGCGCAAGAGACACGCCGGCCAGATCGCGATCATCAACGGGTCGAAGCAATTCAGCAAAGGCCGCCCCAAGAACTACCTCGAAGACCCACTCGGCACAGCGCTGGCCGATGCCTACCTGAAATGGTGCGCCGTGGACGGCCTCTCGGCCATCATCACCAACGCCGACGCGGCGAAGAACGACTTCAACCTGTCGCCCAGCCGCTACGTTTCGGTGGGCGAACAGGCTGAAGTGCTGCCGCTGGACGAAGCCGTGGTCGAACTGCGCAAAGCCGAGGAAGAAATGGAAGTCGCCAATCGCGAACTCGAGAAGGTGCTGAAGAAATTGGGCTTGGCATAAACCGTTATCGGCCTATGTTTGGTTCGGATTTCGGAGCTGAACGCTCCAACGAGCTAAACAGCCCCTCGGCAGTAAGCGCCCCCTGTAAATTGTGGGGTTGCCGAGCCCGGGGGGCTTCGCATTTGTGACTATGGCTACCGCAATCCTCATTGACGGCGACTTCTTCCTCCGACGCTATCGGCGCCTCGTTGGCCAGCAGAACAGTAACAAGACGGCAACGGACCTGCACTGGATGTGTCGGGAGCACTTGAAACAGCCGGACGGTAAACGTGAACTCTACCGTATCTTCTTCTACGATTGCCCGCCGCTCACCAAGAAGGCGCACAATCCTCTCACAGGCAAGGCTGTGGATTTCATCCTTGATCCCATGTGGGCGAGCATCCGCGATGATCTGCATGAACACATTGACGGTCTACGATCCGTGTTCCAGCGTCCGCAGCTGCCACCACCCACTGCAACAAGCTCGACACCTTCGCCAGCACCGACAACCTCCTGACCATCTCACGCCGGAAACCAACGCCACGACACGGAGACGCGGAGGCGCAAGGCCTGCTGGAGTTCTCTGTGCCTGCGCAGCGCGGCGAATCGGCGTCAGACGAACGCCGTGAGACCAACTCGACCACACGGCCCGCCACCAGTGCAGCAATGCCAGCCACGCCTCCGACAACGCGCCTGACCTCCAGCCGCATGACATTGTCCGCGTCGGCGCATGCGCGGCTATCTTCCAGCCCCAACGGGGCGCCATTCGTCAGCCCAGGGCAACGCCCTGGGAACTCGTGCAACCCAAACAGCCCAAGCCCTGAAGGGGCGTGACCCGTCATGCCACAGTCCTTGTCCAAGATTCTCTCGTTTCAGGATGAGTTTCGCCGGTTTCTGGAGAAGTACCGCGTGGCATTTGACGAACGATATGTGTGGGATTGACCGAGTTTCGCCCTTTCAGGGCCCATCTTGTTTCTGGGTCCGAGTTCCCAGGGCGTTGCCCTGGGCTGCCGAGTCGTTGCGCCTTCGGCGCGCGGGCCAACGCACCAGCGCACGATCCAGGAACCGCGCATGAGTCGGAAACGAATGCAAAGACCCGCCCGACAAACACGCAGACGCAGAGACGCAGAGGCGCAATGCCAGCTCGAGTTTGGTGAGCCTGCGCGCCGTGGCCATTCAGCGTCGGACGAACCCGATGCGGCGGCGTCGACGACGCGGTCCGCCGCGAGCTCTGCAACGCGCCACACCGTCAGCCCCAAAGGGGCGAAGGACTATAGCCCAGGGCAACGCCCTGGGAACCCGGCCAACCAGAGTCCATCCCGCCTTAAATTCTCTGTTCTCGAATGGAGAATTAAAAAGTGGAGCAAGTCCCTGCAAACATTGGCCGAACCGAGTGGCGCACCCATCAGGAGTTGAACCTGAAACCTTCTGATCCGTAGTCAGAATTTCATAGGTTTTGTTAGGTTGCATGATACTTTGTCGAATTGCGCGAAAACCCTTGTTTTCCTGAGGAAATATGCGAATTTGCCCACAACATGACACAACCAAGCAAAATCGCACAAAGCCGCAAAAGTGCAAAAGAAGTGCAAAAGTGGCCGGACCTACTGACCCAAGCGCAAGCGACAGCAAACCCGCGCGCCCAAGGCAAATTCAATGTGCGTTACTGGCGCACGCGCATTTACCGGCCCGCTTACGCTGACACCGACGGAGAAAGGCGCGCGGTTCAATGCTGGTGGATACAGGTTGCGCACGCGGGACGCCGCCACGCCCTAAACCTTGGCACGAACAACGCCGACGAGGCCGCCACGCGCGCGCTGCGCCTGTTCAAGACGCTGAAGGCCGAGGGCTGGCAAGCCACCTTGCACAAGTTTAAGCCCGACACCCCCCAGGCGAAGCCCGCCGGCTTGACCGTTGGCGATTGGATACGGCTGGCCGGCGAGTATGCACCGAACCCGCCGCGGACCGCCGCGAACTACAGCTATGCCTTGCGCCGCGTTGCCGCTGACATTGCACAAGCGAAACCGGCCCGAGGCAAAAGCCGCTTTGATCCGCGTGGCGCGTGGCGTGAACAGGCGGACAAGCTGGCCCTGACCACACTGACACCCGTTGCCGTGGAGGACTGGAAACTTGCCTTTGTGAAGCCGCACCGCGGGAACCCGCTGGCCGAACAGAAGGCGATCCGCAGCATGACCAGCTATTTGCGCAACGCTCGCGCCCTGTTTTCGCGCCGCGTTTTGGATGCCATGCGGAAACACGGTGTCACGTTACCCGACCCGATACCGTTTGCCGGGGTGCAGGTTGGCGGCAAGGCCGGTTCAACCCGCTACCGTAGCGCCATCGACGCCCGCGCCTTGCTGCGCGACGCCCGCGCCGAACTGGCCGACACCGACCCGGACGCATACGCCGTCATCTTGCTGGCGCTGGGCGCCGGCTTGCGTCGGTCCGAAGTTGACGCGCTGCAATGGCAAGCCGTTATGCCCGCCCGCGGCATTGTCCGCGTTCAGACCACCGCGCAACGCCGCGCCAAGTCTGTCGAAAGCGAGGGCGATGTTGTATGTGATGCCGGGCTGTTCACCGAACTGGAAAAGACCCGCCGGCCCGGTTCGACCTTGTACGTTGTCGAACCCGACACCGAACACCCGCGAACCCGCGCCGCGCAATGCTACCGCGCCAAGGCCACGTTTGATCGTGTGATAACCTGGCTTCGCACGCACGGTGTTTTAAGCGCCAAGCCGCTGCATACGCTGCGTAAAGAATTTGGTTCGCTGGTGGCGGACGCCGGCGACATTCACCAAGCAATGTTGCAGTTGCGCCACGCGCAAATTTCCACAACCCAAGCCTTCTACGCGGACCGACGCAACCGCGCCACCGTGAGCGTAGGCGCCTTACTGAACCCGACAACCGCAATCGTCGGACCCGCAACGAAATGAGCACCGACCCGACCATTGAACAACTGGCCGCCCTGGCCGTCGCGTTGAACCGCGAAGGCCGCTTGTCGCCCGCCGCCGCCGCCGAGCTTGCCCTGCAACACTGGCACGCCGCCGAATGGACTTTGCACGAAGCCCAGGCCCGCGCCGAAGCAACCGCGAAAGAGCGCGAACAGACCGCCGCCGCCCAGGCGCCTTTGCGCGCCGCACTGCGGGCGGTCCGCAGACCGACGAAGTTTCCGGTCCGGTTGGACGAAGCCTTGCGTTGCTGGCTTCCGAACCGACTGGCCGGGCGCACCGGCGAGGCTTACGCGCTTTATCGTGAGCACCTGGCGGCGAACATGCGCTTCGACAGTTGGAAACGCCAAGGCATAGACCAAGGAATGCCGTTCGACCAGTGGCCCGAGCCGCCGGCGGACGAGGTTGCGCGACAGTTCGCCCTAGACCGCCGAACGCCGTTTAGCGAGCGCGAATTTTGGCTGACGGCGGAAAGTTTTTTGGCTTGGTTCGTCCACCGCCACACCGCCGAAGTAGCCCTGGCCCGAGCCGCCGCCGGACGGCGAGGCGGAAGGCCGCGCAAGAAAGAAGCCGCGCAAGGCACAGCAAAAAAAGAGGCACACCGGAAGCAATGAAAAAAAACCTCTTGACATGACACGCAACTAAGAAAACCCGCTGTTTGCTTTGCCGCCGGAGGGCTTTTGCTTTCCGGCGGTTTCATTTTGCTTTTGACCCGCCGCATTTTGCTTTCCAGAGGCCCGCGTTTGCTTTTCGACCGCCGGACCGGACCGGAAAGCCAGTGTGCTAGACGTATCGCGTGGCGCATGAACAAGCGCCGAGAAACGAAAGGCAATATGATGAAGTCGAAAGTTGAAAGAAATCCCACAGCAGAGGCGAGGTTGTACGCGCCGACCGCGTTCGCGAAGATTATTTGCTGGCACCCCGAAAGCGTTAGGCGCGCGGTCCGCCAAGGCCGAATTCGCGCGCTGAGGCTGGGAAACGGTTGGCGCATTCCATCGGACGAAGTGCGGCGAATTTGTACCGCCGGGTTAAGCTAGCGCAACGAAAAAGGCCCGCACACGTCCCCCGAGACAAAGCGCGAGCCGAAGCACGATGGAGGAACTCTTGCCCACCCGCCGGCGGAAAGCAAGGCCGGAGCGGCCCCCGGACGCCGGCACGGACGGCGCCACCGAACGCGCAATCGTCGCCACGATTCTCGAATCGCCATCCGAGGCCCTGGCCCGGCCCGCACTGGGCTGGCTTTGCGCGTGCGCACCCCGGAGTTTCTCCGATGGGCTTTGCGGGCTGGCCGCCGCCGAGGTTCACCAGCAGGGACCCGAGGCGAACTTGATCAGCGTGATTCGCGCCCTCGAGGGAGCGGAGCAAATCGACGAGCAAGGGAAACGCTACTTGCTCGCCCTCGTCACCGAGGGATTGCCGCTGGCCCTGGCGGAAATCGACGCGCAAAAGCTGGTTGAACGCCGCCGGCCCGAGCAACTGGCCCAGGTTCTCCGTGAATCCGCGGACCAGATCGAGCACGTCCCGACCCGGACGAAGGAAATCCTGGCCGTCACGCGGGAGACACTCGACTCCTTGAGTGACGAAGGACCTGGCGAACCCGCCGCCGCCGCCCCGCTGGCCAGCTTGCCCGACCCGCGCGAGGCGGACCCCGACGAACTGATTCAAAATCGTTTTCTATGCAGAGGCGCAACACTCTTGTTTGTTGGAAGGACCGGCTTGGGCAAGTCGTCATTCGCCCTGCAACTCGCGATTGCATGGGCGACCGGGCGCGAGTGTTTCGGATTCCGGCCCGCCGGCCCGTTGCGAAGCCTGATCATTCAATCCGAGAATGACCCACGCGACTTGGCCGAAATGCGCGCTGGCATCTTTGACGGGCTGGAATTGCCCCAGGCAGACCGGACCGCCGCGGGCGAGGCGGTTCGCGTGGCCACAATTGACGATTCAACAGGCGTTAACTTCGTGCGCCACCGGCTGGCCCCGCTTGTGGAGCGCGTCAAGCCTGACCTGTTATGGCTCGATCCGCTTTTAGCCTACTTGGGCGGCGACGTGTCCGATCAAAGGACAGTCTCGGATTTCTTGCGCGTGCACTTAGCCCCCGTCATCCACCGGGCGCGGCTTGGATTCGTGGCAGTTCATCACACCCCGAAGCCCCCGCGAGAGGAACGGAACGGTACATGGGCAACGACCGACTTTGCTTATGCGGGCGCCGGTTCCGCCGAACTCGCGAATTTTCCGCGGGCGGTTGTGTGTTTGGAACCTACCAAGACGCCGGGCATTTTCCGCTTGCGGCTTGGCAAACGAGGCCGACGGCTGGGCTGGCGCGAGGCCGACGGCGAGACGCCCGTCTATGACCGGCCCGTTGCACACGGGCACCGCGGCATTTGGTGGCGCGAGCCAGACCCCGGAGAAGAGGCCGAAAGCGCCGCGAGGCTGGCCGGCGGGACCGGCGATTTGTTGGCCCTTGTCCCGCTCGATAGACCGATAGGCAAAGAGGCTTTGCTCTCGACCGCAAACACCAGAAAAGGGCTTTCACAGAAACGCGCCCGCGGGTTGCTTGCCGAGCTTCTGGACGCTGGCGAGCTTTTCGAGTGGCGCGTTGCACGGAAAGGGACGAACCCGCAACGCATGATTTCGAGACACCCGCAACCGCCCCCCGCCCTATTTCAATCATGAAACCCGAGAGACTCTGGCGAGACTCTGGCGAGACTTTGGCGCTGCCAGAGTCTAAGACTGAGAGACACTGGCGCGCCCCCCTTATAGGGGCGCGCGCGTGTCTGTCTCATGCGAGACTTAGACCGTGGCGAGACTCTGGCGGGCAGGTTTGCCACCCAGCGCCGCCGAGGTTTTCACGCCGCCGCGCCGTGATTCTGGCTTGCCTGTTCGCCGCAATGAAGTGGCTTCACGCCGCCTTGCGCGCGTGCGCCCGGACCGTCGATCACTTGGAAGGCCGCGCATGAAACCCCCAAGGCAGGCCGAGCTTGACCTGAACCCCGAGGCGCCGCCGCCGCCGGTTGTAGTTGGCGGCGCGGACTTGGCCCGCACCATTGCCGAACTCCGCGCCCGCGGCTTCCAGGTTTGGGCAATGGACGTGCGCCGGGCAACGTACACGTTGCACCTGCATCGCAGTATGACGCCATCAAAAAACAATTTCTTTCAAACCAGCCGGAAAGCGGGGTACGCCGGCCCCCATTCTTCGTGCGTGACCCGTCCCGCAGAAATCACTTCCAAATCCGAATCGACCCCAGGACACCATGAAAGTATCGACCCTGAACGAATCCACGCTTGCCGGTCTGGTTGGAGTCAGCACACGGGCAATCCGGCAGCTTGGCGAGTCTGGAGTTATCCCGCACGCCGTGCGCGGCAGGTATCCGACCACCGAGACACTGCGAGCCTTGTTCAAACACTTCCGGCACCGCCGCGATCAGCGGGCTGAACTGGTAACAGCGACGGTTCGCGACAGGAACGCATCCGCCGCCTTGAAGGAACTCGAGCGCAAGGCTCGCGAGAAAGAGCTTGTGCCGATGGAAGAGGCCCGCGAGGTCGTGCGCGCCTACCTGACACCAGCACGCGAGGCCATCGTGAGCGCGCCCGCCGCGCTGGCCGCCCGTGTGAATCCCTCGGACCCAGAGCTTGCCCGGTTGGAGTTGCAGGACTGGGCCGACAACGCGCTCCGCAAGATCAGGGACACCGGAGATGCTGCGGAATGAGACCGCCTCGCCCACATCGCCCCATGAGGCCCCAGAGCGCGAAGACTTGGCCCCTGGCCGCCCCGCAGACGCGTTTTTCCGAGGCGGGCTGATAGACGACACCCCCCCGCGCGCGGACCGCACGCGAGGCCCTGGCCGAACCCGACCGGTCCCCGACCCGGCCCCGACCGCCGCCCCAGGCGCCCGGACCCCAAGGCCTTGCCGCGCCCCACCGGCGAGGCGATCACGCAAAGCCCTGCCGGACAGCATTCGACCCGCAGGCGACCGGCCCGAAGCCCGAGGCGGTCCGCGCAACACCGCCGGGCGCCCCGAGGCCCCGAGGCAATTCTTGAAAGCACCAAACGGGCTAGAATTGACACCGCCTCGCCACCGCCGGCGGGAACCAGAGACGGGCAATTTCAAGCGCGAGAATCTGCAAAAGTGCAAAAGAAATGCAAAAGGTGGTTTGAAACGTGACTCCGAAAACCTGCTGTAAGTCCTTGTCTATCAATTGGCGCACCCATCAGGAGTTGAACCTGAAACCTTCTGATCCGTAGTCAGATGCTCTATCCAATTGAGCTATGGGTGCGACCGCGTGCCGGTTCTGGCCCTGCACGGCTGTACTTTGCCTGGATTTCCGTTGGGAGCAAGCTCATTTGCAGCAGCGAGTCGATTGGCTTGAGACGAGTTGCTCTCGCCCACTTGATACAGCCCCAGCCACGGGTTGGTGAACACGTCGGAGTCCGCGGGGAAGGACGCACCCTCAATGCCCAGTGGGAGGACCAAGCACCGGGGATGCTATACTTCGGCCAGCGGTTTTGATGAGATGCGACCGAAGACCGTGCTCGGAAAGCCCTTGTCCGTGCCATCCGTGTTCCATCCGTAGCTAACAATCCGGCCTGCAATTTCCGTCGAATGCGTCGGTCATCCCCGGCCTGCCGCGATCCTTCCGCCCGGTTTCCGCGGCGCAGGGATCGGTTGGTCGGGTCTGAGGTGCGCCTCGGTGAGGTCTCCTCCCCACCGACATCGCCCTGGTCAACGTGCGAGTTCGAGTATCTGCACCTGCTGGCCTAGGATGATGAGGCGGCGGCGGCCGGTCGGTTCTGTCGGCAACAGTTCGACGCGCGCGAGGGGTGTAGTCTTGGCAGATGCGGTCAGCAGGAAGTCCGTCCGGGGCTTGAGCCGGGCATTGTAGAAGTGAAGGGAACGCCCGTGGTAGTGCCGGACCGTGGGTGACCCTTTAGGTTTTCCGAGGCTCGCGCCGGAGACCAACTCGACTTGCGCGGACTGGAGCACCAATTCAGGTCGCCCATCGCCATCGAGGTCGTCGGCCAACTCGGCCCGCAGTTGGATCCAGTCGTGGGTGCGCGCGGTAATCGGCATTCGGTGGCGCAGGCCAAGGTCGGCATCCAGCACATGCAGAAAGCCCGCGTTGTCACCGGCGTAAACCTCGAGGCCGCGCTTGCCGGTCAGGGTGGCAAGGACCAGACTGGACAGTTCCACGGGAACCTCGTAGCGCGCGAGTTCGTTGCCGGCGCGATCGAACTTGAGCACGCGGCTTTCGACAGGCAGTTTGCCCTCGGTTTGCAAATGCGCCTCCTCGGAACGTACGACGAGCGCGTAGACGAAGTCGCCTGCGCCCGCCGGGGCAGGATACACAAGGCAACGCATGAACTTCCCGCCGACTTCGTGGGACCAAAGCCGGTGTCCGGTGGCGCTCATCGCGTGCAAATAGCACCGGCTGTCGTCCTCACCGTCCGCGAGCCTAACCTTGTTGTCAGGCGCATAGCAGCCGATTAGCAGTTCGGGCACGCCATCACGGTCAAGATCGTGGAGCACGGTGTGGACGGGCGACGCGGCGTAAGGGACCTCCCACAGCATGGACTGACTGGCCCAATCGTAGGCGCGCAGGCAACGCGGCCAGCGGGCGTAGTGGGTGTTCAAATCCATCACCACGCGGGCCGGCATACCCGACCCGCCCGCCAGAAAGGCCAGTGGGTACATCATGCTGCTTGGATGCGGCCCCACGGGGTTCTGTTGCCAGGCCCCAGTGGCTGTGAACCGTTTGATCTCGTGCAAATCCTGATTGAACACGCTGACAAAGAGATTCGTTTCATCCCGCCATGAGGCGAACACCTCAGAGAGCCCGTCACCGTCCACGTCGGCCAGTTGAGACACAGAAAAGAAATCCCCGCGGAAGTCGTGCAACCGGCGTGACTTGACCAAATGGCCTTCGAGCGAAACGACGTTCAGGTAACCATCGGCTCCGCTGACGATCTCAGGAACACCGCACCGGTCGTAGTCGCCCAGGAGCGCGCCGTGGGCGGGCCAGTTGTCGGGCAGGGAGAACTGGCGCACGACCTCGACTTCGGGCGCGCGGCCCTTCACCCAAACCAACCCCAGCCAGGCGAGCGCGAGAACGGCCAGCGCCGCCGCTGCCCACATGCCAAGCCTGGCCCGCCGGCGATTCGAGCAGCTCTGACGGACGGACCCGCCTTCCTGCAACCGCCGCAGGTCAGCGCTCAGCGCCGCCGTCGTGCGATAGCGTCGGGCGGCATCGGGAGCGCAGGCCCTTGTGATGATCGCATCGAGTTCGAGCAGCAGTGCCTGGTCCGGCAGACCACCCTGCGCGGTCGGCGGGCTGGGGAAAGCAAGCCGGTCTTTGCCCATCGCCATCTCACAAATACATTTGCCCAGACTGTACACGTCCGCCTGCACCGTCCCCGGCCCCTCGGGCGGCACGTATCCTTCCGTCCCCACGAACGTCCGGGCGCTCCCAGTCTGTGGCACGAGCCCAACGTCAGCCAGCTTGGGCGAGCCGCCCGCGAAGATGATGTTGGACGGTTTGATATCCCGATGGACCAGTCCGCGCGCATGCAAATGGTCGAGGGCCTCTGCCAACACCGCAGCGATCCACGCACATTCGGCGGCAGGCAGGCGTCCTTCGCAACGGATGCGGTGCTCGAGAGTCAGCGGAACATAGTCCTCAGCCGCGGCGTCGGAGAGCATCGTCGCGGCTGGCCGTGCCGCCGCAGGGTCAGGGGCTCGCGGCGCCGGCTCAGGAACCGGACGCACGGCCGACTCGACGGCGTGGTCGGCCAATTCCATGACGCAGTAGAAGAAGCCCGCAGCGTCATCGCGGCCCACCTGGAGGATGTCAACCAGGCCCGGATGGCTGCGGGAAACAGGCTCGAATTGCTTGAGACCCTCGAATGCGCGTTCGTAGGGCCGTTCGTGATCGAAGGCGCCGCGGTAGACCAACTTGACAGCCCGCCACTGGCCCATAGCACGGCCTCGGGCAAGCCACACCTCGCCGTAGCTGCCTCGGCCAATGAGGCGCAACAGTTCGTGATCGGGAATCTCGGGCGGCGGTCCGCCCGCGTCCTCCCTCGAAGGGCTGCGGGTGGATGCCGTCAAGGCTTTCGCGCTCTCATCTGTTGTTCTGCGCTCATCTCAACGGCTCCCTTATTAAGGGTCTGAAATAAGCGTCGCAACATCTTTCGGCGCACGGCCTCCGATTCGCGCTCGGGCAGGATGCGGTATTCCCGAAACTCCCGGAACGGTGCGATCGAGATCAAAGAGGAATCGCGCGCCGGCAGGATAGCTCAATTCTGACACTGGTCGTCCAAATCCCGCAGCCGGCTCAAAAGGCTGCGCCGAGTCGGAATGAACCGAACTGTTTTTTCGGATGGCACGGACATGGCGACCGCTCTTCCGGCATAGATACGTATCAAACAGACCGCATCTTGCTCGCGGTTTCGACAGACACTGGCATCAGCGAAGCCGGCAAGCCCCTCGATAGTCTCAGCCGCCGCACGCCCATCCAGATAACAAAACTGTCATGAAAAGCGAGGGGCGCTGTTCATCTTCGTGGTGTCTGTTGTCTGTGGAACGACACAAGAGATCGTGCCGGATCCAAAACAGAAACAAAAAACCGATAACGGAAAGAAACAGTGATGAAGCTCAATATCCTCGCAGCGATCGCGGTGGCCAGCCTCCTGGCCGCCGGCACCACTCTCGCCCAAAACGCCCCCGGCAACGGCCCGCGCGGCCAGGGCAAGGGCTTCGGCGGCCCGCCCCGCTCGGCCGAAGAGCGGGCGGCGCGTCAGGCGGAATGCCTCGGTCGGAACAGCGGCGTCTGTCCGCAAGGCGGTCCCGGGCTGGGTCAGCGCAAGGGCCAGCGCATAGGCAAAGGCCAGGGCCTGCGCCAGGGGTTGCGCGACGGCACTGGCCCGCGCAGCGTCGACGGCACCTGCCCGCTGGGCAATGCCCCGCAGCGCCGCGGGCGCCAGTAATGGCGCGGGACTGGTCCCCACCAGCGGCCTGGCCACCGCTGGTGGGTCGCCGGCCCGCATGTTTCATGGAGTTGTGACCACAGCGAAGTCTAGAAATCTCCAGAATGGGAAGCCGTGCGGGCCTGAAAGCCTTCGCGCATTCGCACAAGGGCGAATCCACACCCCATTGATCGCCTGTTCCAACCCACGGCACGCGTCGCCTGGATTGGATTGTGCAGGGCGGTTGCACCGGGGTCGCAGCAAGTGACGCCGGCAGCCGCGGGCGCGCAGCAGTCCCCATGCGACACCGCTCACGGGGAGTATACCGGGTTTGCTTACGGGAAGTTGATCAGTTGGTGGGACCGGCGAGTAGTGCT
>MWFF01000090.1 GCA_002071485.1 Verrucomicrobia bacterium ADurb.Bin006 | reverse complement strand
CGGTGGGAGTCGGAGTGCTTTCACGAGGAGTGAGTTTCTGACGAGACGATGCATTCATCGCCCCAGGTTAAACCACTTCCACCGCCCTCGACGCTAGTGCCCGTTCCCCTGACGGATACCAAAAAAGGGCTCTGCACGGACCCGCAACGGAGCGAGGCCAGCGTGCTGCAGGCCTACGCTCTGCGTTGGTCGATCGAAGTCTACTTCAAGGAAGTCAAACAGAACCTGGGTTTCTTGAAGGAACAGAGCGGGCGTTATCAGGTGGCCTACGCCTCGGTGCATCTGGCGGCCGTGCGCTATCTGCTGCTCTTTGAGGCGATGCTGCGCCAGGGCCGGCTCAGCTACGGCGAAATTCGGGACCGGGAAACGGGGCGGCTGCAAGTGCTCACGTATGCGACGCTGCTCTGGCAACTGTTGCGATCGCTCATTGAAGGCGCCCTCGATGGCCTCGTTCGCCAGTTGGGCCGCAGAGTCATCAACCAGGTCAGCTCCGGCAGTCGATCCCCGATCTCCCATCTCCGATCTCCAATCTCCGCGCTCTCCGTGCCTCTGTGGTTGATCACCCTCGCTGAATGTCACCGTACGGAATGAACCCCAGAGACGCCGAGGACGCAGAGAAGGCCATGGCCGGGCAATCTGTGTTCCGCCCCGAATCTGTGAGGGATGGACTCCACACCGATTCAGGACGGAACACAGATTGATCCCGGAGAGTGACCGGCTGCGACCTCCGAAAACAGCCCTGTCTCGAAGGCCCGCAAGCTCCACTCGACTACGCGCTAAACCCTTTACCCAACAGACATCAATGGCCGACTGTACCCTACTGACCCGTTTCCAGCTGCGGGATATTCCAGGACTTTAGTGGCTGTGTCAACTCCAATCGGAAGAAGAATGGGCTGGCGAAGAGGGGCTTCTAGAGTAGAGTGAACTGGGCGGGTGGCTTCAAGGTCCGAGGGCAGCGGTTGGGGTGGAAGTTGGGATCAACCGCTTCGCGGCGGACTTCGCTCCGCTCCGCTGCGCTCCGCCGGTGTGAGCCTTTGGGCGGAAGAGGCTGGTGAAGGAGCTGGAGTTTTGGGAAGCTGGCGCTCATGAACATCGATAGCGAACTACAAAAGCATTACGCGCAACTGTTGGGCGTGGGCAGCCCGTGGGAAGTCAAGAACGTGGAACTGAAGCCGGCCGAGAAGAGGGTGGAGATCGAACTGGGCTGGCAGTGGGGTGCTGACGCCCAATGCCCGGAGTGCGGGGGTCGGTGTTCGATTCACGATTGCGCGCCGGAGCGGACCTGGCGGCATTTGGATACGATGCAGTTTAGGACCGAGATTCGGGCGCGTGTGCCGCGGGCGGACTGCCCGGAACACGGGGTCAGGACAATGCAGGTGCCCTGGGCGGCGCCGCATAGGCGCTTGACCTTGCTCTTTGAGCGTTTTGCCGTCGATGTGTTGCTGGCCAGCGCCAGCGTCAACCAAGGCTGCAAGCTTTTGGGCATTGGGTGGGAGAGCGCGCGCGAGATTCTGCGCCGGGCCGTCGAGCGGGGCCTGGAGCGGCGGCAGTTGGAGGGTCTCAAGCGCCTTGCGATGGATGAGAAGAGCTTTGGGCGCGGTCAATCCTACATCAGGTTGCTGAGCGACCTGGAGCTGTCGCGGGTGTTGGACGTGGTGGAGTAAAGAGGTCGTGGCGATTGCCAACGCATTTACTGCCACGAATATGCTTGCAAGAGGCGATCCAGGTGGCGCAGGATTCGGGGCGCGTCGCTTTACTTGCCGTTATTTCTTGGGAGAAGCAGACTCAGACTCTGCCTGAAATAACCGCCCTTGAGGAAGAGGGGAAGTCGGCTGCAGTGGTCTTTACCGTACTATTTACTCCGGCTAATGAAGGCCGGTGAATGTGGTGGGCTGGGCGGTGTTTCCGAGGCTGATGTGGGCGGCGGGGCGTGGCGGGTGGCGTGGGGCGCGTGGTGGAGCGGCGGTGTACCACGGCGGCTCGCATCGGAGTGCGTGTATTGCCCGAACGCGTGGTGGAATTGTTTCCGGAGGGCACGCCTCGGGGCGTGTTCGATGCCGTTAGAGCGCTTAAACACGCCAGTCCGAAGGATCGCCCCGACTCGCTCTTCGCCACAGTGAGGGTGACGCCGTCAACGGAACCGACGACGATTTCACAGACTGACGATACTACCATGATCAACGGCACCGATTCTACCGATTTGCCCCTCCACCCCCTGCCCGCGGAGGCCTTTGCCCATCCGGATCGTTTTGTGCGACGCCACATCGGTCCGCGCCCCGACGATATTCGAGCCATGTTGGGAACCCTCGGGTTTGCGAGTCTCGACGCGATGACCCAACGAGCTGTTCCGGGCGCGATTCGCCGTCGGACTGCGCTGCGTCTGCCCGAGCCGCTCTCCGAATTTGAGGCCCTTGTCCGACTGCGGGCCATTGCGGGGCAAAACCGGCTCTTCCGCTCCTTCATTGGGCAGGGCTACTACGACTGCATCACGCCGCCGGTGATTCAGCGTAACGTCCTCGAGAATCCGGGCTGGTATACGCCGTACACACCCTACCAATCGGAAATCGCCCAGGGCCGGCTCGAGGGATTGCTCAACTTCCAGACGCTGGTCTGCAGCCTGACCGGCATGGAGATCGCCAACGCCTCGCTCCTGGACGAAGCCACGGCCGCGGCCGAGGCGATGATGATGTGCCATCGGCTCAAAGCGGCTGAGGGGCGCAACGTCTTCCTCGTAGCCGCAGGGGTCTTTGCGCAAACCCTCGCCGTGGTCCGAACCCGCGCTGGCGCCCTGGGCGTAAAGGTGCGCTCCGTCGAGCCTTCGCGGATGACCTTCTCGCCGGAGGTACTGGGTGTCCTGCTGCAATCCCCTTCCGCCGGCGGGGCGATCGAGGATGACGAGGAGTTGATTCGTCGGGCGCACGCCGCCGGGGCGCTGGCGGTCGTTGCGACCGACCTTCTGGCTCTCGCCCTGCTTCGTCCTCCCGGCGAGTCGGGAGCGGACATCGTGGTCGGCAGCGCCCAGCGACTGGGGATTCCGCTCGGCTTTGGGGGCCCGCACGCGGGGTTCTTCGCGACGCGGGATGCGTTCAAGCGACAGATGCCCGGGCGCCTTGTTGGCATCTCGAAGGACTCGCGCGGTCGGCCGGCGTACCGGCTTGCGTTGGGCACACGCGAGCAACATATCCGCCGCGATCGAGCCACCAGCAACATCTGCACCGCGCAAGCCTTGCCGGCCAACATCGCCGCCGCCTATGCGGTCTATCACGGCCCGGATGGCCTCAGGTCCATCGCGCGGCGTGTCCACCGCCTTACCGCCGCGCTGGCAGCAGGAATCCACAAACTCGGACGCCGTGTCGTGAATCCGACGTTCTTCGACACGCTCACCATCGAGGTTGGCGCGGGCGGCTCCGCTGCGGTGCATCGGGCGGCCGCCGATCGGAGCGTCAACCTGCGCGCTGTGGATGCCGACCACGTCGGCATCTCGCTCGATGAAGCCACATCGATCGACGACATCCGACTGCTGCTCGAGATTCTGAATGGCGGCCAACCGACGCCTTTCGATGTCGCCACCCTGTCAATCGCGGAGCCGGCACTCGCTCCTGGGCGCCAGACTCCGTTTCTCGAACATCCTGTCTTCCATCGCTATCATTCCGAGACCGACATGCTGCGGTACCTGCGGCGCCTCGAGTCGCGGGACCTTTCGCTCTGCCAGGCCATGATCCCGCTGGGATCGTGCACGATGAAGCTGAACGCGACTTCCGAGATGCTCCCCATCACCTGGCCCGAGTTCAGCCGCATCCATCCGTTCGCGCCTGTCGACCACACGCAAGGCTATCAGCGCCTGTTCCGCGACCTCGAGACCTGGCTCGCCGAGATCACCGGCCTGGACGCCGTGTCGCTCCAGCCCAACGCAGGGGCCCAAGGCGAGTACACGGGTCTGCTGATCATCCGCCGCTACCATGAACAGCGGGGGGAGAGGCATCGGAATGTCTGTCTGATCCCCGTCTCGGCGCACGGCACGAATCCCGCCAGTGCGGTCATGGCCGGGTTCAAGGTTGTGGCGGTGTCGTGCGACGACGAGGGCAACGTGGATTTGGCCGACCTGGGGGCGAAAGCCCAATCCCATGCGAATGCCCTGGCCGCGTTGATGGTCACCTACCCTTCGACACACGGGGTGTTCGAACCCGGGATACATGAGGTCTGTCGGATCATCCACGAGCATGGAGGGCAGGTGTACATGGACGGAGCAAACATGAACGCCCTGGTTGGACTGACAAGCCCCGGGACAATGGGGGCCGACGTCTGCCACTTGAATCTCCACAAAACGTTCTGCATTCCGCATGGCGGGGGCGGGCCCGGGGTCGGCCCCATTTGCGTGGCCAGGCACCTCGTGGATTATCTCCCCGACCATCCGTTGGCCGGGCCGAGCCGCAACCAGTCGATCGGAGCGGTATCGGCCGCGCCGTGGGGCAGCGCGAGCATCCTGCCGATTTCGTGGCTCTACATTGCGTGCATGGGCGCGACGGGCCTGACCGAGGCCACGCAGGTCGCGATCCTCAATGCGAACTACCTGGCCCATCGCCTGCGCGACTTCTATCCGGTGGTGTACAAGGGGCCGGGCGAGATGGTCGCCCACGAGTGCATTCTGGATTTCCGTTCTTTTGGAAAGGTCACGGCCGAGGACGTCGCCAAACGGCTCATGGACTACGGATTCCACGCGCCGACTCTGAGTTGGCCCGTGGCGGGCACGCTGATGGTCGAACCGACCGAGAGCGAGTCGAAGGAGGAACTGGACCGGTTCTGCGAGGCCATGATCGCGATTCACGCCGAAATCGCGGAGATCGAATCGGGCCGGGTGGACACGCAGAACAACCTGCTCAAGAACGCGCCGCACACGGCCGATATGCTCGCCGCGGACTCGTGGACTCGGCCCTACACACGCGCCCAAGCCGCCTATCCGACGCGGCATCAACTCGAATTCAAGTTCTGGCCCGCGGTCGGGCGCGTGGACAACGTGTACGGCGATCGCAACCCGGTCTGCACCTGCGTCGGAATGGACGCCTACACAGGCGCTTGAATTCCCATGTCAACAGCCAATGCGCATGCATCTCAAAGCCCGCCCTCCGGCAGGCCTCCGCCAGCGTCTTGATCCCGCCGAGCCGCAGCCGAGACTGGTCAAACGCGCGGGTTCTGCCATTCTCCAGGCGCATGAACGACTGGATTACCGGTTACGTGGCCGCGCAGAAAGCGGCCCTCGATTCGATCCCCACCGATGCCGTGGCGCGTTTGATACGCACCTTTCAAAAGGCATGGCGTGAGGATCGCCAGATGTTCGTCTTTGGGAATGGAGGCAGCGCCGCCAACGCGTCCCATTTCGCCACCGATCTGGGCAAGGGCGCTTCGGACAAACTGCCGCGGCGTTTTCGGGTCTTGTCGCTCAATGACAATGTGCCCTGGATGACAGCGCTCGGTAATGACTATTCGTACGAAGACGTGTATCTGCGGCAACTCCAGAACTACGCCCGGCCCGGCGATCTGGCGCTGACCATGAGTGTGAGCGGGAATTCACCAAATCTCGTCAAGGCCATCCACTGGGCGGCTGCCAACGGGCTGCACACGATTGCGCTGGTCGGGAGCAAACGCGGGCGCCTCGCCGATCTCGCCCACGATGTGATTGTGATCGACGACACGCATTACGGACGGGTCGAGGACTGTCACATGGGCATCTGCCACATGCTCTGCTACGCCTTCATGGAACGGCCCGAGATGGCGGCATCGAACGGCGCCGCCGGCTCATGAACGTTGGATCGTTGGCACGGAACCCGGTTCAGACCCGCCGCAAGCATCGAGGAAGGGCAAGCCAATCAGCCCCAAGACGGCCAATGGCAACCCGCCCAGCCGAAAAAACTGGCGCTCGAATTCCGACTCTCAACGTTCGACAACGCGCTTTGTCGAGAGCCGGACGCCGAGCATCGAGCGTCGGGCGTTTGATTCATTTCAGCCCGGATGATTCCAAAGCTCCGCGGAGTCTCACATCCGGGCGCTCTCAAGCGTTGAGGATGCCGCCATGGCTGGCGTTGGTGACCAGTTTGCGATAGCGCGCCAGCCATCCGGACAAGTCGCGCCGAACAGGCTGCCAGACACGTTTGCGCTCGGCCAGTTCGACGTCGGACAGCAGGCTGTCGATGCGCCGGTTTGGGAAGTCGATGCGAATCCGGTCGCCCGGTTTGAGGAGTCCGATGGGGCCTCCCTCGGCGGCTTCGGGCGAGACGTGGCCGATGCAGGCGCCCGCGGTGCCGCCGCTGAACCGTCCATCGGTGATGAGCGCGACCTTGTCGCCCAGCCCCATCCCGACGATGTAGCTGGTGGGAGAGAGCATTTCCTGCATCCCGGGCCCGCCCCGCGGCCCTTCGTTGCGGATGACAACGACGTCGCCGGCCTTGACCTTGCCATCGAGGATGCCGGCGCAGGCCTCGTCTTGACTCTCGAAGATGACGCACGGGCCCTCGAACACAAAGTCCGGTCCACAATTGGCGCGGAACGCGTCGCTGATCCCGGCGGTCTTGACAACGCTCCCCTCGGGGGCGAGTTGGCCATAGAGGATCGCCAGACCGCCATCGACGGAGTATGCCGTTTCCCTGGTGCGAATGCAATCGCGCGGATCGAACATGAACACGGGATCATGGGGCATCAGCCCCAGTGGCCGTGCCTCCGCCAACGCGCGCGCCCCGTAGTCGTGCCAGGCCTTGCTGATCGTCCAGTTGCGGAGCCGCCCGGTGCGAAGCAGACAACTCGTCTTCTTCTCGCCGCCCTCGTAGTGGGAGACCAGAAGGACCGGCGCGCCTTTCAAGCCGGCCAACTCGGCGCGGACGCGTCCCTTGAATTCATCGAATTTGGCCTTCAGACCGATCTCGATGGCCCCAGGGCCGACCCAGGTCAGGCTCTCGGTGACCTGCAATTGGCCGTCGGCGGCGAAGAGCGAGGCGGCGGCCGCCGCGTCGCTAGCGTTGAAGGCGGCGGCGAAACGCCAAAGGGTGAGGGCGCGCGGGTCGGCTGGGAAATGGAAGAGCGGTTTGGGGGCGAGGCCGCCGCTGGCGGTGCGTGCGACAGGGCCCAACGTGTCGTTGGGATCCAACGCGAGGGCCGAGGCGCCCGAGACGCGGACGGCTTTGGCCCAGGGCGTGCACGTCTCGGATCGGATGTCCCAGTCGTCGATGTTTTGACCGAGCGTTCGTCCAGTGACCGTCAGGCAATCGAGGTTGAGCACTCCCATCCGTTTGAGTTCTCCCAGGATGGTGTGGATACCACCGGCCCGATGCACGTCCTGGACGTGGTAGTCAGACGAGGGAGAGACCTTGCACAGACACGGAATGCGGCGGCTGATGCCGTCGATGCGCGCGATGTCGTAGGGGATGCCTGCCTCGCGTGCGATGGCGAGGGTGTGAAGGACGGTGTTGGTCGAACCGCCCATGGCGACATCGAGCATGAGGGCGTTGTCGAAGGCTTCGAGCGTGGCGATATCGCGCGGCTTGAGGCCGCGGCGGACGAGATCGAGGATGGCACGGGCCGCGCGCTCGTAGAGAGCCTCGCGCTCCTTCGAGACGGCGAGGATCGTGCCGTTGCCGGGGAGGGCCATGCCGAGCGCCTCGCAGAGGCAGTTCATCGAGTTTGCAGTGAACATGCCCGAGCAGGAACCGCATGTCGGACAGGCCGTCTGTTCGAGCCGCGTCAACTGTTCGGCGGTGATCTGGCCGATCTTGAACTCCCCGACGCCCTTGAACACTGAAATCAGGTCCGAGTTCGCCGTGGCGGGCTGGAGGTAGGCCGCCAGGTCCTCGTGTGTCGCCTTCCGGTCGGCGATGCCGGCCGCCATCGGGCCGCCGCTAACAAAGACGGTGGGGATGTTGACGCGCATGGCGGCCATGAGCATGCCGGGGACGATCTTGTCGCAATTCGGGATGCACACCATGCCATCGAGACAGTGCGCCCTGAGCATTGTCTCGACGCAATCGGCGATCAACTCGCGCGACGGCAGCGAGTAGAGCATGCCGGAGTGGCCCATCGCGATACCATCGTCCACGCCGATGGTGTTGAAAACGAACGGCACGCCGCCGGCCTCGCGCACGAGGCGTTTCACCAGTTGCCCGACCTCGTTCAGGTGCGCGTGCCCGGGAACGCAGTCGGTGTAGCTGTTCGCTATGGCGATGAACGGCTTGTCCCAGTCCGCTTCCGATTCAATCGACCCGGTCGCCCGCAGCAAGGACCGGTGCGGGGCCCGTTCAAAACCCTTCTTGATGATGTCAGAACGCATGATTCTTCCTCAGTTATGATCCGCCACCGCCCGGTCGATTCCCGGCGCTGGACAGGACGACCGGCAGTTTAAAGGCGACACAGAGCCTTTGTCACGCTTTCGTGTCAGGCAGGCGTCGTCCATCCGGCAATCTCCATCCGTTGATCGGGTTGGGTGCCGAGGATTGCGTCCCGTCAACCTCCCACACCACCGGGCGACAGAACTCCGACAACTGTCAGATGCACCGGGCTCAGCGCAACGGCTCCCGAACGCAGTGTGCTAGCAGCCTGTCGGACTTAGATCGAGAAGCAAGTGAGGGTGATGGTGGTAGGAGTCGTGGTAGCTGAGATCAC
>MWFF01000089.1 GCA_002071485.1 Verrucomicrobia bacterium ADurb.Bin006 | reverse complement strand
CGGGACGGCTACGCCTCCGTAGCCGCCGTCGTCAGACGGCGCTGATGTCTGTATTCGCCGGAGCGAGTCAGCGCGGACTGACGTCCGCGGCTACGGGACGGCTACGCCTCCGTAGCCGCCGTCGTGAGACGGCGCAGCAAAAAAATGTCCAAACTCCAGGTCCCCGCGAGGCTTGCCTCGCGGGGACTTGTCCTTTGCGATATTGGGTGTGAAACACAAAGGCGCAAAGAACGCGTGCCGGAGACAACCGGCGGATCAGATAAAGTGACAGGTTCTTAATTTGACAGTGGTTTGTCGAGATCATCGAACGCCTACAACGCACCAAACCACGCCAATTGATAGGCGCTATTTCCAACCTCAACAACAGCAACCCTTCAGAAATTTAAATGAAATAACCGTGAGGCCTGATGGAGGTGATCAACAATGGTCTCGACCTGCTGACCGTGTCGTCCTATTACCAGCAGATTCTGAAGGGACACATCATTGTGTGGACGGTGTGGCTGGACAAGCGCAGCACGAAATGAAACCGCGATCGAAGATCGTCGGGACACTGCTGGCGCTCGGGTGGGCTCTCGGTGTGGCACTGGCGCCCGGATGCGGTCGTCCGACCGGCACCACGACGGCGGAGCCGGGTGCGGCGTCGGCGCAACGGTTGACCATCGGCGCGTCGCGGATGAACCTCTCGAACGAGTTCATCGTGATGCTGCACCAGGCCATGCTGGCCAAGGCCGGGGAACTCGGCGTTGCGCTGATTGTCACGGACGCCCAGCGCAGCGCCGAATGGCTGGTGCAGCAGGTCGAGAGCATCATCGCGCTGCGGGTGGACGCGATCATCCTCAACCCGTGCGAGGTCGATGCGAGCGCGTCGGCGGTCGAAAATGCGCTGGCCGCCGGCATCCCGATAGGCAATGTCAACTCCGAAACACGAACGCCGCCCACGGCCTTCATCGGGTCGCGCGACGAGGAATCCGCGCGGCTGGCGATGGAGCACATCGTTCAGCGGCTGGGCGGTCGGGCAACATCGTCATGATGCACGGCTTCATGGAGCAGGCGGCCCAAATCAAGCGCGACCGTGGCGCGCGCGAGGTGTTGGCCCGGCATCCTGACATCAAACTCCTGGCCGATCAGACCGCCGAGTGGGACCGCGCCAGGGCGATGAGCCTGACAGTTTCTGGACACCGTCTCGCGGCCATGAACAGCCTTCTGCCAGGCGAGGCACGATGAAAGACCACGATTCCGGCAAGCTGCGGATTGGCGACAACTGGAATGCGATCCGGATTATCGCACTATCCCAGAGCAATCCGTTGAAAGCCGTCGCCGAATTCGTCGAAAACAGCATCGACGCCCGAGCCAAACACATCACGCTGGTGCGAGGCAAGGAACACGGAGTTCATTATCTGCGCATCAAAGACGACGGCGAAGGCATCCGGCGCAACGATCGGGGTCTGCCCGATTTCGAGCACGTTGCGACGCATATCTGCGACTCGATCAAGAAACGTCTCAAGGCCGAGGGCGCATCGGGCATTCAAGGCGAGTTCGGCATCGGGCTTCTGAGCTTCTGGACGGTCGGAGAGGAACTGGTCATCACTTCGGCCGGTGCCGATGGCAGGACCTACCAGATGCATATGAAGAAGGGCGACCCCGGCTACCGCATCACGCAGAAGCGTGTGCTGCTGCCGGAGTCGGGCACGGAGCTGCTGATCAAGAACATCCTGCCTGGCATCAAGCAGTTCAGTGGCGAGAAAATCCAGTGGTACCTGGCCTCGGAACTGCGGGACCGCATCCGAAACTCCGGCGTCGAAATCCGCGTGCTCGATCGCACCGCGCGGGCCGAGTTCAAGGTCGAACCTCGTCAATTCGAAGGGCGCCTGCTTCACGAAATCAGCCGGCTGCCCCAGAGCGATCTTTACGTCGAGGTTTACCTGGCCCGTCCGGACCCGACCAACGCAGTCGGGCTGTACCGCCGAGGCACGCGCGTGATCGAGAGTCTCTCGGCTTTGCCCGAGTTTGCCCGGCCCCCCTGGACCAGCGGTTATCTCCAGGGGATTCTCGATGCGCCGCATTTGAGCCTCACTCCCGGAACCCGGAGCGGCATCATCCAGGACGATGCCTACCAGCGGTTGACAGAGGAACTGGGGCCGATTGAGACCGAGCTGCTCCGCCTCATCGAGGAGCAACGGCGGGCCGAGGAAGAACAGACCAGCCGCGAGGTTCTGCGCTCCGTCCATAAAGCGCTCCGAGAAGCCTTGCTGAGCCTCCCGGCCGAGGAGTACGACTGGTTCGATCTCCGGCAAGCCGGCGCCAAGCGATCCAAGACCGCGGCGGGAACCCCCGCAGGAGGCGACGGAGACTCGATCGAGCTGAACGACGGTGTTCAAGGGCTGACGGGCGAGGAGCCCGAACCGGTTCAAAGAGACTTCTTCGACTACGCGGGGCCCCTGTTCTCGGTTCGGGTTTCACCGGCATCGAGTGTCATTCCCGTGGGTGCGACCAAGAGGCTTCGCGCGATTGCCAGAGACCGCTCGAATCGTTTGGTCGAGCGCGACCTTGCGTTTCGATGGGTCATTGTTGAAGGCGAGGGTGCCCTGGAAAACGCCGATGGCGAGATTGTGAGTTTCAAGGCCCCCTCGGATCCTGGGCTGGTCCGGCTGGGTCTGACCGTGAAGCAGGCGGAAATCGAATGTTCGGCTGAGGGCTTGATCACTGTCACCGACTCGCTCCTTCCGGAGAATCAACCCAGGGACGCCACCAAACAAGGCATCCCGAGCTACACATTTCAAAAGGCGCCCGGCGAGCTCTGGCGCTCCCGGTACCAACCTGATCAGAACGTGGTGGTGATCAACAACGGGCACCGGGACTTCGTCTTCGCGTCTCGCAACAAGGCGCTGAAGGTCCGCTATATCTGCCGGCTTTTCGCCAAGGAACTTGTCGCCAAGAACTTCGCCGGGCTGCCCCCCGCCGACATCCTCGAACGCCTCATCGAACTGTCGCTCTATACCGAGGAGAATCTGAAGTGACGCGCGCCTCACTCAAACCCGATCGCAGACGCGCCCTCGATCCAGTTCTTCTCGTTATGAGAACCCTCAGAGCGCCGGGTCGAGGCCCCGGTTTACAACCGCTGCATTCTCCCATGCCGCAGGCCGGATGCACTCACCCGGCGTCAAGGCCCTGCACGCAAAGTGAGACCGGCCGCCCTCAAGCGCGCGAGCGCAGGACCTCAGCCACCCCGTCGGGGTCGATGTCGCCATGTTCGCCCAGCCTGGTCTTGCGCTCGGCAAACCGCGTCCGCACCTTCTCGGCGGCTTCGCGGGCGTCGATTTTGTAATCGCCCAGGCGGGTGGGCATGCCCAGTGCATGGAGGAAGTCCTCGGTCCTGGCCATCGCCTCCTCGGGGGTTTTGACCTTCCAGACGCGCCGGCCATACTGTTCGAGCTTGGCCTTCTTTCGATCGAACTGGTGCTTCCAGATTCCGGGGAGAACGATGGCCAGCGTCTCGGCATGGTCCAATCCGTAGAACGCCGTCAACTCGTGGCCGATCATGTGCGTTGACCAATCCTGGGGCACGCCGCAGCCGATGAGTGTGTTGAGGGCCATCGTCGCGCTCCACATGAACGCCGCACGCGCCTCGTAGTTCTCGGGCTCGGCCAGGGTCACTGGCCCGGTCTCGATGAGCGTCTCGAGAATCGCCTCGGCGAAGCGGTCCTGGAGCGGGGCGGCGCACGGATAGGTCATGTACTGCTCCATGACGTGCATGAACGCGTCCACGATGCCGTTGCGCACCTGTTTGCGGGGGAGGCTGTAGGTCGTCTCGGGATCGAGCACGGAGAAGACCGGGAAGGCCAGGATCGAGGCGAAGGCGAGCTTTTCGGTTGTGGCTTTGCGGGAGATCACGGCGTAGCCGTTGGACTCCGAGCCCGTGGCCGGAAGGGTCAGGACCGCTCCCAGAGGCAGGGCCGCCTGGATCGACTGGCCGTGGGTGCGAAGAATCTCCCAGGGATCGGCCCCTTCGTAGCGCGCGGCGACCGCTATGAATTTGGCCGCGTCGAGCACGGAGCCGCCGCCCACCGCGAGGATAAAACCGACCTGGTTGGATCGGACTGCCTTGACGGCCTCGATGCAGGTTTCGTAGAGGGGATTGGCTTCGATGCCCCCGAACTCGACCACCTGGCGGTTCTTGAGCGCGGCCTTGATCTGGTCGTAGACGCCGTTGCGTTTGATCGAGCCGCCGCCGTAGAGGAGCAACACGGGCGCTGCGGTGGGCACCCGGCTGTCGAGCTTGGCGATCATGCCGCGACCGAACAGAATCTCGGTCGGATTCTTGAATTCGAAATTTTGCATGGGCGCATTCCTTTCAGGAAGCCCATCGGCGGTCAAGCCTTCGAGCGGCCGATTATCCGTGTTGTGTTGCATTCCGGGCCCGGTGCGTCCACTATAACATCCGTTCGGCCCGGTTCCGCGGTCGTGGTGGCGCGGGGCTGGCCAATGGAGCATTGCGCTGGTATGAACCTGATCAGACACTTTGAGACAGCTTCGGTCGCGGCCCTCCTCATCCTTTTGGCCGCCGGGTGCGCCTCCTCGGGCGTCCAGAACCCGAAGGGCGTCGGCGTCACCGAGATGCGGGCCGACGAGCGCGGATTCGTCGTGGGCACCGGGATCGAGTCCCAGGACATTGTCACGGTGGCCGACAAAATGGCGCGGGGCATGATGGCACTGCCCCAAATCAACCAGGCGCCAGTGCCGCCTTACGTCGTGTTGGACCCGGTGATCAACGAGACGCGCTTTCCCATCAACAAGGACATCTTCCTGACCCGTATGATGACCCAGTTGACGTCGCGCTCGGGCGGGAAGGTCATTTTCCTGGCACGGGAGCGAATGGAAGCGCTCCAGAAGGAGCGGGATATGAAGCAGCAGGGACAGGTCACAGCCTCGTCGGATCCGAACATCCAGGAGTTCCGGGGCGCCGACTATTTCCTGACCGGTAAGCTCCAGGGCCTGTCGACGCGGACATCGAAGGGCACGAGTGACTATGTCCTCTACAGCTTCCAGCTCATCGATGCGCGCACCACCGCGATCGTTTGGGCTGGCGACCATGAGATCAAGCGTCAAGGACTCGAAGACGCGGTGTATCGCTAGCGAGGCGCGCCTCAGACCAAATCCAGTCCTCGCCTTCCCATGAGGAGTCCGCGTGTCTCCCCGCCCCTCTGTCCCGCACCTCGCTCATTGGAACCGTTGACCCGTTTAACGCAGCACAGAAACTTGACTTTTCTGCAACATGTCTCACCGAGCAAGGATTCTAGTTCTAGCCCGGATCGCGCCCTCGAAACGGCAAGTCGCCGGCCGTGTCCCGACCCCATGGGACGCGCGGTCCGGTGTCGCCTCCTCTGGATCTGGCCAGCCGTGGTCATGGCCGCCGGGTGCTCGTCGCCCCAACCGGCGTTCCGGCCAACCGGGGACGTTTCGGTGGACGGCCCGAAGGCGCTCGCGATCGGGCCGGCCCAGGATCGCGTTCTCTGGCAGTACCGCATGGCCTCCGCGGCCATGCGCCGCGCCCAATTCGCCGAGGCCCGACAGCAGCTCGATGGGGCCCTGGCTCGCATCGGATCGATCTTCGACGCCGACGCCGCGTCGCGTCGCGCCCGGGGGTATTTCACCGCCGAGGCCAAGAAGACATTCCTGGGCGAACCATACGAACGGGTGATGGCCTACTATTACCGCGGCATTCTCTATTGGATGGACGGCGAACCCGACAATGCCCGGGCCTGCTTTCGATCGGCGCAGTTTCAGGATGCGGACGCGGAGGAGCGGACTTACGCGAGCGATTACGTGCTACTCGAATACCTCGATGGCTTGGCCACGATGAAGCTCAAGGGCGACGGTTCCGACGCTTTCGCGCGCGCCCGTTCGTTCTGCCGGCTCGCCATCCCGCCCGCTGCGAATCCGGCGCACAACGTGCTGGTGTTTATCGACTACGGCCAGGGGCCGATCAAGATCGCCGCGGGTCAATACGGCGAGCAGCTCAAGTTCCAGCCCGGCCATTCTCAGGCCCGGGAAGTGATGATCCGCATCGGCGCGCAGTCGGCGCATGTGGGCCCCTACGACGACCTCAATTTTCAGGCTACCACCCGGGGCGGGCGGGTCATGGACCATATCCTGGGCAACAAGGCTGTGTTCAAGGCCGGCACCGACGCGGTCGGCAACGCCGCCATCCTCAGCGGGGCCATGATCGCCGGCACCGGGGGCGGACGCGGCTCGGCCAACGAGGTGGGCGCCGGCTTGATGATCGCCGGTGTGCTCAGCAAGGTGGTGTCCGCCGCAACGACACCCCGGGCGGACACTCGGACATGGGAGAGCCTGCCTCTCTACCTGAGCTTCGCCTCGTTTCACATCGCCCCGGGCCGGCACACGGCGACGGTTGATTTCCTGGATGCCGAGCGCCGCCCGATCGCGGGCCTGACTAAAACCATCACGTTCACCGTTGCGTCCGGTTCGCGGGACACTGTCCTGTACGTGAGCGACAAATCCACACACCCACAGACTCTATGAAACCCTGCTTGCTCAAAGCCCTCACACTGATCGCCCTGACTGCCGCGCTGAGCGGCTGCAAGACCGAGACCGGCGCGCTCCCGCCGCTCAACACGACGAAATTCGACACCGAGAACCGATCCAATTTCGTCCTCATGGACAAGGGCGCGCAGCGGTCGGTTACATGCTCGGGGATTCAGCAAACCACGCTCCCCGACGGACGGCTTGAAGTGGCCGCCCAGGTCCGGAATCGGGAGAAACGCCGCCTCGATGTCCAGGTGAACTGCGAGTTCAAAGACGAGCAGGGATATGTCGTCGACTCGACCCCGTGGCAGACACTGATCCTGACCGAGAACGGTCAGGAGACGGTGCGTTTCACCTCGATGAACAATCATGCCAAGCGCTACACTGTCCGCGTGCGCCAGTCGCGCTAAGGGTCTGCGGAAAAACTAATTCCGGTTTTGCTCGAGGGGATTTGGCTCGCTGGCCAGGCGCGACGAGGGAGCATACCCGCAACGGTCTGTGACCGAGGAGCAATCTGGCGTCCGTGGGGCCAGCTAGCCAAAGCCTCCCAGCCCTTCGGGGCGGGGCGGCACCGGGCCATCTGCGTCGTACCTCCGTCGGTCGAGTATCTCAGGGGATACACTCCCTGCCTCGGGCCTTGCTTCTGGCCCGGTGGCGCTCCCGCCAAAATCGGAAGTAATCTTTGCACAGACTCTAAGCGTTCATGTCACTCCAGCGCCGGGCCATGCGCCCGAAGATGAAGAGCGCCACGGCCGCGGCGATGCCGACGCATGCGAAGGGGATCCAGATGATGTGCGGGGCGTAGGTGGTCCAGAGCAACTGGGTGGCGCCGACCGCATCGAGGCCTGTGGCTTCCTGAAGCTTGGCCATGGCTTGGGTGCGCGGGACGCCCAGCGTCTGTTCCAACATATCGATGCGCCCATCCCAGTTCTTCCCGGCGCCGTACGGTGTGTTCTCGGCCAGGTAGCGGAGGGCGAGCACGGCCTTCTCACCCCAGCGTCCGTACACCCACCCGGCAATCCATGAGCCGGCGAACACGCCAACACCCACCGGGATGTTGACGTAGCCGAGGTAAAGCCCCTTCTTTCCGGGCGGCGCGATCAGGCCGAGGTACTCGCTCTTCTTGGGTCCGGTCATCATTTCGCCGATCGAGAAGCAGAGAATGCCCGCCACGAGAATCCACGCGCTCTGCGTCCAGCCCGCGATCAACACGCCCAGCGTGGCCATGATCATGCCCAGCAACATCGCGGACAACGTCCGCATCCGCTGCGTCAGCCAGGCGATCCCGACGACGCCCAGGATGATGAACAAGGCGTTGCAGCTCAGAATCACCTGCTGCGGGATCATCGGACCCCGCGGCGTCTGCTCCACCACCACCTTGCGTAAGCCCTCCGGCAGCCAGCCCAGCGCCGCGGCCGCCGGGCCGCTGTCCACCCAGTCGGCGATGAAGTTGGGCTGAAGATCCCAGAGCTGATACATCATCAGCCAAAAGCACGACATGATCGCCATCCACGCCAGCAAACGCGGCTCGGTGATATTGACCAGTGTCCGCTTGAGCACCTGTCCGACACTCTCCGTCTTGGACGCGCCGGACGGGATATCTTTGAAGGTCAGGAGCAAGAAGAGATTGAACGAGGTGAAGAACGCCGAAGCCAGGAACAGGTTACGCCAGGCTTCCGGGCTGTTCGCGCCCGCCCAGAACAGGCCTTTGAGCAGGAAAAGCGAGGGCAGGAAATGGCCCACAAACGCCCCGACGTTCACCACCCAATAGAAGATGCCCCAGCCGATCGATGAGTTGTCCCGGGTCAACTGATGCGCCAGTGAGGCCTGAATCCCCGGCTTGAAGAACGCCGTTCCCGTCGCCAGGGTCAGGATGCTCAGGAAGAACCCCCAGTAGTTCCCCGAGCCGATCAAGCCGCCGCCCACGAAATCGGTCAAGCCATCGAGCATCCGACCTGGCAGAGAGGCGCCAAAACTCCAGTCCGCGATGCCCCGGCCGATGCCGGAGAGCAGCGCAGCGAATTGATCCAGCGAGGCGAGGTCGCGCAGGCCGGCCATCATCAGGTATCCGATCAGCATCAAGCTGATTGCGAAGGTCAGCGTGCGTTTGTACCCGAACCGGTCAGCCAAGCCGCCGGTGACGACTGGCAGCAACGATTGAAACACGGCCCACCAGGCGTAAATGATTCCCTTGTCCCCGGCCGTAAGGTGCAGGCCGCCAGGATTATCCGCCTGCATGATGTAGATCGGCGCCATCACACGCAGGTTGTAGAATGCCAGCCGCTCCCACATCTCGATGGTGTTCAGGGTCCAGAAGACCCGCCCAAGCTTCGGCGGGGCGGCCTTGGGCAGGCTGTTGTTCGAGGATGTTGTCACAACTCTGTCAGACATGTGGACCTTGGTTTAGCCCGTACATTGCACAAAGCCTCGCGGAGTTTCATATCCGGGCTGTGGCAAAACCGCGCCCGGAAAGGGAACCGGAAGCATTCTGTCGCTCCTGAGAGTGGTCTGCCATGGGAACAGTGTGTTGCAGTTCTCTAACTCTCGAACCTGGCCCGGTTTTGCTTGTCAAACCCGCATGGGAGTCTTCTTGCGAAGTCCGAGTGCCCTGTGCACCAGCGCAGTGTGAAATATGCGGGTTAGGAGCAGTCTGGGGCGCGCGGACCATGCCCAAATACAGCAAGCCCCCGCATTCATGTCGAAAGCGGGGGCGCTGACTGTGACTCGCCTGTTGGAACGTCTTGCGATCAAGCCCCCATGCCGTCCTCGAACGATCCGGCGGCAATCGGGAAGCAGAGGTTGTCCCGGACGTAGGCGATGCCATTGGCGCTGGTCGCGTCGATGTCGCGATAGGCGCTCTCCGCCTCGACAATCAACGGCGCGGTCTTCTTGCCCATGATCTCGCAGTAGCGCGCCGCGTAGCCAATGTTGATGAGCATCTCGACGTAGCGGACCATATTCAGATCGCCGGACGAGATGTCGACAAACTGCATGGCGCGGTCGGGCCAGTTCGGGGCCATGAAGCGCAGCGGAACATTCGGGCGAATCGTGTAGTTCTTGACGTGGCAGGCGTAAACGCGGCTGGCCACCTTGCGGAAGCGGGTTTCCCAGCTCTCGCCCTCCCAGCAATGGGACGGATCCGCATTGACCGTGAGACACTTGTCGCCGTCACAAATCGACACCAGCAGGTTGAAGTCGTCGGCGCACATCGCGGCCGTGCCCGGGTGGATTTCATGGGCCAGATAAAGCCCGAGGTCGTTGGCCTTCTTGCGGATTTTCGCCGTCTTCTTGACGAATCGCTCCTTCCCCGCTTCGAGCAGGTCGTAGTCGCCGCCTTTCCAGAAACCCCACGGATAGCCGGTTGCCAGCTCCCACCCAAAGGCCACACCCCAGAACATCGGCAGAATCTTGACCTCCAGTTCCGCCGCCAAATCGAAGAAACGCAACAGGTAATCCTCCGCCCACTTCTCGATCTCGTCCGGCGCCAGCTTGGCAACATCGGCAGGTATGAACGGCCGCACGGTCGGGCTGCCGGTCCAGGCCGTCGTGTGCACCCAGATGGGACAATGACACGAGATTCCGTCCAACGACATCCCGCGCGACGCGAAGGTGTCCTTGATCTCCTTGGCCGACTTGAACTTCTTGCCATCCTCGAGCATGTAATTGGACGGCTGCGCGCCCGCCGCGCCGGATGCCTTTGCATAATCGAGGAACTGGGCCAAGGTCTTCGCGCCGTGCTGGGCGCCTTCCACGCTGGGATGAAAAACAGGTTGAGCCATAAGGATATTGGTTAAATGTGGCCTGCACACATACCGATTTTTGACATGCCGCGCAACACATTTTCCGCTCAACCCCGCTTCACACCACGGTTATTTCATTTACATTCCTGAAGGGTTGCAGTTCTTGAGGAAGAACTTGCCCTCTTCGGGAATCTGTGTTCCGCCCTGAATCGGTGTGGGAATTCTCTGGCTCGCTCGACCCGTGCCGTGCACTGAATCGGTGGGGAACTCCACACAGATTCGGGGAGGAACACAGATTGCCCGGTCATGGCCTTCTCCGTGTCCTCGGCGTCTCTGTGGTTCATTCCGTACGGTGACAGTCAGCGAGGGGGATCAACCACAGAGGCACAGAGAGCGCGGAGATCGGAGATGGGAGATGGGAGATCGGGTATCGACTGCCGGAGCTGATTTTCTCGCTGACGCACCTGCGTTGAAGCGGCTCGTCTTGCGGCGGAGGTCTTCAGCCGCAAAATAAAGTGACAGGTTCTTTATTGATCGCGCTCAAGGCGGACCTTCACCCCGAGGCTTCTTGGCCCGCCCTGCAGGAGCGCTGCCAGAACAATCCCCAAATCCCTTTCCAGATAC
>MWFF01000088.1 GCA_002071485.1 Verrucomicrobia bacterium ADurb.Bin006 | reverse complement strand
TTCCCATGGCGCGGACCCGCCCGGGCGGGCAGTTCTCGGAATTTTCGACGCACCCCGCTTAGGCGATGATTTGGGCCAGGGGGAGCCGGTCTCGATCCAGGTTTATCGCGGCAACACCAACGATCTCAAAACCTTCGGCCAGCAAGTCCATAAGATCAAAAAGGAGCTTGGCTGCACGGGCGTCACCCTGGTGGGCGACCGGGGCATGATTCGCACCGACCAGAAAGCGGCATGCACGGCAGACAACACCCAAGCCCACGCATTGACGGCGATGCTGGCCTTAAAAGTGCGCCGTCATTTGGAGCAAGCCTGGCGGTCGTTGGAAGTCACGGTGGAAGAAGGCTTGCGCCAACTCGAACAGCTCTGCGTCATGGAACTGGTTCACTCGGGCAGCGGCAAGGTCGTGGCGCGCCAGGTGCCCGAGCCCAGTGCCCGCCAGCAGCAACTGCTCCAGGCACTGAAGTTGGTTCTTCCGGCGACGGTGCCCGAAGCCCAAGTCACCGTAGGCACGCGCAAGAAAAATAAGGCCGAAAACCACGATTCCGCCATCAGATCTTAATGGAACTTCCGGTAGAAAGCGGCAGACGCATCCTCGGGTGAGGATGCGTCTGGCGCGGGTATGATTGAATCGGGACCGGAGGTTCTTCGGGCCGGTCGTTGTCGTGGACTGGAACCGAGAACTGCCGAGGCGGCGGTCCGGGAAGAGGGTGCGCCGCCTCGATCTGAACCGGATGTCTCTCGAAACTCCGCGCAGAGTCTCACATCCGGGCTCCGCGATCAGTCGAACGCGTGACCGGCGCAACAGAGCACGTTCTTGACCTTGTGCCGAACCAGGTCTTTGACCTTGGCGCGGGCAGGCCCGAGGTACTTGCGCGGATCGAATTCCTTCGGGTTTTCGGCGAAGGCCTTGCGGATGCCGGCGGTCAGGGCCAGGCGCAGGTCGGTGTCGATATTCACCTTGGTGCAGCCAGTCCTCCGGGCGATCTCGATGTCGGCCTCGGGCACACCGGCGGCGTCTTCGCCCAGTTTGCCGCCGTACTGGTTGATTTCCTGGACGAGGGCTTTGGGCACGCTCGATGCGCCGTGGAGCACCAGCGGATAATCGCCCAGACCGGCATCCAGGAGCGCCTTCTTGATGGCCTTGAGACGCTCGAGGTTCAGATGCTGCGTCCCTTTGAACTTGTATGCGCCATGCGAGTTGCCGATGGCCACAGCCAGCGAGTCGACCTTTGTTTGCTTCACGAACTCGACTGCTTCATCGGGGTGCGTATAGACGCCGCCCTTCGAGTAGCCGCCGCCCTCCTCACCGTCATCGTGTTGCGCGCCAACCAGTTGGCCTAGCTCGCCCTCGACAACGCAGTTGTGCTTGTGCGCGTAATCGACCACCCGTTTGCAGAGTTCGGCGTTCTTGTCGAATGGCAAGTGGCTGCCGTCGATCATCACGCTGGTGAATCCCTCGTCGATGCATTGCTTGCACAGTTCGAAGGTGTCGCCGTGATCGAGGTGGACCGCGATGGGGATGTTGCTCACGCTCACGGCCGCTTCGATGAGCTTCTTCAGGTAGACAGGGTTGGCATATTGCCGCGCACCCTTGGAAATCTGCAGGATAAGGGGAGCTTTCTCTTCCTCGCAGGCTTCGACAATCGCCTGCACCAGCTCCATGTTGTTCACATTAAAGGCCCCCAGCGCGTACTTTCCCTTCAGGGCCTTCGCGAACAGTTCTTTGGTGTGTGTTAGTGGCATAGTAGTAATGCGATGTCTCGATTCGGTTATCGAATCACGATTCGTGTCCCAAGCTTACAGACCGCCGGCGGAATTAAAAGGCGAAAAAGCGCGCCTGGGAGCACGCGATCACGCGCAGCGCCAATTCATGAAACGGAGCGGCGACGCCTGCCTGCCGCCTGGGCGAGGGTTATCGGCGTGCAGGCGTCGCAATCGAGCGCCCGACCATTCACTCACTCACGCCCGACCATTCACTCACTCACTGGCCCTTGGGGGTGTCTTGGTCCGACCCAGCCAGGCGAAGAACCCGACCAGGAGAACGACGCAGACTAGGATGGTGAGACGGAAGAGGAGGGTTGTGGATTGGGCGGGGCGAGCGTTGATATCGAGTGCGAGATCGGCCCACGGCTGGACGTGGAGCGGTCTTGAGAACGTTAATAATCGGCCCTGCTCCGGAATTGTCACTCGGATCGCTGCCGGACTCGCCGCCGCTGCGTCCTGCTGCCGAATCAATCGCTCCGCCAAACGCATCTGAACCGCATTGTCCTCGGCCGTGTTGCGCTCGATGAGTTGTTTGGCCTCTTGCTGCGTATAGTTGGCGGCCTGGCTCTCACGCAGGGCGCGCGGTGTGGCGGCGAGGACCGACGGTTCACCCGCCACTTTTGCCTGGCGCACGTTGAGGCCGACGAGGGCCTGCTGCATCTTGAGGTTGTGAAGTTGGACGCGGGCGTCTTCGTTGAAGGCGTTGTCGTGTTGGGAAAGGCCATAGGCGGTGGTGAAGGCCCGGCGGGCTTGTTCTGGATCGCCCTCGACCAGGAGACGATTGGCCCAGTTCAGGAACTGTTCGGCTTCCTTGGTTTTGGCTTGTTGGAGAGCGGCCTCGTTGCGGATGTAGGTTTCGAGGTCGACGGCGACTCCGTCGGTCGGGCCCTGCTCCGGCTGCAACTGGAGCGAGCCTCTCCAACTCGAGAGGCGCCATTGCTCGCCGAGGAAGACGCGCCAGGAGATGTTCTCGAGGGGAAGATCGAACCGCGGTCCCAGCAACTCGAGATTCAGCGCCCTCGAACTGCCGGCTCCCGCCCGAGCCGCGTAGAAGAACTCGACCAGCGTGGGTTGTCCGGTCTTTGCATGCTGTTCGAGCGGGATGAGCACCTGGTTGGTCTCCCGCCAGGGCCAGACGCTGCTTTGGTTGACAAACGCGAACCAGAAACGCGCCTTGTCGGGCAAGGTCAGGTGGAGCAGCCGCTTGTCTCCCGGCGTCAGTTGAATGCGCGCTTGCGTCAGCACGATCCCGTCATCGGACACGACGGACGAGAGCGTCAGGCTGTCGACGCGCGCGGGGAGCAGCTTGGCGGCGGCGTGCCGCTCGATTTGCACCGGCAGGCGATAGGCGGGCTCGACCAGCCGGAACGTGTAATTCGCGGCGGTGGCGGCGACATCCTGCTGCAGGGCGCGCGGGATCGACTGCCACTCGGCGGGCTGGAGCGCCTCGGGCGGCGAATCGACGCGCACCTGCAGTCGGCCGCCGGCCTGCACCGTGAGGAAACCGCGCTGCATGTTCGCATCGAGGGCTTCGACCCCGACGATGCCGGTCTCGGCCAGCCGGTCGCCGAGGGGCAGGTTGTATGTCACCTGGAGGAGGTACTTGCCGAAGACCCGGCGGTTGAGCTTGATCTCCCAATCGCGCGTGCCCGCGCCGGCCTGCCCTTCGAGCGGACGGAAATCGGTCAGTTGCTCGCCGCGGAACCGGACGCCCTCGGCGTCGGCGGGCAAGCGGACGCCCAGGGTCTTGATGCCGGTGTTCTCGATTTCGTACTGGAGATTGACTGCGACCTTGAGCTGCGCGTCGCCGATGACGACATGCTGAAGGCTGGCGACTTGCGTCCAGGCATCCATGCGCTCGAGATCCAGGGTGAGGCTCCAATCGGACTGCAGCAATCGAAACGCCAGAACTCCTTTCTGCCGAACGCCGGCCTTGAGCGGATCGAGCTGCGTGACGCCCTCGCGCGAGGCGATCTGGAGGCGCAATCCCTGCTCAGGCACCAGCAGCAACTGACCGCGTTGTTTGCCGGCTTCGCGCACGCCCAGGCGCGGCACCGCCCAGCCCGTTGCGGATCGCACGCCGGGGCCGCTCAGGCTGACTGCGAAGGTCTGTTTGCCCTCCGTCTTGCTCTTCAGATGCAGGGTGATCGCCCGCCCGGCATCCGTCTTCAGCTCGGTCCAGTGGCTCAAGGCGGGGCCGCTGATGGACTCGACATCGAGGCCGGTCGGCAGGAGGAAACTGAGCTTGAAGATGCCGGCCCGCGTCACCTCGACCTCGATATTGGCCGCCAGCACCGTCCGATCCTCGCCCAGCGACAGAGTCTGCTCCGCCTCGACCCGGATGTCTGGCTGGACCGCTGACGCCTCGAGCGTGAGGTTGGCCGCGGCATCCGAGTAGCGGAACGCGCGGCGCAGGGTCAGACCGGCAATGGCGGGTCGGAGCGGATCGAGCATGGCCGCGGGGAAATCCTCGAGGTTGATGGGCGAAAACGACTCGGCTCGGACGTCGTCCAATTGCACCTCGTTGCCCGTGGCGACGCCCAGCAGTCCCAGTTGACCCGCCGCGCCCCGCACCCCGAGCAAGCCGGCGGTCTGCTCGAAGGGCAGCGGGCCGGTGGCGATTTGCGATTTGACGAGCAGGTTGAACGGTTTGGACTGCGCGGGCGTGAGGCGCACCCGCAACTGCCGGCTCTGCGGATCGAATCGCCACAGGGAAAGCCCCGGGGCGACGACATCGGTGATGGTCGCGCCAGCAGGCACATCGAACTCGAGTTCGCTCAACTCCCCTTGGGCGGGCCGCAACTGGACCTGGTGCAACGCTTCGACCACGCCCGCGCCGGGCACGAAGAGTTGGCTCAACTCCGCATAGAACACCGCCTTCTCGAGCCGGGTGTCGCGACTGCGGGGCTTCCATGCAATCCACGGCGCGCGCGCAGGCGCCAGCACCAGGCGCGCGACGGTGTTCGTGGACGCGCCGGAGGCGACGGATTGGACCGACACCGCCTGGGGGGCGTTGATTTCGACGTCGAGTCCGACCAGGGTGAGCGTGAGGCGGTTCACCAGGCCATGCGCCGTCGGCAAGGCGAACGCGCGCTCGCCTTCGCGAGTGACGGTCTGGACCTGGTAATCGAGCCGGATTTCGCACAGGCCGGTCTGCTCGGCCAGCAGTGCCGTGTCGCGCCAGTCGGCCGCGGCGGTCTGCACCAACCGCGCGCTGTTGGTCGGGTACTCGATCCGCGTGAGAACACCCGGCGCGTGCAGCAGCGGGAGAACGTCCCCCTGGCGCGCCTGCCAGCGGACTCGGGCCGATCCGATGGCATACTGGCCCTCGACGCGGACCTCCTGGACCACCGATTCGGCCAGAGGCGGCGTCTTGTTCGGGACGGGACCGGTGGCCTGGTCGGCCTGGGCCAGGGTGGCGGCGGATTCGAGCAACCAGGCCCCGAACATGAGCAGGGCGGCCGCCGCGGCAGCGCTTCCGGTGTCGGGAGCGGGCTTGCGCGGCGCCCGCCACCAGCGCCACAGCCAGGGCACAAACACGTGAAGCACGACGAAGGCAAGGAGGACGCCGAAGAACAGCGGCGCGCCATTGGGCCAGCGCAACGCCGCCCATAACATCAAGACCCAACCCAGCACGCGCGCGAGGACTCGCAACCAGGCCTTCGAGCTGGCCAGGCCATAGAGCCAGAGCAGCACGCCGGGCAGGGCCGGCGCCAGAGCCCACGCAGACGCGAACCAGGACGGTCCCACCGACACGTTCGCGATGTCGAGCGCGAGGGCGCTGTCCGCCTGTTGCACCGGCGCGACGAACCGCAGGTCGCGCGGGACCTCGACCCGCGCCGATCGGGCCAGGTCGACCAGATCCGCCAGCGCGATGGCGGCCAGGGCGGCGGCGGCGAGCGCGAGAATGCCTCCGAGCAAATGGCGGAGCGTGAGCTTGTGGACGCCCTGGTCGCTTGCCAGGCGCCAGAGCCAGGCGGCGATGATGGTCAGGCCCAAAGCCAGGCCCAGGCCCAAAAGCAGATCGTCCCTGGCTTCGCTCGACAGCAGGCGCTGCAGGCCGGCAAAGCCGGTGACGCTTTCTGTCGCGCCGACCGGAGTCAGCGGGCCCCGGCGGCAGACCAGGCGCCGGCCGGTGTCGGGAACCAGGTGCCATTCCGCCAACAGCACGGGGGCGGATACGATCGGGGCGGCGACGGCGATGCGTTTGCGGTCCTTGGCGCGGGCGGCCAGCTTGATCTGCAGATCGTTGACGGCGTCGGCGTCGGCGTGTTGGGGCAGGGGGATCAGGTGCGCGCGGTCGCTGGTGACGGGGACGACAGGGGCGTTATTAACGGTCACCGACCAGAGCTGGGTGCCTTCGGGAATGACCAGGCGGAGGTGGGGCGCGCCTTTGTTCTTCACGAAATAGCGGGCATCGGTCACCACTTCGCCCTCATCGGAAATGCGCGTGACGAACGAGGCGCGGTCGACGACCTGGCTGATTGTCTCGCTCTGGGCCAGCGGTTTGAGTTCGAGCTGCAAATTGAACGGGCGCGCCGCGTAGCGGTAGGCGGCGAGGATTGGCGCGTCGAAGAACAGGCGGTATTCGGCGGGCACCTCGCCCGTTTCGAGCGGCAGAAGGGCGTTCGAGAGGTTGACCGGCTTGACCTGGAACTGGTATGCGCTGACCACAATGGTGTGGCCCTGCTCCGATTGGGCGTCGAGGGGGCGGGCCCCGGTGAAGGTGAGGGTATCGCCTTGGGGCTTGAAGGGGCGTTCGTAGGTTGCCAGCAGCGTGTAGGCTCCCGCCACGGGCGTGTGCAACTGGACCTGGTAACCGCCGTCGGTCTTCTGCCAGCTCCGGACGTCCTTGCCGCTGAACTCGACGTTGAAATACTCGGCCGACAACTCGATTTTGAACACGGCGATCGGCGCACCCGACACGACGTAGTTGATGATGCTGCTGCCGTACGCGACCCCTTCTCCGATCGAGAATAGGTGGAACGTGTCGGCCTGGATCGATTGCGGCAGGCGCTCGACGGCCAGCGTCGCTTGCCACGCCGCGTCGCTCATCCGGAAAGCCGCCTGAATGCCGGTCAGCTTCTTCGGGAAGAACGCGCCCGCAATCTCGGTCAGCCCCTGCGTTGCGCCGGGCGTCAACCGAAAGCCCGCGTCCGCCGTCACCCCCACATGCCCGCGCACCGATTTCGCCTTGAGGACGTCGATGCGCGGCAGGCGCCAGGCCGATTCGGCGAGGGGCTGGTTGCGTTCGAGGCGCAACTGCACGACCTGGCGGCCGGACACCGGGGCGCCATAGACGAGCCGGAGTTGGGCCTCGGGCAGATCGGCGCTCTCGGTCGGGAAGTAATCGCCGAGGCCGGGCGCATTCAGGCGCGCGACGGCGTAGCCCTTGGGTATGCGCAGCAGCATCTCGCGCAGGGGCGCCTCGCGCACATCCACCTCGAACTCGGCATCGATCGCCAGCTCGGTCTCCCCCAGGTGATACTCGATCAGAGCCGACACCGCCAGTTCGGGCAGGATGTTGTCCGCCTGCATACGCAACTCGAACGCGCCGCCCGAGAAACGATAGGCAAACACCTGCGTGGTCTGCTCCGTCAAAGCCAGCGTCTGGGTGGCGTCGGTCTGCGGGAATTGCTCGGGCGAAATCTGGGAAAGCCCGCTCGCCTGCAACACCTCGAGCCGCACGGCGCCTTCATTGACGATCCGGTAGCAGCCGCCGAACCGCGTGGTGCCTTCGGGCAACACCTGCATCGCCTCGACAGCCTGCGGGAACGCACCCAGCGGCGTTTGCAACTGGACCTGGAACGAGAACTGGTCCTTCTGAGCCTCGTTCAACTGCACCGCCAGCCGGCGGTCGGCGCTGTTGGGCAGTGGCTCGACCACCCAGCTCAGGACCGCCGGCCCCTGCACGCGCGCCACCTCGCCGGCGCCGCGCAGGCGCAACGTGACACGGTTGAGTTCGCCCTGCATCACTTTGAAATCGAGCAGAGCGGTCTGCCGCATGAGACCGGGGCTGATGGCGATTTGCGCCAGCGCCTCGGCGGCGTAAAAGAGCGCCCCCTCGGTCTCGGGCCGGGCCTCCTTCCACGCGAGCTGCACCTGGCCGGTCGGCGGAAGAAAGCTCACAAACTCCTCGCCCGCGCGCTCGGGCCGGGCGCCGTCGGCGAACCGGAACTCCGTGTCGGCTTTCAATCCCTCGATCGTCACGGGCGCCAGCCCGCCGGGCGCGACGACGAAATCGAGTTCGTTCCAGCCGTTGGTCTGGCGAACAGCCGCGTTGAACTTGAGTCGGAGCGCGAACTCGCCGTCGCGATCGAACACCGCGACGTACTTGTTGCCTTCGAGCCGCCAATGCCAGTGGGGCGCCGCATTGACCTCCGTGAGCGCCGCCCGCCCCGCCAGCAGGGTCAGCGAGCCGCCTTTGGGGTTCTTGACGCGCGCGAGGCCGCTCAGGGTGAATTCGGCGGAGTCGCCGCTGAGCCGGCCTTGCAGACGGAACTGGCTGACGACAACGCGGGACGATTCGGGGTCGGCCGCCTCGATTGTCAGGGGCAAGCTGTAGGGCGTGCCGTGGAAACGGAACGCGATCGTTTCAGGAGCGCCCGGCGTCACCACCGGCCGCAAGCTCTCAGGCAGGAACTTGGATTCGATCGGCGCCACGCCGGCGGGATTGCCCACTTGAATCGCGAGTTCGGGCGGTGTGTCGATGCGGACGTAGCCGTGGCTGAGCGAGGCGGGGTCGCCGATCAAGGCCAGCGGGGTCACGGTCTGCGGGAGATCGCCCAAGGAGGTCTCGGCGACGGCCTGCACCACGAGCGACTTGACCGGCTTGTCCGCCCTCTTCACACGCACGACCAGACTGCGGGCGCCGTCGGGTCCGCGCCGCACGCTCCAGTGCTCGAGGGCGTCGCTCGTCACCCGCGTGATCTCGCCAACACCCGACAGCCAGAGCTCGACCTCCTTCAACTCGCCTTGAACGGCGTCGATCTGGATCGAGATCGTGTGCGTGAGCTTGGCGCGCGACACGGCGATCGTCTGCTGAATAGCCGCGCTCGGGATGCACTTCTCGCGCCCCGAGCTCAGCCCGCGCAAATCCGCCTCGATGACCAGACGCGCTTTCTCGGCACCGAGTTGGCCGTCGAGAGCGATTGCATTGACCTCGACAGCGGTGGGCGAAGTCGCGGCGGGTTCGGACGCGGGCGTCGGGGGCGGGACTATGGCCGGGGCAGGATCGGGATCGCCCGCGAAGGTTGAAGCGGCCAGCCACAAGGCCAGAAGAGCCGACGCAACGATGCTCTGCGCTGCGATCGGATGGACAAGGGCGCCCCCGTGATTGCGATGGCGATCGAGGGGCGGGCAGAGCGCATCCCGGCGTTCCTTCAGAATATGGGAGAACCTTGCAGATTCGGTTGTGTCTTTGCCCCGCCGCGGTCCGAGAAACCGGTGCATCCGGATGTTGTCGGTGCTTGTGTCGCCCGGTGAGGGCACCAGGCCTACACCGGTTGCAGACTCCCGCTGTCGGCCGCGTGTCCCCACGCGGCGCAAACTCGCCCCCCACAGACAATCTCCAGATGCACTGCAGAAAGACCTCTGTTGGCCCAATGTCGTTCGGATAGTCATGTTGTTGCCTTCCATGAACCGTTGTTCCGTAGCCGTCCCGCGACGCCCGATCGGTCCGCGCCATCTCGCTCCGCCAAAGGCGCATTCACGTTCACTGAACACACTCTTCATTGTCCGCTGATCGCTTTGGCGGCGCGGAGCATGGTCTCGAGTTGCCTCGGCCGGGCGTCCGGACCGAAGGCGTCGGTCACCCCCGCCATGGCGCCGAGCAGCTTATCGGGCGTGACTTCGCCGGCGAACGGGCTCGACGCGAGCCATTCGGCGAACGCGGCGGAGGTGACGGCCAGACGCATGGCCGGACTGGACTCCTCGAGCCCGGGCGCCGGGCCGGTGTAAGGGACGCGCCAGGCGTGTTCGCGGTAGAGGCCGCTGGCCGCCTCGCGGTAGCGCACCCGCACGGTGCCGACGTCGCCCTGACCGCGCGGATTGAGTTCGAGGATGTAAAGGGCGTTGCCTGACTCGGCCGCGCCCAACTCGGCGGCGTCGACCGTGTTGTCGCGGAACTGCTCCTTCGTGAGCTGGTGTTTGGCGTAGCCAATCTGCCGCCAGGCCGTCGCCCGCTGCGGGTTGAACTCGACCTGGACCTTGACGTCAGCCGCGGCGACTTCGAGCGCGCCGGCCAGTTGATCCGCCAGCCCGGTGGCCGCTTCCTCGGGGCTGTTCACAAAACCGTAGCGCCCGTCGCCATGGCTCGAGAGCACTTCGAGCAAATCGTCGTTGTACCCTTCCCACCCGATACCGAAGCAATCGAGCGCAATCCCCTTCTTGCGAGCCGACTCGACCTTCTGCTTCAACGATTCGGGATCGACGTCGCCCAGGTTGGCCGCGCCGTCGGTGAGCAACACCACACGATTCACGCCGTGACTGACGAAATGGCGCGCCGCAGTCTCGTAGGCAACGTTCAGCGCGTCTTCGAGATTCGTCCCTCCTTCAGGCGTCAGTCTGCTGATCCCGTCCAGAACCTCCCTGGCCTGGCTTCCAGAAACGCCATCGACCCAAAGCCGGGCCGTGCGGGCAAAGGCAACGACACTGATCCGATCCTGGGCCTCGAGTTTCTGGGCCAGCACCGAAAGGGCTTCGCGGACGATGGCGACGCGATCGGCCCGTTCCATCGAGCCCGAACTGTCGAGCAACAACACGAGATTGAGCGGACGCAGGGCCGACCGGCCCCGCGCGGCGGTCTGCACCGAGAAGCGGATCGCCTCGCGGTTGTGGGCAAAGGGGTAGCGCGCTCGTTCCCAGGCGAACGCGACCGGTGCGCCTCGCACCGGTTCCGGATCCCGATAGTTGAACGCGTTCAGGAACTCCTCGCTCCGGATGCGCGAGGCGACCGGGAGCGCGCCCTGTTCGAGGCTCGCCGCGGCGAGCTTGAACGACACGTCAGTCACATTGAGCGAGAAGGTCGAGAACGGATTGACCGCGGTTGCCACTTCAGGCTGCGGTTCGGGCGGCGGCGCGGACGGACGGCTGGCGGCTCTCGGCACCCCCTTGACCACGACATCGCCTGCGACTCGCCCGTTTGCTTCGAGTGCCTCGGCGGAGACCGCCACGTTGGTCATCAATCCCAGTGCGTCCACGCCCGAGTCAGGCGCCGCAACCGGAGGCGCTGCAACCACAGACGCTGCAACGTCAAGCGCCTGCGGTTGGAGGCCTTGCCCCTCTCCGTTGACTACCGCGACCCCGAGACGCAGATCGGCCACTTGCTTCTCCGACTCCGCAAGCCTGTCAACCGCCTGCTCCTTGTCGGCGAGCTGACGCGTCGGCGCGGAACTCGACTTCGCAAACCGAGCCCGACCGCGTTGTTCGCCACTGACCAAGGCCCCGCGGCGAACGCTCGAATCGACCGATTTGCCGGCGCTTGGCGTGAGCAATCCAACAGGCTCAGGCTCGGTTGCGGGTGCATTGGCGGCGGCGGTGACACGCTCCAACCTCTCCGGTTCGACCTCAAGGGATCTGAACGCGGCGCCCAGCATCGGAGCATCGCCCAGCACCGGCGCTTTGGCCACCTCGATGGCTTCTTGGGCAGGAAGCCCGTATGCGTAGTAGCCGGCCCCGTACCGCTCCGCGTTGGCCTTGGCGTCCGATGAAGACGCAGGCCCCGCAACGCCCCCGGAAGGCGGAACCTCGGCCACCAAGCTTGGCATGGTCGGCGGGGCGGGCGTCGCAACAGGGGCCGCAGCGGAGGCCGCAGCGGGGGCCGCCGCACGCCGGGTGGGACGGCCAGCCTGGGCCAGACTGGCCAGACTGTCGGCCCCAGCCACAAGAAAGCCCCGATCGGGCGCAGGTGTTGACCGGCTTGTGATGCGGACTCCGGCATGGTCGGATTTGCTCAGGCGTTGGGCAACCTCGGTTGTGCCGGCCGAGTCCGAATCCGGTTCACCCGCTTTGGCCCGAATTGTCGAGAAGAGATGCGTGGCCGGGTCTTGGCCGCGATCGGTGGCGACCTGCCGGCCCAAGTAAAAGTCGGTCGAACTCCGATCTCCGTCCGTTTGCACTCCGCCACCGAATCCACCCGATACACCCGCTCCGCCGACACCTCCCATTCCACCCGCCATGCCCATCCCCCCCATTCCGCCACCGCCGCTCCTGCCCCATTCGGCCGTGTCGAAGCCATTCACAAGCGTGCCTTCGGCCGCCGCGTCGAAGTGCCAATTCTGCTGAATGTCCCCGTACTTGGCTACAGTCTCCCCCCACGTCATCGCTCCCGCGGACTCTTCACCGCCCCTGATCTCGGCTGCCCTGTTCTTGGCTTCGCCATCCGCAAACGCTAAGTCGGCGGTGGGCGTGCCCACGAAAGCCGGGGCCGGCAACTCGAGCGGCAGGGGGGCGAGTTCACTCCGGGCAGGTGCGGACGGCACCGGCGTGCTCGCCTCGGGTTGTGGTTGCATGGCGACGCTTTCGCCGAGGCTGATTGCATCTGTCTTTCGCTTTTCGACGGCCTTGGCCAGACCGGATGCCGCAGTCGACTCACCGGCGACCTCGGCGAGTTTCATCCCTTTTGGCAGAAGCCCATAGCGCATTAACATCCGAATATCTGCCATGGGCTGGGCCGACTCGGCGCCGCTTGATTCGGCCTTGGCTGCCACCTCGACACCCTTCAGACGTGGCGCTCCTCCAGGCTGATACGTCTGCAATTGGCGCTCGCGCCCTTCGGTAGCGCCCTCCGATTCGCCGCGCATTGGCATCCCGGTCACCGGATCGATCTGTGATTGGGCATCCAACAGGACATCGGCCGGCTCGTCGGCCGGCTCGTCGGCGGGCTGGCTGCCAAGACGGGTGACCAAGGCGACTTGAGGCGCGTCGTGTCGGTACGCGATCGATCGACCTTTGCTCTTCGCCTTTGCGAGGGAGGGGAGGAGCAGGCTGGCCATGACGATCAAAACGGCCGCGGCGCTCAGGGGAACGAGCCAGGAATGCCGGCGGGATCTGGGCAGATCGAACCCTCGGGGCACGATCGTCTTGAAGTGGCGCAGCAACGAATCTCGTCGCTCGGCTGACAAGCGCGGCCCGTTGGCGCATGACTCGGCGGACGCGTCCGGCCCGCCTACGGCTTGGCGCACGAGGGGCAGGATGGTTCGAAGCCGATCCCGCAGGGCCCTCAGGGTTGTGTCGGCGGCGATCGCCTGTTCGACGGCGCGGGCCTCGTCAGGCGCCAGTTCGCCCAGCAACAACGCCGTGATCTTCGACTCGAAGTCGTCCGGCGGCAGTGAAGGCTTGATCGGGTTCATGGGACAAAGCCGGCTCTTTCGAGTTCGGCGGCAAGAGATTTCAAGGCGTGGTGAAGGATATAGCCCACGTGGCCGACAGTGAGGCCGGTGCGGGCGCTGATTTCCTTGTAGGACAGGTCCTCGTGAAACTTGAGCTCAACCACCTGGCGCGCCCGCGCGTCCAGGCTCTTCAATCCGCTCCGCACCAAACCGATCCCTTCGCGCCGCGCAGTCTGTTCGTCCGGATGCGGTTGTGGGTCGGGCGGGTCGTTCGAAGGGTCGAAGGAACCGCCGGACCGATCCCGGGCGACGTCGAGGAGGGTGATTCTGGCGGTCTTACGCTGGTGGTTCAGGGCGAGGTTATGGGTGGTCTGGTAGAGCCAGCCCCGGGGTTCGCGCACTTCCGCAAAATGGGTGTGCAAGCGCATAAAGGATTCCTGAACAACATCTTCCGCCGTATCGGCATCAGGCACCAGCCGGAGCGCGTACCTGAGAAGCGGCGATTCGAGCGCTTCGAAAAGGTCTTCGACGGACTCGGGTCTCGGGGACGCGTCCCTGGGTTGGTCTGCTCGCACGGTCGCCATTCAACTCTTTAGATAACCGCGTCGTCGTTTTCGTTTCACCAGATCGGCTCCTGCCGGACCTCACACCTCATGACACACGACGACTCTCTTTCTTAGACGAATTCGACCGGTTGTTGCCCCGTCCCTGCGCGCACCGTCGCGTTCCGGCAACCTTCATCCCTGTCGGATAAAGAACCTGTCATTTTACCTGAGGCCTAGCTCATGAACGCGCGTTGCAGCGCTTCGAAATCGCCTCATCCGAGAAGTTTGTCTGGGCTGGCGGAAGTTGTTGGTCCGGAATGCGCAGGAACCAGTCCGAAATCTGGCGCTCCGGTCCCTGCTGCCATGCACGTGGCCGTCCTGGCAGCACCCGGGACCCGCCCGTGTGGCCCATGGCTGACCATCCACTCAAGTATCCTCGTAACGAAGGTGTTGTGCTTGAGAAGCCGGCTCCAGGGCTTGGGGAAACCCGTGAAGAAACGCTACCCCAGACGCTCAAGGAGGTGGAGGTGGGGCGGGGTCTGGGGCAGCGCCCCAGTTGGCTTGAGGTGGACCCCAAGTGTTGGACCACGGAATCGAGAGTTTAAGTTAGGCTTTCCGGAGTCGCTGAGATCGTTGTTGTTGTCTTCTGTTCCGTTCTTTTCGATCCAGTTGGAGAAGAGAAAGTGATAACCCAACGTCATCCCTTTCCCCTCTCCGTCTCTTCGGGCACACTCTCTATAACTCATGGTGCCCGCTTCGTTCAAGCCCAAACGGCTGGCCGTGCTCCATGGCCGTCGGGGTCCAGGTAGTACTGCGCCGGCGTTGCATAGTTGAGCGCCTGATGCGGGCGTTGGTTGTTGTACTCCGCAAACCAACGGGCCAAGCCCCGTCCGGCCGCCAGGCCGTCCCCGTAATCTTGCAGGTAGATGTCTTCGTATTTGACGCTGCGCCAGAGCCGCTCGATAAAGCGATTGTCCAGGTAGCGCCCACGTCCGTCCATGCTCACCTCGGTCCCGGCCGATTCCACTGCGTCCAGAAACGCTTCGCTGGTGAACTGCGAGCCCTGATCGGTATTCGAGATCAGCGGCACCCCGTGCCCCAACTCCAACGACGCTTCCCACGCCCGCACGCAGAACTCCGCTTCCTGGCTGTTGGACAACTCCCAGCCCAGCACGTAGCGGCTCCACCAATCCATCACCGCCACCAGGTACATGTACCCGCAGGCCAGCGGTACATAGGTGATGTCCGCGCACCACACTTGGTTCGGACCCGTGATTTCCAGCCCTTCCAGCAGGTACGCACAGATCCGATGCCCCGCTTGGGGTCGGCTCGAAAAGGGGCGCGGATAGATCGCTTCGATCCCCATGATCTGCAACAAACGGCTCACCCGCTTGCGATTCACCACCAGGCCCTCCCGACGCAACAACTCTCGTAGCCGTCGACTCCCGTAAACCGGATGCTCCAGATGCAGCTCGTCGAGCCGCCGCATCAGGGCCAGATTCTCCGGCGTCTCCGGACTGGCGTGGTAGTAGTACCCGCTGCGAGAGAGTCCCAGCAGCTCGCACTGCTCCCGAATGCTCAGATCCTCGCATGACCCGATCAGGCTCCGCAGCGTCGTTAGAGTCCCAGTTGCTTGGACTTTTTTTT
>MWFF01000087.1 GCA_002071485.1 Verrucomicrobia bacterium ADurb.Bin006 | reverse complement strand
GCACTACTCGCCGGTCCCACCAACTGATCAACTTCCCGTAAGCAAACCCGGTATACTCCCCGTGAGCGGTGTCGGGCTGTAAGCGCAGCAAGGAGGGAGGTGCAGAATGGGCGATGGCTTGGGGAATGGGCGGTAGCTTTCATGCGTTGCGTTGTGTGATTGAGGTTTGCCTCGAAGGGAAGGGATGCACTGGTCTTGGGCGCGTGGTGCGGCAGTCAATTTCGATGCGTGTCGTGCGGTGCAGCGGACGGACGTCGGCCACTTGGATGTCGGAGGCCATGTGGCGCGGGCGCCGGCCACGGGCACGGCTGGACCCGCTGGCGGGCAGGTCCGCCAGCGGCCTGAGCCTCGACCCGATCTCCTTGGTGATGAGCAGCATGCGAGAACCTATACCCGGTCCGATCCGCAGGGCACCAAGGCAGGAAACACCGCCGTGGCCGGAACACACCGCGAAAGCGGTGCCCCTCTCGGTCAGGCTCGGACTCTGGGCCATGCATAAAGAAAACGGATTTAGCGGAAGATATTACACACTGAGCCCGATTTCCAGCCGCGAAAGAACACAAGGACCACAAAGAAGTGAACGTGTCGGCTTCGCGCTCTTTGCCTACTTTTGCGGCTAAAGACCTCCGCCGCAAGACGAGCCGCTTCAACGCAGGTGCGTCAGCGAGAGAGTCGGCTCCGGCAGTCGATACCCGATCTCCCATCTCCCATCTCCGATCTCCCCTCTCCGTGCTCTCTGTGCCTCTGTGGTTGATCCCCCTCGCTGAATGTCAACGTGCGGAATGAACCACAGAGACGCGGAGGACACGGAGAAGGCTTTGACCGGGCAATCTGTGTTCCGCCCCGAATCTGTGAGGGACGGACTCCACACAGATTCAGGACGGAACACAGATTGATCCCGAGACTGACCGAATGGGACTTCCGGAAATATCCCTGTCTCGAAGGCCCGCAAGCTCCACACGACTACGCGCCAAACCCTCTACCCAGCAGACACCAATGGCCGACTGTACCATGCTGACCCATTTCCAGCCGCGAAAGAACACAAGGACCACAAAGAAGGGACGTGTCGGCTTTGCGCTCTTTGCGTTCTTTTGCGGCTGAAGACCTCCGCCGCCGCAACGTTGCCCAGACCGCACCCGCCCCGGGTCGGGCCTCCAGGTCAACGCAGCTCCGGGTAGAAGGGGTATAGCGTTGTATTGGGGCGCACTCCCGTGACTTCATCACCGCGCCAGGCAATTTCGTACGGACTCCCAAGATCGGTTTCCCGGGTGCGACGTTCGGGCAGGTCATATTCCATGACGATCCGGGTTCCGGCCGGCTGGCGGCCGAGTCGGGCGAAATGACCCGCATAAACCGGGTGCACCAAGTCGCCGCCAACACGGACACGAATGGATTCGACCGGAGTCCATCGCGGTGCCCGGATCGCCACAGCGCGTTCGATTTTCGGAATGACCGTCAGTTCCGCGCGTTGGCCCCGGCGGCTCAATACCGTGGCGTGCGGTCCGTCGTAATCGAGATGGCAGAACACCTCGAGGGTCTGGTCGTCCAACAGAACCATGTGTTCGTAAATGTCCAGCAGCGTGTGCACGTCGGCGGCGGTCACGTCCGTGACGGCAACCTTGTGTCCGTGGGGATGATTGTGGCAGCCGCCATAGCCGCCGATGATGCGTTTCTCAAGGTCGCGGGTGGCGTCTTTTCCAAAGCGGGAGATCGGGTGCAAGGAAGGCGTTTCACGAATCTGCGAGGGCAGGATGCGGGCCCGGACAAGGCGATCGACGTCGTCAAGGAATTCCGCGTTTCCGGCCCGGGCCAGCCAGAGCGCCAGTTGGGCCGCATCCCCGGGCGACGTGGTTTCGCCGAAGCTTTCGATCAAGATATTGTGGCTGGTGTATCCCGATTCCTTGACCAGGCGCGGAATGTTCACCCGGTAGGCAGCCGCCACGCGCTCGAGGTACTTCTGCTGCCGCGTCAGGCGTCCGTACAGGAGAAGTCCGCGCAATGTGCCCAGGTAGGAATGGGTGTGATCGACCTGGGCGCTCGCGGGAATTTCGCCGTCGGGCTGTGTGGTGTTCGCAAAATGATACTCCGCCAGTCGATGGGCAAACCGCAGCGCCACCGGATCGCCGGTGGTTTCAAAGAACCAGATTACGGCCTCAATCATCCGGCCGTGGGTATCACACGGTGCCGTATTGTGAATGACCTGCTTGCCGCGCTTCCGGCAGGCATCGAACTGCTCCAGCTCCCAACGGCCGTCATCGCGTAGTTTGGCATCGACGCTTTGGATCATTTTCCGGCCTGTGTCGGCGGCCCAATCGCTCTGGTGCCACCGGGCCAGGGCGTTGAGAGCCAGGAGGCCTTCGCGGAGCGAATGCAGGTCCCACTGCAAGCCCTCCTCGGTTGTGTGCGGATGCAGCGGCCAGCGATCCGGGTTCAGGCTGATGTGGTCCGGGTTGTCGAAAAAGCGCTTGGTGTTCTCCACCATCGCCTTTTCGATCGGCTCGGGAATGTCGAATCCCATGACCTGCCGCAGCCGCAACATGGCATCCAGCCAGCGGCCGATATTGTGGGCGGGCCACCAGCGTTTGAGGGCCGCTTCGTATCTCGGACTGACGGACAGCTCCCAATACGGCAGGTAATTGTCCTCGGGATTGAGAATGGCCAGCAGGTTTTGTCCCGCGAGGCGGAGCGACGCCTCGAGAGACAGAGGCGGCCGAAATGACCAGGTCGGCATGGCCGCGCCCGTCGGCGATACCGGACTCGCGGCAAACAACCGGTCGGAGGTCAGCAACCCGGCAGTCACCCCGGCGGTTCGTTTGACAAAAGTGCGGCGGTTCATTCGATGAGCCATTCCGGTCATGTTTCCTGTGGCGGTTGTCGATTTCATTGCTGCTCCTGTGCTTTGCCTATCCTGCGGCCTGCCGCGCCGGTCGGATGCCACGGCCAGTTTCGGCCGGTGGATTTGTCGTTTTCGCCGTGTCCAACTCGCTGAGGCATGTTCAAATTCGCGAATAAGGCGGCGTAAATAAATGTCGGTTTTCGCCCCGCCCTCCTACGCACCGCTGCTGAGCTGCATAGGATGCACCCGCCTTGACGCTTACAATGCAGGCTAGGGCACGCCCTTTGGAGGCGCGTTCGTGGTCTGGGGGGTGTGCGGGGAGGAAAACACGCCGCGGATGGTGTGCACGGGCCGGAGGATTGGCTGCAGGAATCGCGGGACCAGGAGCGGTTCGAGTTCCGGTTCGCCGAGGGTGCCGCTGATTCGGAAGATGAGGGCTTTGGAGACGGGGGCGAAGATGATGTTGAGGAGCGGGCCGATCAGGGGCACGCCCGGAATGACCTCCGCCTCGACGCGGGCGCGGACGTTCCAGTTGAAGTCCAGCGTGCCTCGGTAGGCGAGCCGTACGGGCTGGGCTACGATTTCGAGGTCGTCTGTGTAGATGACGCTGTTGGTGATAACGAAGGAGCCGGTCGCGGCTCGCGCCCGATTGTTTCCCAGCCCGGGAACCATGGCGTTGAGCACCGGCGACAACACGCTGAGGATAGGCAGATCCCAGAGCAGGCCGTCGCGCATCGAAAGGCGCCCGGAGCCGTTCCAACTCCCCCAGTCCGCACTGTTGGCGTGCGTTAGCTCGAATTCGCCCTGAGCAATGCCCTCGATGCGATTAATGGTATCGATGGTGTCCAGCACCAGCGGCTGGAGGTTCAGATTGGTGACTGCGGCGCGGAACGCGAGATCGGCGCTTCCGTCGGGCCGGAGATCCGCCTGGAGCTGGCCCTCTAGGCGGCCTTCGTAAAAGTCGCACACGACATTGGTGAGGGTCACGCGCTCGCCTTCCCAGTGCACCCGGCCGTCAACGTCCGGAATGTTGAATCGCCAGAAGTGGAACGGCCCGCCTGCGACGGAGAACCGCATGTCGGCGTCGTCCATTGCGCCCCGGATGGGCACTTGCCCGTCAGCGTGAATCCGCGGCGGGCGGTCGAAGCGATAGGGGCGCAGGGTTCTGACCAGGTTCGAGCCGACGACACGGGCGAATCGCATCGGATCGAGCTCGGCCTGGGCGTTGGTCACATAGGCGCGGGATTCGACGAAATCAACGCCCACGCCCGGCGCGCGAATCCACTCCGCGCCCGTGCGGAGCGCGACATTGCTGGCCGACAGGAACTGGTGGGCCATTCGAACATCCGCGCGCAGTTCATCGATCGACTCGCTGCGGAAAGTGAAATTGGTGACGATCCCGCTTAGGGCGAAGCTGACTTCCTTGTCGGGACCCCAGCGGCCCCAGGCTTCGCCGGACACGGCTGCCGGCCCTGTGAAATCGAACGCCGAGAGCAGGCGCGGGGCGTCGAGATTGATGGCGGCGCAGGTGCCTTTGGGATCGAGGTTCGCGCGCAGGCGCCAGCGAAACTCCTGGGTGAGCGTGTGCAGGTCGTAGGCAAGATCTGCGTCGCCCTCGGGCCGCACCACATGAAAATCGCGCAGGCGCAGCATCTGATTGGACAGACTCAGGGAAAGCGCTCCCCGATCGATGAGCACACCCCGGTACGACGTGTTCTCGCCCTCGATGCGCCCCTCGGCCCTCACGTGGAGAAGAGCCCGGCGAGCCCAGTCCGGATCGCGATCGCCCGACGCGGGCAGCAGGGCGCGCACACGCGCCTGGACGCGCGGGGGGCGGTCCCACTGGAACTGGTCAAGCCACTTGGACGGGCGCTGACCCGCCAGCGCCGCCACGGCATGCGGATCGAAGTCCGAGAGGAGCTGCGCCTCGACTTCCCCAGTCGCCACGTCCAGGCGCGCCGCGGACAGATCGAGTGATCCACCATAGAGCCCAGTCCGCAAGCTCGCGACGCGCAGACACGGCGCTTTCCAATCGCCCGCGCCGATCACGTCTTCGAGAGTCAGTGGCTGAGCCAGGCACTGAGACTGCAAGTTCGTCGCCGCGATCCGCCACGAGCCCTCGATCCGGTTCAGTATCTCCCATCCACGCTGTGACCCTGGCAGCGTGGCAAGCGGGCCGCCGCCCCCGACCGCATCTGGAACAGACCGCAGACGCGCCTCGAGATGCGCCACTCCGATCGTAACCGGCGGGGTATCGACGGCCTCGATGCTTGCCTTGAGGTCGATCGGGGCCGACAGCAGGCCAGCCAGCGAGTGTTCGAATGAGGCGGCGCCTCGGCTCGTGCGGGTGCCCCCCCACGGGGCCGTGCACGCTTGGGCATCCAGTGTCAGGCTCGTCCGCCACTCCCGGGCGTTCGCGCCAAGGCGCTCGGAATGGCCCGCCAGGCGAACGCCATCGAAGGAGGCCCAGGGCGTCTGGGCCTTGCGCGCGACAACCTCCCAATCGACCCGGGCGGGGATGGGGTGGGTGGTCTGAAGATCGGTGTGCGCGCGGAACTCCGCGTGTCGCAGACTGCCCCAAGACCCACCGGCGGAGTCGGCTTCGACGCGCGCGATCAGCCGCCAGGCGCCGGCAAGCGGCCGGGGCTGGTTGGTGCTCAGATCGATGCTGCAGCGCAGATTCCGAACGCTGAATTGCGGCGACTCGGCGCCGTCGGTTTTCCCTTTGAACTCGCCGGCGAACGATTCCGGGTGCCGGGCGTCGCCGCGAAACCGCAGCCTGAACTCCGGCACCCCGGCCAGGCGCAGGCCCTTCCGGAATTCGGCCAAGCGCCGCAGCGGCGCGCGCCAGGGCGGGGTCGGGTCCGGTCGCTCCCGTCTGTCGAGCGTGTGGAGCCACTCGATGAGGTCGTGTGCGTTAGTGATGACGCCGCTGGCCTGAACGGTTGCCCCCAGGAATGAGGCCTCGAGATTCTCGATTTCACAGGTGCCGCCCGGCAGGAACCGGATGCCGGCGTTCACGGCCTCGATCGAGAATTCGTCGGGTGTCTGGCCAGGTTCATGCAAGGGCACCGAGAGATGACCGTCGAGGATGCGCAGAGATTCCAACTCGATTTGGCGCGCGCGCATCAGGCGGCCCCAATGCGGGTCGAGAACGATCTCGGCGGCCCGGGCGCGGAATCCGCCGGCATCGGGGAGCGGACGCAGGGCGGCGTTCTGGGCCACCAGGCCGCGATGCCAGTGCCAGGCGAGCCGCTCGTACTCGAAGTCGATCCCGCGACGGCGCAATTCGGAGAGCAGCGGCACTTTGCAGAAGCCGGGCAGGCCGACGCGCGTCACATACAGCAGGGCCAAGAGCAGGGCGAGGACGAGGAAAGAGAGCCCGAAGCGACACCACCGGAGGGCGCGGCGAAGGAAACGCCATCTGCTCGTCCGCGGAGGTGTGGACATATCAGCCGGACCCGTCCGGGAGTGTCGGCACCAAGGTCAGGTTGCCGAGGACAAACTCGTAAATCGAGCGGGGGCACTCGAAGATCACAGGGCCTTCCACGCCCTCGATGGAGACGGCGGCATAGGCGGATTGGTTCGACAGGGTACGCCGTCCGAAGCGCACTTCGAGGGTGCGGATGCGTCCATCCTGGTTGACCTCGATGGCCAGGCGATGATCGATGGTGCCAAAGCCGAAGCGGGCGAGTTGATCTTCGCCGCGGGCCACCCAGCGGTCGGCCCGCAATTGGCCGAGTCGATACGCCGCCTCTTCGAGGCTGACCGGATTGAGCTGGGCGGTGTCGCCCGGCGGGGCCGTCCACTGCATCGGTCCGGTGCGCAGGAGTTTTCGGGTCTCGCCCAACTGGTGCACGGTGATGCTGACCATCTGGTTGGTGCTGACATTCCAGATTCGGCGGTCGCGCAGCTCGAATGCGGCGCGCGGCAGGCGGTTGTTGTCGATGATCGTGACGACGGCGCTGTCCAGCGAACGCCGCGCGTAGTACTTGAATCCGGTCGGGTTGCCAAAGCCAACCTGAGCCAGCACCTGATTGGTGGGCGCGGACCCGGCGCCCGCCACGGTCGTTTGGAGGACGTACTGCCGCCGCGGCGGGGCGAGGCCGTACGGGACGAAATCGGTTGTCACCTCGCGTTCGAATTCGAGGAATTCGAGTTCGGCCAGGTTTTGCAGCATCTCGAGCACAAGCACCGAGTCCGCCGAGGCGAGGAAGGGCGCGACGATCTGCCAGGTGCCGTTGGTTTGGCGTTCGAGGGCGAAAGCACCATCCGCAATCCCCTCGATGCGCGTCACGGCATCCGGATCGAACACCATCATGCGGCGGTCGCAGAACTCGCGGAAACTGGCCAGCCACGGCGCCAGACTCGATCGGGCCACGGCGACCACGTTGGAATGCTCCATTCGCCGCACGAAAAGCTGGTCGGGCGCATTGGCCGGACTCCTGCCGATTTGGAGCGTCAGAATGTCATTGGTTCCCTGACTGAGCACCAACTCGCGATCCGGTGGTTGAAGACCGTAGGGCTCGAGGTCGGCCCGCGGGTCGTCGGTGACGAATTGTATCACTCGGGCCAGTTCGAGTTGGTCGAGCAGGAGGTCCAGACGCGCGTTGTTCGCCCGTGTCGAGAGGGGGCGCACCATCCGCCACACGTGATTCGAGGGGCTCCGCACCACCTCGAACCCGTTGGTGATCGGGCGCACCTGCAGCCGGTCGAATCTGCGCCTGGCCAGCCGCACCAGGGCCGTGTCCCGCCATTCATTCACCCCGCCGGGGAGGGTCTTGAGCACCGCGCCATCGACGGTGTAGAGCCCGCCGCGTCCGGCCACTTGCGCGTAAATCTGGCCGCCCAGCGCCGTGGGCGCGCCCAGCCGCAGATCGATGGGGCGGTCGCCTTGCTGGATGGCGATGCTCACGGCCGGAGGGGCGAAGCCGAACGCGGCCAGGCCGTTGGTGTGCGCCAGGAGTTCCTGCGCCGTGACATGCCCCTGCCACCGCAGATCCCGCAAGGCTGTCAGCAACCGATCCACACCGGCCGGTTGCGCCGGATAGCGGAGCGGGCTCTGGAATTCCCAGCCGTCGTGCACCCGCTCGAGGCGGATGGCCGGATTCGTTGCCCCGGTCAAGGTCAACGCCGTCACCTCCGCCGTCACGAGCTCGGGCAATAGCCGCGCGGCCTGTTCGGCCCGACGCGCAGTGTCGTCCGTGCGGCGCTCGAACAGGGCGATGAAGGCCGCGAGGGCAACGGCCAGAAACAGCAGCCAGCGTGTGGTTTTTGCGTTCATGCGAGCTAGCGACGCCGACGCCACCAGACCAGCAGCCCGATCAGCAGCGGGGTCCCGGGAAGGACGGCCAGCAGAATCCAGCGCAACTGGACCACTTGAGACTGCGACAGAAGAACACTGTGCTCCTTGATCGGGCGAGGGGCGAGACCGGACAGGTGTTGGGGGCGATCCAGCAGCCAATTCACCGCCAGACTCGCAAACTCGATATTGGCGGCCGATTTCACGATCGTTTCGTTGGCCAGAAAGATCGATTCTCCCACCACGACGAGCCGCGTCGAGTTCCGATCCGCCGCCACGCCCTGGATGCTCCCCTTCTCGACCGCGACCGCCAGCGGGATCACCCCGCGCCGGTCTCGCGCGGGGTTGAACTCGGGCAGACCGCTCGACAGTCCCTCGCTCTCCGTGCGGCCTCCCACGCTGGTGCTCACCAGCGGCTCGACCTTGGGGGCGTCTCCAGCCGCACCTCCCAAGCGCAGCGGCGCCACGGAGCGGGGGACGAGGAGATAGACCGTGTGACCCCGCATCGGACGCACGATGGGATGGTTCGAGAAATTGGTCGCAAGAATGCCGCCTCCGCGGACCGCGTTGCTCGGATCGAGAGCCAGGTTGTCGCCGACAGCCACACCCCACCCGGCCAGGAACCGTTCCAAACCGGTCTGGGCATACCCGGACTGATAGAAACTCAGCAGTGCCAACATCCGCCCTCCGGTGTCCAGATAGCGGCCGATCTTCTCCAGCGCGGTCGGGTCGATGCGGCTGCGCGGCCCGGCCAGCACGAGCAGTTCGCAGTCCTCCGGCACCTCGGCGTCGCCGACCAGCCGCAACGTCGCCGTGGCAATGTTCTTCTGCTGGAGCAGGCGGGTGAATTGCGAGTAGCCGAACCGGGTCTCGAGACTGGTCGGATCGTGCTCCCCGTGGCCCTGGAGAAAGTAGACCTTGGGGCTCCTCCCCTCGATCAGATTGGCCAGGGCGTCGGTGAAGAGCGATTCGCCTTTGAAACCGACGCGGCGAACCTCCTTCCCGCCCGCCAGGAGACCGCTGATGTCGTACTCGGACAGCTCGACCGCCCGCACGATACGGGTGCGTCCCTCGCCTTCAAAGACCACCAGGTCCGAGTCCTCGGGCGACAACTGGAGGCGCGCGGCGGTCGTCTGCGCCAACTGCACGTCGCGGTCGTAGTCGATGGTCTCGATCCTCAGGCGCGGACACGCGTAGCCGTATTCCTTGAGCAGGCCCGTCACCGGCGAATACAGGGTATTGTTCCGACTGAAGAGAATCGTTACCTTGACCTCGTTGGCGATCGCTGCCAACACCTGCCGGGTGGGGAGGGAGAGCTGATACCGCTCATCCTCCGCCCAGAGGAAACGTTGGAAATGACGCGCGGCGAGATAATTGGCCATTGCGAGCAAGGCCGCGAGAGCCAGGAGCGCCAGGGCCACGTTTAACGCGATTCGAAAGCGGCTGGCGGACGAGAAGCTCTCGGTTGGATCGGAGGGATGCGGCATCTTATTTCCAACGGCGGCTCTCGACCACCTTGACATTGAGAAACAACACAAACGCCACCAGGCTCAGGTGAAAGACCAGCGGACGCGTGTCCACCACGCCGCGCACGAAATCCTCCATGTGTCCGAACAACGATACATGGTTCACCACCGTGGCCAGGCAGCCGGGCTGCGTGCCGATGCTGAATTGGAGGAAGCTGAAGAGAAACAGGGCGAGTCCCGCGCCAAAACTCATCGTTGCCGCGACGATCTGGCTGCGGGTGAGGGCGGAGGCCAGGCAGCCCAAGGCCAGGTAGCTGCTGCCGATCAAGAGAATGCCCCCGAACGTGCTGGCGGTCGTCCACCACTCGAACCGTTCGCCGGGCGAGGCGTAGTGATGCACCAGTTGCAGCACGCCCAGCAACGGCGCGATCGCCACGGCAAAGAACATCCAGGCCGCGGCGAACTTGGCCAGAACCACCTGGACATCGCCCACCGGGGTCGTCATAAGCGTCTCATACGTGCCTGAGAACTTCTCGATGGCAAACAACCGCATCGTGATCACCGGCGTCGGCACCACGAGCAGAATCAGCCAGAAAAACGGCGATCCGAAAAACAACTCCGTCAGCGGCGTGTGGATGGTGTCATTGTTGACCGCTTCGATGATGTCGACAAAGCTGACGCCGGTCAGGAAGAGCATGGCCGCAATAATCAGATAGCCTCCCAGCCCGCTGAAGAAGCTGCTCAGTTCCCGCCGGATCAGGGTGATCAGGACGCGCATCAGAGGCCCTCCTCCTCCTCCTCCTCCTCCCGGTCGGCGCGGGTGACATGGACGAAGATGTCTTCGAGCGAGTGCCGGCTGTGCGTCAGCTCCCGCAGGCGCCATCCCCGCGCCAACACCGTCTCGAAAATCCGCACACGCAGATCCACTCCGTGCTGGGGCGTGAGAGCGCAACGACAGTAGAGACCGTCGGAAGGCGTCACGTCGAAGCGCTCGACCCCCTCCATTCCGTCCCAGCAGGCGGCCAGTTCGTGCGGGTTGGCCGCAATCTCCGCCACCACCTGTCCGGAGTCGCTCATCCGGCGTTGCAGGTTCTCCGTGGTGTCCGCGGCCAGGACTCGTCCGCCGTGCAGAATGAGGACCCGGTGACACGTCATCTCGACTTCGGGGAGGATATGCGACGAGAGGAGAACCGTCCGGTGCCGCCCCAGTTCCTTGATCAACTGCCGCACAGCGCGGACCTGGTGCGGATCGAGCCCGATGGTGGGTTCGTCGAGAATGATGAGATCGGGCTCATGGACCAGGGCATCGGCAAGCCCCACCCGCTGCCGGAAACCTTTGGACAACGTGCCGATGATCTTCCATCCCACTTCGGACAATCCGCATTGGTCCATCACGACGCTGACCCGATCCCGGCTCTCGGCGATGCCCAGTCCCTTGAGTCGCGCCCGGAACTTCAGGTACTCGCGCACGCGCATGTCCAGGTGCAGCGGGTTGTTCTCGGGCATGTACCCGATGCGCCGACGCACGCTGTCGGCCTCGCGAAACACGTCAAGACCGGCAATCCGGGCGGTGCCGGAGGTCGCCGGCATGAAACAGGCCAGGATGCGCATGATCGTGCTCTTGCCCGCGCCGTTCGGACCCAGCAGACCCACGATCTCGCCCCGGCAGACGCTGAACGAGATCCGATCGATCGCGGCATGTCGTCCATACCGCTTCGTCAGATCTTCGATTTCAATCATCGGTTCCTGGTTGCTCATCGACTGTTCTGTCGCTCGAACACGGGCCCGGAGCAGCCCTGCAAACCGTGCTATTGAACCTGCAACGCAATCTCGAGGCTCTCCCACGTCAACACCATCCCCCGGCGGCGCTGCACCAGAACTTCAAGCCCGACGGTGTCGCCTTTCTTCTTGCCGTACAAGTATTTTGCTGACTCGACGACCCCTTCCGGGGCCCGGCCATCCACGGCGACGATAATGGCGCCGCGCGAAAGCCGTGCCTCGGATGCCGGCCCTGTGCGATCCACATCGGCGATCACCAGGCCCGCATTGTCCGCCAGCCCCAGCCGCCCCGACAGCTCCGGTGAGATCTCCTGGACGGCCAACCCCAGTTTCCGGCGGATCAGAGCCGCGTTGAAAACGGCGCCGGCGCGCACCATTCGCAGCGTCACCGACCGACGGTCCGAACCGCGCCTGAGGGTCAGCGCGATGTCCCGCTCATCCCCGGCGGCGCTCAGTTCTTTGATGAAATCGAGGAAACCGCGCGTCGCCCGTCCGTTGATTCCCACAATCATGTCGTCGGGCTTCAGACCGGCCGCCTCCGCGGGGCTCCCTTCCTCGAGCGAAGAGACCGCCAGCGTCGATCCGCCCGGTCGCACCCGGGCACCAAACCAGTACTGGCGCAGTTCGGGCGACGCGATTTCGAGCAGGGCCTCGGTGATCCGCTTGATCGGAATGGCGAATCCGATGCCCTGGCCCTCGCGATACACTGCAATGCTCAGACCGATCAATTCCCCGCGCAGGTTGATCAGGGGTCCGCCGCTGTTGCCCGGATTGATCGCGGCGTCGGTCTGCAGCCAATCCTCGATCCCCATCGGCGTGTTTTCGAGGGCGGGGCGCCGGCTCTTCGAGCTCAAGATTCCGCGGCTGACCGACCCCCCGAGGCCAAACGGATTCCCCAGGGCCAGCACGGTCTCGCCCAGGAGCAAATCGTCATCCGCCGCGAATCGCACCGTCCGGAATCGCTCGCCCGGCCTTGCCTCGATCTTGAGCATGGCGATGTCGTTGCGGCTGCTTTCCCCAACGAGCTTCGCCTCGTATTCTCGAGAGCCCGCCTCGTCGCCGATCCGCACTCGAATCCGCGTGGCCCGGCGCACAACGTGGTCGTTGGTTATCAGATACCCGGCCTCGTCGATGATCACCCCCGAGCCAAGGCTGTATTGCGTTGTGGTGAACGGGCGCCGCCTGTGGTAAGGGGCCCAGAATTCCTGCAACAAGTCCTCGAAAGGGTCACGTACGGCGACGATGGTTTCCGTGCCGATGTTGACCACCGCCGGCATGACCTGGGCGACCGCCTCGACGGCAGAATCCAGGCGCACGTCGAACTCGGCGCCAAACGAGTCCGGCAGCCAGAGGCCCAGGGCGCCTGCCCAAATGGCCAGCACCACCCCCGCGCCGCCCGCACACGCCAGAACCGCGGATCGAACTGAACTCATGAAACAAACGACGTTTCGCATCGCGGGATGTTCAATCGCAGGCGGTGTCGGCTGCGCGATTGCACCGCGCCGTGACTTCTGGCAGACTATGCCTTCACGTGCTGACCCCGTCACAGAAAACCGCGCGCGAAATCGAGTGCCTGATCCGGGCCCGTTACCCCATCCTCTACCTGGTTTCGAGCGAGGAGGCCCGCGTCGAGTCGGTGATCTGCGGGATCGCCCGGCGCTGGGAGAAACAGGTGTACCAATGGAGCTGCACGTCGGGCCTGGTCCCGGCCGGCGTGTCGGTGCAATCGCAAAAGCAGCGCCATTCCGCCACCAAAGACCCGCTGGCGGCGCTCGATCAGGTGGTCGATCAGGTCGAGCCCGCGCTGTTCATATTCAAGGATCTCCACCCGTTCCTGGTCCGGTCGAACTACGCCGTCATTCGCCGGCTCAAGGAAATTGCGCTTCACCTCAAGAACAGTCTCAAGACCATTATTCTCATCTCGCCCGTCCTCGAAGTGCCGATCGAGATCGACAAGGAAATCACGGTGCTCCCCTTCCCGTTGCCGGGCTGTGACGAGTTCGGCGAGTTGCTCGACCAGGTCATAGCCGAGGTGGCCCCGACCGGCCGGGTCGCGCTCGACCTGGACGGGGCGGGACGGGAGCGGCTGCTGCGGGCGACGCTGGGGCTGACCCTGAGCGAAGGCGAGAACGTGTTTGCGAAGATTCTGATCAAACACGAGCGGCTCAGCGGGGACCTCGTGGCCGAAGTTCTCGAGGAGAAGCAGCAGATCATCCGCAAGAGCGGCTTGCTCGAATACTACGCCACCGAGGAGACGTTCGACACGGTCGGCGGCCTCGCCCAGGTCAAGGACTGGCTCGCCAAACGGGCGAGCGCCCTCTCCGATGCCGCCCGCGACTTTGGCCTGCCCGCTCCCAAGGGCATGCTCCTGCTCGGCGTCCAGGGCTGCGGCAAGAGCCTGTGCGCCAAGGCCGTCTCCAACGCCTGGCAGGTCCCCCTCCTGCGATTCGATATCGGACGTGTATTCGGCAGCCTGGTCGGATCCTCCGAGGAAAACGTCCGGCGCGCCATCGCGGTCGCCGAATCGGTCGCCCCCGCCGTCCTCTGGGTCGACGAAATCGACAAGGCCTTTGCGGGCTCCCAGTGGTCCGCCTTGGCGGATGGCGGCACGACTGCGCGCGTGTTCGGCACGTTCCTCACCTGGCTCTCCGAGAAGACCGTCCCGGTCTTTGTCCTGGCCACCGCCAACGACATTTCGCAACTCCCGCCCGAGCTGCTGCGCAAGGGTCGCCTCGATGAGATTTTTTTTGTCGATCTTCCCGATGCAGCCGAGCGACTCGAGATCTTATCCATTCACCTGCGCAAGCGAAATCGGGACCCGGCCGGGTTCGACCTCGACGCCCTGACGCGCGCCTCGGCCGGCTATAGCGGGGCCGAGATCGAGGAGGCGGTCGTCAGCGCTCTTTTCGACGCGTTCCATGCCCGACAACAGCTCGAGACCGGCCACATCCTGACCGCCCTCGAACAGAGTGTGCCTCTCGCCCGCACGATGTCCGAGCAGATGGACCGGCTGCGCCAGTGGGCGGTGGGTCGGGCCCGAAACGCGCGCTAATCCGCATATTTTACCCCCGTCAGTGCACAGGGTGGCCGGATCTCGCCTGATGTCTGTTATGCGGGTTAGAAAGGCAAAACCGCGCCAGGTCCCAGAGACCGAGAACTGCAACACACTGATCTCACGGCAGACCACTCTCAGAACCGACAGAATGCTCCCGGCCCCCTTTCTGAGCGCGGTTTTGCCGGAGCTCGGACATCGAACTCCGCGAAGCCTTATGAAGCACTCGGGATCGGGTTCAAAATGGCCGGTTGCGGTCTCGAATCGCCGAGCATGTAACGGTTGCGGTCCCTTGCCCGGTTGGTAGAATGCGCGTCCGGCAGGCACGGGGGAGGGTAAGGGTGGCGCGGTGCCCCCGATGGGCCTCGGAGTCGGAACGATTTGTCGGATCGATTGCAGAAAATGCAGGTGATTTCCTCAGTCAATCATTGTCGGTTGCGCCGGTCCGATACGCCGTGAAGGCCGTGCTTCAAACGAGCGTGCTCGTGGCCGCCCTGAGCGCTTTGTCGCTTCTGGGCGCCGCCGACCAGCCGCGTCCGCTCCGCCTGGGGCATTTCCCGAACCTCACGCACGCCCAGGCCGTCTATGCGCGCGCCGGCGGGCAGTTCGATCGCAAGATCGGTCGGGCGGTTGAGTGGACCTCGTTCAACGCTGGGCCCACAGCGATCGAAGCGCTGTTCACGGACGCGATTGATGTCGCGTTTGTCGGTCCAAACCCGACCATTAATGGATTCCTTCGCACCCGCGGGGAGAAATTCGTGGTGATCGCCGGCGGGGCCAGCGGGGGAACGGGCCTGGTGGTGCGTTCGGGGGCGGGCATCCGGAGCGAGGCGGACTTCGACGGCAAGATCATTGCCACGCCGCAACTGGGCAACACCCAGGATGTGGCGGCGCGGCTCTGGTTTGCCGAGCACGGGTACAGGCTCAAGGAAAAGGGCGGCAGCCTGACGCTCGTGGCGCTGTCGAATCCGGATCAACTCACGCTGTTCAGGAGAGGCGAGATCCACGGGGCCTGGACCGTGGAGCCGTGGGTGGCGCGGCTCGAACTCGAGGGCGGCGGCGAGCTGTTTCTGGATGAACGGACCCTTTGGCCCGAGGGGCGGTACGTGACCACGCATCTGGTGGCCAATCGAGTTTTCCTTCGAGAGCACCCCCAGTTGATTCGGGATTTGCTGGCCGCATTGATCGAGGTGACGCAGGAGATCAACGGGGACAAGAATGCGGCGGCCCGCATCCTGAACGCCGAGTTGAAACGGGAAACCGGGAAGGCGCTCCCCGAGGCGGTCGTCAAACGCGCCTTGCAGCGGATCGAGTTCACCTGGGACCCCATCAGCGCCTCCCTGCGCAAGTGCGGCGAGGCCGCCTACCGCGTCGGCTTCCTCAGGAGCCAGCCGCGTCTGGCGGGCCTCTACTCGCTTGATGCCTTGAACGACGTGCTTCACGCCAAGGGTCTCCCGCCCGTTGCCGATTAGCCATGCAGCCACCAGCCGCTCCCGACCACCCGCCTTCCGCCGAGCCGGCGCCCGCGCCGCCGGGGGTGAAGCTGCGGCTCGCCAACGTCAGCAAGGTCTTTCGCAACAACGAGCAGACGATCGAGGCGCTCGCGCCCGTCAGCCTCGAGATCCGCGAGGGCGAGTTCGTGGTGCTCTTCGGTCCCTCGGGCTGCGGCAAGTCCACACTGCTCAATCTCATCGCCGGGTTCGACGCGCCGACCACGGGCGAGATCACGCTCGAAGGCCGGCGTGTCCGGCGCCCCGGCAACGACCGCCTCATGATGTTCCAGGAGCACGCCCTGTTCCCCTGGCTGAACGTCCTCGACAACGTCACCTACGGGCTGCGATGGCTGCCGAATTTCCGGTTTCACCCCCTGCGGCGGCGGCGCCGCGCCATGGAGTTGCTCAAGCTGGTGCGCCTCGACGAGTTCGCTCACGCCTCGATCCACGAACTGTCCGGCGGCATGAAGCAGCGCGCCGCCCTGGCGCGGGCGCTGGCCCCCGACCCCAAACTCCTGCTTATCGACGAACCTTTTCCGGCGCTCGACGCCCTGGTGCGCGCCAAGCTGTACGGCGAGCTGCAGGACATCCTCGTCCGCACTCGCAAGACGATCGTGTCCGTCACCCACGATTCGCGCGAGGCCGCCTGCCTGGGCGATCGCGTGGTCGTGTTCACCAAGCGTCCCGGGCGCATCAAGGCGGAGATCAAGGTGGACATGCCGCGTCCGCGCGACATCAACGCCGCCGCCGTCACCGCCTACGCCGCGCAAATCGCCGCCCAACTCGAGGAGGAACCGCGTGAGAACGACGACGGAAAAAGGGACTAAGCGCTACGTCGCGGGGTTCTACCTGCTCCTGTTGGGTGGCTGGCAGACGCTCTTCAGCCTCCAACTGATTCCCGATTACCTGTTCCCCTCGCCCCTTCAGGTCGGGGAACGCCTCTGGGAACTGGGCCGCGACGGTCTGCTCTGGCCCAGCGTGTCGGCCACGCTCATGCGCATGACCATCGGCTTCTCCGCCGCCGCGGGTCTGGGCCTGGTTGTCGGCGTCGTCATGGGCATGAACCACGTCCTGAACCAGTGCTTGCGGTCGCTCTTTCTCGGGCTGCAGACGCTCCCCACGGCCGCCTGGGTCCCGATTTCCCTCCTGCTCTTCGGCCTGAGCGATCGCGGCATCTATTTCGTCATCGTCATGAGTTCGGTCGCCGCGGTCGCCATCGCGACCTCGGACGGCATCCTGCACATTCCGCCCCTGCACCTGCGGGCGGCCCGCACTCTGGGCACCCCTGGTTACGCCATGCCGCTGCGCGTGATCCTGCCCGCGGCGCTCCCTGGCATCGTCACTGGCGTGAAGCTGGGGTGGACCCTCGGCTGGCACGGGGCCGTCTCGGCCGAGTTGATCAAGTCGAGTGTCGGCTTGGGTTACCTGCTCTACATGGGACGGGAACTCAACGACGTCGCCCAGGTCCTGGGCATCATGATGCTCACCATCTTGTTCGGCCTGTTGCTCGACCGCTTTCTCTTCGGCCAGATCGAACGCCGCATCCGCACGCGCTGGGGCCTCACCAGCCAGTCCTGAACCCGCCGGGACGAATCGGGTGTTGACGACCCAAGCCGCCTCGGGTCAGGCTTCTCCTCACCTGAAGCTCAAATGCACCCGCTCGATCCGCGCGCTATGGCAGCAAATATCCAAACCCCTGCCACGACTCCTCCAGGCGCCCCCTCCGGGCACCTGACGACTTATCTCCTCGGCAGCGCCGTGGTTGCCGCTCTGGGCGGCCTGCTGTTCGGGTTCGAGACGGCCGTGATCTCGGGGACGACGGAGTGGCTCCAGAAACACTTCGAGCTCACCGATTTCATGCTCGGCTTCACAGTCTCGAGCGCGCTGATCGGCACCATCGTCGGCGCCATCAGCGTCGGGCGCCCGGCCGACGCATGGGGGCGCCGCGGCGTGCTCTTCATTCTGGGAATCCTGTTTCTCCTGGCGGCCCTGGGCTGCGCCTTCGCGTGGAACTGGCACGCGTTCATGTTCTTCCGGTTCCTTGGCGGATTGGGCGTGGGCGGGGCGTCGGTGGTTTCGCCAATGTACATCGCCGAGATCTCGCCGGCATCGTATCGCGGACGACTGGTGGCGGTGACTCAGTTCAACATCGTGTTGGGGATTTTACTGGCCTATCTGTCCAATTACATCATCGGCAGCCTGGGCCTGGGCGATGCGCAGAGCCGCTGGATGTTCGGCGTCATGGCCCTGCCGGCGATCGTCTTCCTGCTGCTCCTGGTCTTCACACCCCAGAGCCCGCGCTGGCTCGTCGCCCAGGGACGCATCGCCGAGGCCCGCCGGGTGCTCGAGAAATGCGGGACAGACTTGAATGCGCTCGACTTCGAGCTGGGCGAAATCCAGGCGTCTCTCGACCTCGCGCATCACGGTCTCGAGGAGCCGTTTTTCTGCCGTCGCTACCTCAAGCCGATCCTCCTGGCGGTGGCGATCGCCATGTTCAACCAGCTCTCGGGCATCAATGCCCTCATCTACTATACCGCCCATATCTTCAAGATGGCCGGAGCCGATCAGGCGTCGGCCTTGCTCCAATCGGTCATTATCGGCTTCACCAACCTGGTCTTCACCCTGGCGGCACTGACCGTGATCGATCACTTCGGCAGGCGCAGGCTCATGCTGTTAGGCTCGATCGGGTACATCGCGAGCCTCAGCGCCTCCGCCTACGCCTTCTACACCCACTCCGGCGGCTGGCTGCTGCTGGGCAGCCTGCTCGTCTTCATTGCATCCCACGCCTTCGGCCAGGGCGCCGTCATCTGGGTGTTCATCAGCGAGATTTTCCCCAATCGCGTCCGCGCCCGCGGTCAGGCGCTTGGCAGCTTCACCCACTGGATCATGGCCGCCGCCATCTCCTGGACCTTCCCCATGATCGCCGCGAAGTCGGGCGGACACGTCTTCGCCTTCTACGCGCTTTGCATGGTGGGCCAGTTGATCTGGGTCATCCGTGTCATGCCCGAGACAAAAGGAATCTCGCTCGAACAAATCCAGAAGCGGCTGGGGATCGAGTGACGCCGCCCGTCCCGCCGCCCTTCCACACACGCCAACGCATCTCTTATGAAAACTCAAACCCGCATCCCGGCGCTGGTCGCACTGCTGCTGTCGAGTCTCCCCTGCGCCGCGGCCGACCTTTGGAATGTCCGCGATTTCGGCGCCAAAGGCGATGGGTCGACCGACGACACCGCCGCTTTCCAACAGGCGCTCGATGCGGCTGCAAAGGCCGGCGGGGGCACGGTGAGCGCACCCCGCGGCAATTATCTTTTCGCCGGGCACTTGAACGTCCCGACGGCGGTGACGCTCAGAGGCGTCTGGGAATCTGTCCCGGCCCACAATGGGCTGCGCGACCGCGGACTGCCCAAACCGACCGATGACGGCACCACCTTCCTGGTCACGGAGAACGCCGGCAAGGAAGGCGGGCTGCCTTTCATCACGCTCAACCATAACAGCACCCTCAAAGGCGTCGCCCTCTATTACCCCAACCAGAAAGCGGATGATATCCCCGTGCCCTACCCCTGGGCCGTTGCTCTGCGCGGCAAGAACCCGGCCGTGCTGGCGGTCGAACTCCTCAACCCTTACAACGGCATCGACGCCACCCAGAACGAGCGCCACCTGGTTCGCGACGTGCACGGCCAACCCCTGCGCCGCGGGATTCTCGTCGACCGGATTTTCGACATCGGCCGCATCGAGAACGTCCATTTCAACCCGTGGTGGAGCACGAGACCGAAGCTCTTCCAGTGGCAGATGGAGAACGGCGAGGCGTTCGTCTTCGGGCGCAGCGACTGGCAATACGTCCTCAATACCTTCTGTTTCGGCTACAAGATCGGCTACCGGTTCATCAAGTCCGAGAGCGGCGTCTGCAACGGCAACTTCCTCGGCCTGGGCGCCGACGACTGCCACACCTCGCTCGTGGTGGATGAATCGGCGCCGTTCGGCCTCCTGATCACCAATGGCGAGTTCGTCTCGTTCCATGGTCCCGATCCGACGATGGTCGAAGTCATGGGCACGCATACGGGCGCCGTGCGCTTCGTCAATTGCGCCTTCTGGGGTCCGTGCCATCAGATCGCCAAGATCGACGGACGCGGCACGGTGGGCTTCAGCGATTGCACTTTCGTCCAATGGGATTCGAAAAGGGAAGGGCGTCACGCCATCCGGGCGAACGGCGGCACGCTCCTGGTGCGCGGATGCGAGTTCCGCGAAGCCAAGCCCCAGATTCACCTGGCCGAAGGGGTCCGCCGCGCGGTGATCACCGACAACGTCTTCAACGGCGCCGCGCGAATCGCCAACCTCAGCACGGGGTCCGTCCAGATCGCCAACAACGCCGGCGACAAAGGGCACTAGCCCGTCGGACCAGATCATCGGAGGGACAATGAACCTGCCCTCGGTTCTATTGCTGATTCCGGCCTACAACGAGGAGGGCCGAATCGGCCCCACGCTGCGCCAGTACGCATCTTATGTGCGGGATCACTACGCGGGGCGATTCGAGATTGTGGCTGTGGTCAACGGATGTCGGGACAACACGCTCGGGGTGGTCGAGAGTGTGGCTCGCGATTTTTCGAACATCCGCTGGCTGGTCATTCCCGATCGTGTGGGCAAGGGCGGCGCGCTGATTGAAGGACTGCGCCTGGCACCGGAAGCGGACATCATCGGATACGCCGACGCCGACGCGGCCACGTCGCCTGCCTCGCTGCTCGAGTTGGCGGCTCGGTGCCGGGACTACGACTGCGCGGTCGGCTCGCGACGGGTGCCGGGCGCCGTCATCCACCAGTTGCAGCCCAGCCACCGCCAACTGGCCAGCAAGATTTTCCATTTCATCGTCGAGTTCCTGTTCGGGATGGGGATTCACGACACCCAGTGCGGAGCGAAATTCCTGCGCCAACACATGGCTTTGAAAATCCAGGATCGCCTGCTCATCGCAGACATGGCGTTCGATGTGAACCTGCTCTATGCCGTCAAGCACGCAGGCGGCACCATGATCGAGGTGCCGGTGGATTGGACCGACCACCTCGGTTCCACCGTCCGATACTTCCGCACCTCGCTGGTCATGTTCCTGTCCGTTGTCCGACTCCGGCTCGTCTACTCGCCCTTTTACTCCTGGCTGGGGCCAATCCGCCCTCTCGAAGCCTGGATATACAAGGCGTTGCGCAATCCGCCTCCGCTCGCCGTGCCTCCGCCTGACCGTCCGGCAACACCAACACCACCGGAGCGGTGAGGCGTGAGAGGACGCGGCCGGCGGATTTCCGGCAGATGTGGCCGGCGCGAAGCGACCGGGCACGCCGGCTCATGGAGTGGGCGGTGGAGGCGCCGCAGGGGTGTGGGTCTGTTGCCAACGCGCGCGAAGCGCGGCATGCAGTTGGTTCCGAAAGGCGAGGGGCAATTCGTACGGCTCTCCCGCCTTGTAAAGCGTGATCGTCTTGCGAATGTTGTCCACGACAACCTGGCAGGGATTGCATCCGGCAAGATGCCGCTCGAACTCGACACACAACCCGGCGGCGGTCTCGCCGTCGACATACTCATTCAAGAGAGACAGCAGCTCGTCACAGTTCATAAACGGCTTCTATCAGGAGCCATCATCGGGCAGAAGGTTACACAGCCGGTGCTGCGTCCTCATCGTGCCGATGCGGTGCGAGCCGCCGGGCCGGGTCTCCAAACACCTTCGTCAACCGTTCCCGCAACTGGAGCCGGGCGCGGAGCAGCCGGACCTTCACGTTGACCTCGCTGATCCCGATGAACTCGGCCGTCTCCCGCACCGAGAACCCCTCGACATCCCGCAGCAGGAACACCAGGCGATGCTTCTCATCCAGCTCCGCCAGAGCCGCTTCAATGAGTTCGCGTGTTTCGTTGCGCTCGACCAGTCTCTCCGGGCTCTGCCGCCAGTCGGCGATGTACTCCGGATGAGGGATCGCCTCGCCCCCCGCGGCAGGGTCCACGGCGTGGTCGAACGACACCAGGTCGAGCCCCTCGCGTTTGCGGATAACTTTCAAAGCGGCATGCGTGGCAATGCGCGCCAACCACGTCGCGAACGAAGCTTCCCCCCGAAAGCCCGCCAGGTTCTCGAGCGCGCTCAGAAAAGCCGTCTGCGTCACATCCTCGGCGTCCTGTTCCTGGCGCAGAATGCGCAGGGCAAGCGAGTAGATGTGACGTTCGTGCCGATTCACCAGCAGCTCGAAAGCAGCCAGTTCGCCCGCCTGGGCGCGGCGCACCAACTCGATGTCCGCGGGTGAATCGCCCGCCTCGCTCGGTGAGGACTTGGGCCGTGGCTCTTCCGGTGTCACAGAGGATTGAAACCCAACACGCTCGAATCCGGGCCGTCAAGCTTTCTGCCAGAGCCCGGGAGTCAGCCCCCACGGTTATTTCATTTAAATTCCTGAAGGGTTGCTGTTGTTGAGGTTGGAAATAACGCTTGTCAATTGGCGTGGTTTGGTGCGTAGTAGGCGTGCGATGATCTCGACAAACCACCAACTGTTCAGTGCCGATCCGCCCGTTTCCTTTCTCAAGAATCTAAAGGTTCGGGCTCTGGAACCGGAAGAATACCAACGGGCGGGCGAACTGCTCGACCGCGAACACTATCTGGGCGACGTGCCTCAGGGACGCCAGTTGCTTCAGGCCGTCGAATACGCAGGTCAATGGGTGGCTCTGCTCGATTGGGGGCCGGCGACCTGGAAACTCGCTGACCGAGAAGAATGGATCGGCTGGACCCCCCAGCAAAAAGCCCAACGCTTGGGCCTGGTGGTGCTCAACCGCCGCTTCCTGGTCCTGGGCAAAACACGCATGCCCAACTTGGCCTCCAGGTCGCTGGCTTTGGCCATCAAGGCCTTGCCCGAGCACTGGCAGCAGGCCCACGGCTACAAGCCGCTGCTGGCCGAGACCTTCTCGGACATCGAACAATACCATGGGACTTGCTACAAGGTTTCCAACTGGATTGCCTGCGGCCAGACCAAAGGCTTCGCCCGCCACCGCATCGACTTCTACCGCAAGCACGAC
>MWFF01000086.1 GCA_002071485.1 Verrucomicrobia bacterium ADurb.Bin006 | reverse complement strand
AGCTCATTGTCAACAAAAAACCTGCATGTACACACACTTTTTTCACACTTTCAGAAAATTAGGCGAGGATCAGGGGCTCGGGCTCGCGAATCGCGGATTGCGCACGCACTCCCGCCGCCGGTCCGAAGACAGGATCGTGCCCTCAGCCCGCATTTCTCACCAACTGTTGATGTCATCTGACCGGTCACCGTCACATTTCACCTGAAGTGCGGGCTCTCAGAAACCCGCGCCCCCAAAGAGAGGAACGACGAGCAGACCGGTCACGAGCAGAGAAACGGCACACGAGCCGCGAGAAAAGACAGACGCAGAAATCATGGCGCGAGCCCACGCAGCCGGCCCCGGACCGCAAGACGCGACACCAGATTCCTCCACGCTCGTGCCATGCCCCGGAGTTCCTCCAACCGGATCTCATGTGTCAATAGTACGGATCTGACCCTATTGCCTTTCCTTCCGGAACGTCGCCCTCCCCCCCCGACGCACCGGCTTCCCGGATGCACGGTCAACCTCCTGCCGCCGCCACCTACCGAGCGAGCTTGGCCTTCTCGGCAGGGAGCAGGTCGGGGAAGACCTTCAGCCGCGCGGAGGCTGCCAGCACCCGGGCGTTCGAGTTCGTGTCGAAGGAAAGAAACCACGTGCAACCGCTCAATTGCGCCAGGGCGACATGCATAGTGTCCAGCAGGCCGGCATTGACCCGCGCCCCAAAGCGCTTGATCAACTCAACGGTGCGGGTCGCGGCGGGATCCCACGCCACCGAATAGCGCAGCCATCGGCCCGTTTCGAGTTGCTGACTAAACACCTCCCACGCTTCGCTCCGCGTCTGCCCTGTGCGACGCACAAAGGCTCGACGCGCCTCCAATTCCGCCAAACCGCTCACGAGGAACGGAAGCGGCGACTTGCGGACGTACCGCTCCGCGGTCTCGGTTTGACCAAACACGTTGAAATGCAGGGCCGCGATGAAGTTGGCGTCCAGGTAGTTCATCGCCGCTCCTCGGCGCGCAAATCGTCCACCGGGTTGGTCGCCAGCCGCGGCTGGGCCTTCAGCCATGCGAAGTGCGCGTCCCAGTCCGCCCCGGCTGCCGGAGACCGCTTTCCGACGCCCGGCCGGCCGAGGGTCAGCGTCACTGCCGGCTGTCCCGGCGCGGCGATCACCACGGCCACACCTCGGCGCGCTTCGGCCAGCGCCCAGCCAATCCGCCGATGAAATTCCCGCGGTTTCAGCTCGACTGTCTTCATGTCAGGCGATTTTGCCTGACATCTGATGACTCGTCAATCCCACAGCAAGGAGTCCGCAACCAGGCACAATGTCAAAATCTCGCCGCGTGTGCCCAGGCTTTGGCAGCGGCGCGTTCGCCGCCGGCCGCGGCAGCGAGTGCGACGCCGCGACCAGCCGGCGCCCGTCGGGCGACAGCGCCATCGCCTGCGGACGCAAGCCGGCGAGGTCGGTTTGCCGGCCCAGCGGGATAACCTCCTGGTTGACGGGCAGAACCGTGCGGTTTTCGCCCCGCCCGCCAACCATCTCAGTGTCGCCCCCGAACAGAGGAGCGACGAGCAGACCGGTCACGACCAGAGAAACGGCACAGGAGCCGCGAGAAAAGACAGACGCAGAAATCATGGCGCGAGTCCACGCAGCCAGTCCCGGACCGCAAGACGCGACATTGGAAATGTCGTCGTCACTGATGTCGATGTCCCTGAAAACTATTCCACTATGAGGCAGCGCAGACGTGCGATCGCTTCGTCAGCATCCCGACCCTTGGCCTCAATGAAGTCGAGCAACTGCGCCGGCGTGCGCGTGTCGTCCTCGGTGGAGCGATTCGGATTGACGGCCTTCAAATCGAAAACGGCGTCTTCGATGGCGTCGGCCTTGGCGCGGGATTCGCGCGCCGCGCGCTCGAAAGTCCTCAATTTGCCCTCCAGTGCGGCGAATGTGGTCGCGCTCACAGATTTCGCCTTCCGCTTTTCACGGAGTGCGTCATCGAGTTCCTTTGCCTGGGCGTCGAGGTCGGCGGCCTTCTCCCGATGGGGCCGGGCGTCTTCCAAGGCCTTCTGCAACCGGGCCGTGAAATCCACCGTCCAACTGCGGGCGCTGTCGCCTCGCGCCGGAAGCAGTTGGAAGAACTCGTCGAAGTGCGGCTGCGTCAGTGGTGTCTTCTTGCCCACTTTCACGTCCGACAAATCAAAATACCAGATGCGCTCGGTTTGCTCGCCTTGGGTGAAAAAGACGAGGTTTGTTTTGACGCCTGCGCCAGCGGACGAGAAGACCCCGCCGGGCAAGCTGACGATGCAATCCACGCTGCATTCCTCCAGGAGCTTGCGCTTGGTCTGCACGAAAGCGGTTTCGTTGGTGCGGAACAAGACGCCTTCGTCGAGGACGATGCCGCACTTGCTGCCCGTCTTCATGCTTTTGAGGACATGCTGAAGGAAAAGGACCTGGGTGGCCCCGGTCTTGTACTCGAACTGCGTCTGCGCCTCCTTGCCCTCCTTGCCCCCAAAGGGCGGATTCATCAGCACGCAATCAAAGAATTGGGGCGCGCCTCTGAAAAGCTCGTCATAGGTGGGCACGCCGGACAGGGTGTTGCCGTGCCACAGGTGTGCGGCTCGTCAACGCCGTGGAGGATGAGGTTGGCGAGGGCAATGGGGTAAATGGTGTCGTCCTTCTCGCGGCCGTAGAACGTGCGGCGCTTGAGCGTCTCAAGAACGGGGCCAGTGAGCGTGCCGGCGCGCTCGGCCTTCTCCCGCATGTATTCATAGGACTGGGCAAGGAAGCCGCAGGTGCCGCAGCCGGGGTCGTAAACCGTCTTGCCCGGTTGTGGGTCCACGACGCGGATCATCACGCGGATGATTTCGCGTGGGGTGAAAAACTGGCCGCCGTCGTTGCCCTTCTCGCCCATTTTCAGCAGCAAGCCCTCATACACCTGTGAGAGCGTGAAGACGTGCGTGGGGTCCACCGTCTCGCTGCTGATTTCGTGGACCTTGTCCAGCACGTCGAGGAAGTTCTTTTCGGAATCAACACGGCTGCGCTCAACGCCAGACATGACTTCGCTAACGATCTTCTGGCGGGGCGTTGCGCCGCGCTTCTCCTTCAGCCCCTTCAGGTGCGGCAGCAGGTCTTCATGGACGAATTTCCAGACACTCGCCTTCGTGTCCTTGCGGAAGGCGCAATCGGGGGCGGCCCAGTCCCGCCAGCGGTAGGGTTGCTTGATGGTGGGGGTGAAGGTGATGCCCAGCGCCTCGGCTTCGTCCGCCTCGTGCGTCTCCCGCTCGTCGAGGATGCGGAGGAAGAGAATCCAGGTGAGTTCCGGGACATACTTCATGGCGCCGGCGCAGTTGGACCGGCGCATGATGTCGCAAATGGACTTGATGGCCGCGTTGAGCGACTGCGGCGTGGCGTGGCGCTTGCCGTTGGCGTTGCTCGCGGGGTTCTGATTCCTGGTCATTGCGCAGTGACCGGTTTGCCTGTCGTGCGGATCTTATGCGTCAGTTCAGCGATACGCTGCCAGGTAAACAACTTGACGCCCGTCTCATTGAGAATATCCCTGACCACGCCTTCCTCTTCCACGGCCTGCTTGCGGAAAGCCCCCACGATCAGCAACTGAAGCTGACCCAGCTTGGGATCGGGCTCGCGGTGGAGGGAGCTTCCCTGCACCGCCAACTGGCAGGCCGCGCTGCGGATCCCACCGGGGGTGGCATGGGCAAAACGATAGGGTTGGATCAGGTTGCAGGCTCCGTTGTCGAAAGCGAACGGGATGGTCAGCTCGGTATGGAAGGCCGGAATGCGGACGGTCACGTTCCGGCGCAACAGCGGTTCCAGCTTCTCCTTCTGGAACGTCCGCTTTAGCAGGCGGCGAATAGGCTCAACCTCATCGCGTTCCGGCCGCTGGCCTCGACCGCCGACAAGCTCGACAAAGAGGCTTTCCAATGCCTGTTCGGGATCCGTGACCTTGACGAAGCGTGGACGCGTGACCAGAAGGTCGTTGGCCTGCTGCTCGGCGAACCGCTGCAGGTCCTCGGGCGTCTTGAACAGGTGGCGCTCGACCTCCAGGCGGTTGGCCAGTGCCTGCTTGATGAAATTGATGTGCTCTAGTTCACCAATGTCCTGGCCGGAGAAGAATCGGCGCACCCGGTCGTTGCCGCTGGCCATGCGCGCGCGGATGAAGCCGCGCTCGGGCACGTGGAGGATGACACCGACATTTGCGGCTTCCAGCCGCGACAGGTCCGGATAGAACTGCACGAGACTGTAGTAGCCTTTGGTTGCATTCATACGTTGTCCAGATTCATTTCCTGCTGTGCCCAAAGCAAACCCGGGAGACGGTCGGCAAGCCACGCGGCCCGACGGCTGAGGAAATCCACAAGCGCCTCCCGTGCTGCCTCGTTGAGATCCCACGCCGCAGGCACGCCCCGCGCCACCTGGAATATTTCGTCCCGCGTCACTTCGCGCAACTCCTTTAGCAGGCGAGTCACCCGGGGTCGGTCCAACCAGGCCTCGAACTCCGGGAACCGTCCGTAAACCCGTTCATCCTGAACCTCCTCGATGGCCGAAATCCGTGGTGTGACGCTGCTCGCCCAGGTTAGGCAGTGGGTGTGGTCCATGGCCTTCAAACGCACTTGCTCCTCCGGAACGTCCTCCGTGGAGAGGAACACGTTTCGGCGGGCAGGCTGCCACGGGCTGCCGGGAGGCGGATGGCGGTCCCGGTTGCGAATCCAGGTGTCGAACACCATCAGACGGGCAAGGTCATTCGGATTGACCAACTTGCGCAGTTCCGACTCCTTGCCGCCCCACGCCGCCCCCGACTCGGCTCGGGTAATGAAGGCCGGCCCCGGCAAGGCCTTGCCACCTCCGGCAAAAGGCAGATCATCGTCTTCCGTAACCTGGATGACGGCGAACTGGAATGTGGAGAGCCCGAACCGTTTGGCCAGCGACGTGCCCACCCACTCTCGCGCCAGGATCTGCGGCCCTTCCGGGTTGCCCAGTGCCTTCAGGTAGCCCTTGCCTTGATCCGTCACCACACGCAACACCGCCGAACTGCTCGCCACACAGCCCTCGAACCGAAGAATAGTGCTGGGCTGCTAGTCAATGGTCAGAGTCTTCCGGCGAACGCTTCACGCAGGAGGGCGGCGGGGAGGTGGTCGAGGGCCTGTTTGCGTGCCGACAGTGCTTCCTTCAGGGCCGTCGTTTGTGCCAACTCGCTTTGAAGGCGAGCCACGATTGCTCTTTGCTCGCGGAGTGGGGGCAGATTGATTTCCACGGAAGCAACTTCCTCCGTCCTGATTCGTGGAAGCTGACCTGGTGTGGTGTCGATGGGGGCGCGCTCAAGATAAACTGGGCTGCGCATGAACCAGGCGATAAAGGCGGTGTCTGCTTTTGCCTGATTCACTTCGTAAACGTATTGGTCAACGGAACAAAGCCCGTCGAACTCCGCGACCCAGAGCTTGTTGAGGTAAGGACGGAGGTAGCCGTAAACGATGTCGCCAGCGTAGAACCTTGGTTTGCGGCCCGTCAGTTGCGACATTTCAACCTGGACTGACCCGATGCGCTTACCGGTGAGAGTCTCGACATGTTCCAAGCCGACGAAGACGGCAGGCCCGTGGGGGTTGTCGCGCGGGTGGACAACCTCTTTCCGCAACTGAAGAAGGTCGCCCAGCCTGCATGTTGGCAATTGGGCGGTTTGCGTGTAGGTAGCTCGTAGTTGGACGGCTGGCAAGTCACTCGCTGCATCGAACTGGGCCTGCACCGCAGCGGCGGCCTGTGCCACAGCAGCGAGTTGCTCGCGCAAGCGCGCGGCGATGCGGCGTTGCTCGGGCAGGGGGGGAACGTCGATGAGTAGATTGGCGATGTCGCTTTGACGGATCGAGGGAAGTGCCTGAGTGTTCGCGAGTGTCTTGAGGTCGAGCTTCAAGAGCCAATAATAAAGCCACTCCCCGTCGGCTCTTCTCGGCACGACACCCATGACGTTGTTGTCGAATGCCGCGTCAACACCCAGAATCCGCTTCTTGTTGGTAAGCAATGCGCCGCCGACTTTTGGAAAGATAATGGTCCCCGCCGGATAGGTCTTACCGCCAATCTGTTCGAGGATTGACCTGTCAACCGTGTTTGCCGCAAGCGAGACGATGACCTCCGCACCCGGCGCATTCATGTCACTCACCTTGACAAGCGGGAATGGCAGGTTGGTCTTGCCTTGGAGATATTCTGGAAAGCCGAAACCGTTCACCACGTCGGCGATTTCGCCAAGGCGAAACCGTTCGAACGGATATGCGGCGGTTTTCTTCATCATGCGGCGAACCGGGTTCCCTTGGTCATGCGCGGCGATTCGGGCCGTGGCCCGGCAGGGGTGCGCGCCCTCGGGTTGGGCGGGCGGCGGCAGGAAAGGGCTTCAAGGGTGTGAAGGGTGTGAGGGGGCGCAAGGGGGGGTCAAGAGTGTGAAAGGTGGGAAGGGTCGGACGGGTCGGGAGGAGGAGGGGTGGATTCAGCGGCCGGTTGTTCGCAATGCCGTTGCTGGGCGCGGATGTTGACGAGTTGAGCGGCGCGCAAGGCCTGCTGGCGTTTCTCGGCGTCGTCCACCAATTGGCGCTGCGGCCGTGCGAATTTCTCTCCGCGATAGTCCGACCGCTGCAGGTGGGCGATGAAATTGGAGATCATGCCGCTGGTCCGGCGGGCCAGGTCAACCAACGCGGCGTTTTGGTCGGCGGCGAGGTAGCCCTGATCCAGGGCCACCTGGAGCTGGGCGCGGACCTCGCCGCAAGAACCCTTGGCGATGTACAGGAACTGGATGAACTCGGTCGAGGTTCCGCGCTCGAACCCCTCGGCGATATTGGACATGACGGATACGGCCGCGCGGCGGATTTGATCGGCCAGGCCGAAATCCCGCGAGAAGGCACCGGCGCGGGTGAGCGCATAGACGCCGTTGGTCAGGTCCCGGGCCCGCTGGTAGATGTGCAGTTCCTCAAACGAGCGCGCCGCGGCGCGCGTGGCTTCGTTCTCACCCTTCATACGCTTCACACCCTTCGCACTTGGCCCCGCCGGTTACGCGGCGAACAGGGTTTCCTTGGTCTTGCGCACCAACTCGAACGGCGAACCGCCCTGACGGAGAACGTCCAGCGCACCGGGCTCATCGATTGTCCTCCAGAGTTCGCCGGTTTCGAACACGCCCGTGCCATCCTTCTCGAACTGCTTGACGATCTTGCGAATCACCTGGGCCGTGGGCTGGGGCAAGTGAATGAGCCAGGCTGGTCCGGTTTTGCCAAATCTGGCGGCGCGTTGGGCGCGGGTCAGCGGATGAACGCCATAGGCCAAGGCCGCCAGCACATCGAACTCATCGTAAGCCTCCATATGGGCAGCTTCGCGAAGGAGGTTTGGAATCAGATTGCGCGCGGCCAACTCGTCTTTCAGATCCTGTCGTCGGGAGGCGTTCAGCCACCGGGCGCGGAACTCCGCAAGCGTGGGCACGGCGGCGGTGAGTTCATCAATGAGCCGCTGCTGGTATTCCTGCGGCGTCACGCGCGTCAGCCGCCCGTCTTTATTCATCAGGTTGAAGTGGCCTGTGTCCACGACATCCACCTGCACGCCTTTGACCTTGATGGGTGGTGGTTGCGGCGGCGACGGGGGCTTCGGCCCGTCGGACGGCGGCGGGGGCGGCGGCGAAATGAACTCGGTGCCGAAGAGGGCGGTCGCGCCGGTGTAGTCAAAGATGCGGAACATGAGCTTGTCCGGCTCATAGATGCGCGTGCCACGTCCGACCATTTGGTGAAACAGGATCGGGGACTGAACGTAGCGGAAGAAGACGATGTTGCGCACGCACGGGACGTTGACGCCCGTTGTGAGCAGGTCCTTGGTCGTCGCCACAAAATGCGACCGCCGGCGCTCGCGGAAATTGGGGATTAGTTCCTGGCCCCTGGACGAGGCCATGCACTTGAACGAGTACGTTTGGACGCGCTTGCGGTTGTGGTCGCGGCACCATTTGGCATAAAGCGAGTTCATCTGATTCGTCACGAGGTCCGCGTGATGATCGCTGGCGCAGAAGATGATGGTCTTTTGCAGCGGGTCGCCATCGCCCGTAGCGAGCAACCGCTCGAACAGGTGCTCACACATGGTCTCAACACGATCCCGCATAACGAGTCGCGACTCCAGCAAAGCTGGCTGCGTCTGATTCGGAACCTCACCGAGGGGCACGGGTTCGCCCGTGAGCGCGTTCGCGAGTTGTTTTCCAACAAGGTCCTGCCTCTCGACTCCTCGGACGCGCTCCGGCTGCTCCTGCTGGTCATGGAACAGGTCGTAGGTTTCGATCTCCGCCGGGGCGAGGTAGCCATCTGCCACCCCCTGCTGGTAGGTGTATTCGTAGGCCGGCTCGCCGAAGTAGCGAAGATTGTCGGCCAGCAGAAGGCGGTCTTCCTCGATTTGGCGGCGGGTTTCCTCGTTCTTTGCCTCGGGCAAGCGGATCTGGCGAGGGGTGGCGGTGAGGCCGATCTGAATGGCGTTCCTGTTTTTCTCGAGAATCACGAACCAGTCGCCCCAGGCCGAACGGTGGCACTCGTCGACGACGATGATATCGAAGTACCCGGGCGGGTAATGCTCCAGGAAGAACATGGCGCTGACCCCGCCCTGGTCCTGGTCCAGGGTCTGGTAGGTGGCGATGAGGACGCGGGCGTTCTTCTGGGGGTTCTTGGTGTCCACATCAGCAGCATCGGTGCCGAAGGCCGCCTGGAGGTCAGCCAGGGCATTGTCGCGAAGTTCTTTGCGGTCCACCAAGACCAAGGCGCGGCCCAGAAATCCGGCGTCGAAAATGCGACGCAGAAGCGCGGCGGCAATGCGGGTCTTGCCGGCGCCCGTGCCGAGCGCCAGCAGGACACGCGGAGGTTCTTTGGCGATGGACTGGCGGATGATTTGCTCGAGGCCGGCACGAACGGCAGCATCCTGGTAATAGCGGAGAAACTCGCGCCCCTGTTTGTACGACGTATGGAGGAGCTTCATCTCCTTCGCGCCGGGCTGCAGCCCGCGGGCCTGGTAGTACCGCTGAACGAGTTCATCAGGCGTGGGGAACTCGGCGATGGGGCGCGGCTCGGAGGTCACCCCGGTTTCCTCATCATACTCGACAAACTGGTGCCCGTTGGAGGAAAAGACAAACGGAACTTCGTGAAGCTTGCCGACACGGTAGCCCTTCCCCTGCTGAAGACCATGCTCGGGAGGCAGCCCCTCCCGCTTTGCTTCGATGATGGCGAGCGGGATAGGTTCGGTGCCAGGCTCCAGCGGGCGACGTAGCACGTAGTCGGTCCGGCCTTTGGCGCGCCGCTGGCCCTTATGGTAAACGATATCAACGGGCGCGGGCGGCTCCTCGACCCTGATGTCCGTGCCGGGTTCCCAGCCGCGCCTGGCCAGCGCGGGATCGATCAACTCGAACCGGGTTTGGGCTTCGTTCCGTGGCATCAAGGCGGTTCGGTTAGTTGGACATCGCTCCGTTCATTGGGTTTGCCGAGCGCACGCACTGCACCCTCCATCATGTTCCGATTGGAAGGCCACGTCGCATGCGGCCCGGTCTTTGCTGATGAGAATGCCAGCACGGGCGCACGATTGCACGCAAAAACCACCACCAGAAGGTGATAGAAGCTCTTGGCTTCAATCGTCCGGTGTGTCACGGCCGCGATGAACCGTTGCCCTGGAACATAGACCAGCCCGCGGGGAATCGGGCGATCTCCGGTCGCGTGAAGCCAACGCGACCGTGGGTCAGGAGCCATTCGAGCGCGCATTTCTCACCAACTTCTGAAGAACACGGAGCCGATGACATCGAAAGGTGCACTCATGCGCGCTAGCAAAGCAACTGTCCGCATTTTGGAGTTTTCGGCTTCGCCGTGGTCACGAGTCCATGACACGTGCGGGCTGGAGTTGCGCCCCAGATGAAATCTGTGGCAAATGAGTCAAGCGAGGCGTCGGGTGCGGTGATCGTGGTTGCCACTCAGCGGCCACGAGTCGTTCACAAGCCTCGCATGTCTAGGACAACGCCTTGCTAATCAGTTTCCACTGGACAGAATCAGATGGCGGCCAGGATCATACCCCACGGCTGTTGGAGCGCCGCGGACGATGCGGCGCCATGGCCCGGAAGATTGTCCTTGCACTCCCCATCTCAACCCGCGTCGACAGCAAGCCCGGTGCCGGGCTTGGCGCACGCCTATCGGTTCTCGGTGTTCAATGCGCTGTCGTATCAGATTGTCTTGGGCAGCCCCATGGTTCTGTACGCCAAGCATCTTGGCGCGAGCGCCACGGTCCTGGGCATCATTGCCGGCATGATGCCCCTGCTGGTCATCTTCCAGATCCCGGCGGCCAAGCACATCAGCCGTGTCGGATACAAGCAGTTCGTCTTCGCCGGTTGGGGGACGCGGGTGCTGTTCATCTTCCTGATGGCGTGCGTGCCGATGACCAGCGCGTTCCTCACGCCTGCCAACCGCATCGCCCTTCTTCTGTTCCTCCTGTTCGGGTTCAATCTCTCGCGCGGCATTTCGAGCGCTGCCTGGCTGCCGTGGATCACGGCGCTCGTCCCAGCCGAGATACGCGGACGCTACCTGGCACGCGATTCCGCCTGCGTCAATGCGGCCAGCGCGGCCACGCTGGTCTTGGCAGGGATGGCGCTCGGACACCATCCGGGGCAGGTCCAGTTTGCCGTGATCTTCGCTTTCAGCGCGCTCACGGGCGCTGTCAGCCTCAACTTCCTGAAACGCATTCCAGATGCCGAGGCGCCCGAGGCGGGGGCGCGCAGCGGCGAACCCGTTCCCTGGGGAGCGATCGCCGGGCACCCGCCGTTTCGGAAGCTCCTGCGCATGAATGTCGCCTGGTCGATCGCCTACGGCGGGCTCACCGCCTTCATTGTCGCCTACCTCAAGAGCGCGGCGGCCATGGATGAAGGCCGCATTCTCTTCGTCACTGGCATCTCGTATCTGGGCGGCATCGGCGGACTCCTTCTGTTCGGATCGCGGCTCGATCACCACGGCAGCAAACCAATCCTGGTGGTCTGCATCCTCGGCTGGATCGCCGTGCTGATGGGATGGACCCTTCTGGCCAGCGGCGTGATCCATGTGCAGATGGGAATCGTTCTTGCGCTGCAGGTGCTGATGGGGCTGGGCTATGCCGTGTATACCATGTCCAACACGCGGCTGGCCATGCTGGTGGTGCCGGCCATGGGCCGCGCTCACTTCTTCGCCCTGTTCTCCGTGATCGCCAACCTCACGCTCGGGATTGCCCCCGTGCTCTGGGGACTGTTCATCGACGCCTTCGGCCAGCGGCGGGTGTCGATGCTGGGCATCGAATGGAACCGGTTCAGTCTGTTCTTCCTGCTCGTGACACTCGCTTACGTCGCCGTGTTCAGTCTGTCGCGCCGGCTCGAAGAACCTCGGGCCGGGCGCGTCGAAGACCTCTTGCGCGATCTGCTCGCTCAGACCCCGATGCGCAGTTGGATTCGATTCTGGCCGCGTGGGTGAAATCCGCCATCGGCCCGGGACCACGCGGGCTGTGGCAACGCGGCGCCACGGGGTCGAGTCCCGCCGCGAATCTCATTAGCCTGCATTTCTCACCATTTTGGGACAACGCGAAGCCGGAGCACACAGGAGAAGTACAAATGCACAGCCCGGATTTTAGATTACTCCTTCAAGTGACGAGAAATTCGGGTTAGCCGAGCAGGAATCGCGAGGCGCGCTTGAGGGCCGCAAGCGAGATTCGCGGGGGCGGGTAGCGCAGTGCGGGATCGATTGCCAGGGACCGACGCAAGACTGAGCGGGAGTGTGAGAAACAATCGAAGCTGGCCCGTCCGTGGTAGGCGCCCAATCCGCTCTCGCCCAGTCCTCCAAAGGGCAGGCCGCTCCCAACCATGTGGGTGAGCGTGTCATTGACGCAGACACCGCCCGACCGCGTCCCCTTGAGCACGCGTTCCTGCATTGAGCGATCTCGAGTGAAGACGTAAAGGGCCAGAGGGGTCGGGCGCTCGCGCAGCATTTCGAGGGCGTTTTCGAGCCGATCAAACTCGAGCACGGGCAGAATCGGCCCAAAAATCTCATCCTGCATCACCGGCGCGTCCGGCGCCACATCGGTCAGGATGGTCGGCGCAAAATAGAGATCCTGGGCATCCCATCGCCCCCCTTCGATCGGTTTTCCGCCTTGCAGGTAGCCCGCCAGCCGGTCGATGTGCCTCGGATTCACGATGCGGGCGTAATCGGGGCTCTTCTGCGGATCCTGGCCGTAGAACGCGCGCACCGCCCGCTGCAAGGCGGCCAGCAGACCATCGCGGACGCGACGGTCCACAAGCACGAAGTCGGGCGCTACGCACGACTGCCCGGCGTTGAGGAACTTGCCCCAGACGATCCGGCGGGCTGTTGTCTCGAGCGGCGCATCCGCGCACACGATGCAGGGCGACTTGCCGCCCAGTTCGAGGGTCACCGGTGTGAGGTGCCGCGCCGCCGCGGCCATCACCAGACGGCCCACGGCCGTGCTGCCGGTGAAGAAGATGGCATCGAAACGCTCACACAGCAGGGCCTCCGCAGTCTCGCGTTCCCCCTGAACGACCGTCACATAGTCCTCGGGATAGATCGCTTCGATCAATCGAGCCAAAGCGGCGGCGGTCCGCGGGGCGAATTCGGACGGTTTGAGCACAACGCAGTTGCCCGCCGCCAGGGCCCCGATCAAGGGAGCAAGCAGCAGTTGAACCGGATAGTTCCATGGCCCGATGATGAGGGCGACCCCATACGGCTCGGGCTCCACGAAGCCGCGGCCAGGCCAGGCCAGCCACGGCACGGGACGCCGGCGCCGCGCCATCCAGGAAGGCAAATGCCGAAGAGCATGCCGGAGTTCGGCACGCACCAGCCCGATCTCGCTGCCGAACGCCTCGTGCGGCGGCTTGCGCAAGTCTGCATGCAGCGCCTCGAGCAGCGCCTGTTCGTGGCTCCCGACCGCGTCCTCGAGTTCGCGCAACCGCGCCCGCCGAAATGCGAGCGGACGCGTCGCCCCCGTCTGGAAGAGGGCACGCTGCCGTTGGATGGAGGCGGCAAGGTTCATAATCGACTTGGAGAAAGCTCTGCCTTCGCCTATCACTTCGTCAAGCACGCGTGCCCGGCCGGTTGCGGCGGGTCAAACGCCCGCACGCCACCCGATCGGCGCGACGAGCCAGCCCCAGACCGGCGCCCATGTTCGCGCGAAAGGACGACGGTCCGCCGTGGCTGATCAGCGCCGAATACGCCGAGCCTTGCATGAACGCCGCATGAAAACCAAGAACCACCCGCTCCGCCGCCCGGAGGCGGCGCCCTCCGCATCCCCGCCCCAAACGCTCAAACTCGAAAGCCTCTGTGTCGGACGGCGCCGACACCCGCGTCTGGACATCTGTCTGACCCTGGGCAGCGTCACCGAGGTCAGCGCACGCGCGATCGTCCTGGGGCTCTTCCGCGAGGTTGCCCCGGAAGGGGCGGCGTCAGCCCTTGACCAGCGGTTGGGCGGCGCGGTGAGCGAGTTCATGGCGCGGCGCATGTTCGGAGGCAACATCGGCGAGATTTTCGTCATGCCAACCGGACGCCATCCGGTGCGGGCGGACCTGGTGATGTTCGCCGGCCTGGGCACATTCGACCAGTTCGACGAGGAGGTGTTGGAACTGGTCACCGAGAACGTGATCCGAACGCTAATCCGCACCGACGTCGAGGACCTCGCCACGGTGTTGCTGGGCGGGCGCTCGGGCCCCCGTGTGGCCTCGCTGCTCGAACACATGCTCAAAGGATTCCTGCGGGGGCTCTTGGACGCGGACGACGACCGCCGGTTCAGACGGGTGACCCTGTGCGAACTCGATCCGCAGCGTTTCGAGGAAATCAAGCGCGAGTTGTTCCGTCTGGCGGGGACGCCGCTGTTCGGCGATGTCGAAGTCACCTTCGATGAGCGCATCCTCCCGCGCCCGCCCGAAAGCCTGGCCCCGTCGATTCTGCGCGGGTTGAGCGCGCCGCCCGGCGCCGCCTCCTCGTATCTCATCGTCCGGCAGGAAGGGCAGCGCGCCGGACGGCTCAAGTTCCGCTCGTCGCTCCTGACTGCGGGCGCCAAAGCCACCGTCATCACCGCGGAACGCTGGACGGCGCAGAAGGAACTGGACGCCCTGTTGGCTCGGCTCGATGCGCGCGACTTCACCCCCGCGGATTTGCCGGCGTTCGGCCAGCAACTCGGCACACTGCTGCTTGCCGATGAAGTCCTCGCCGTGTTGCCCAGCGTCCGGGGTCAGCACCTGGCCGTCGTCCACGACGCCCCCGCCTCCCGATTCCCCTGGGAAACCCTGCGCTCCGGCGACTGGCAGCCCGCGCTCGACGGAGGCCTCAGCCGCCGTTATCTGGCCGAGAACATGTCGGTCGCCCGCTGGCTCGAAGAACGGCGCACACACCCGGTGCTCGAAGTCCTGCTTGTGGTCAATCCCACACGGGATCTGATCGGCGCGGAGGCTGAGGGGGCGCGCATTGCCGCGCTGTTCGGCGCGCATCCGTCCGTGCGGCTTACCCTGCGCGAGGGCGCCGAGGCCCGCCGCTCGACACTCCTCGAAGATTTCAGGTCCGGACGCTACGACCTTCTCCATTACGCCGGGCATGCGGCCTTCGATCCGGTGCAGCCCACGCGCAGCGGGATTGTCTGCGCGGGTGGCGACGTGCTCAGCGGCGCAGATTTGAGCGGGCTGGGCAACCTGCCCAATCTGGTCGTCTTCAACGCATGCGAATCGGGCCGGGTGCGTGGACGCGCGCGGCGCGCCACCGGCCCGGACGGGATCAGCCAACGGGTGCAACGCACGGTCGGACTCGCGGAAGCCTTCCTGCGGGGCGGCGTGGCCAATTACGTGGGCACCTATTGGCCGGTCGGGGACGACCCCGCCAAGACGTTTGCGGCGTCGTTCTACAGCGCGATCGCCAATGGCCAACCGGTCGGCAACGCCCTCATCGCCGCGCGCATGGCGGTCTACACCATGCGCGAGAAAACGATCGATTGGGCCGATTACATCCACTACGGAAATCCGCACTTCGTGCTCAAGCTGCGTTGATCTGCCATGCGGACCGCGGATTTTCGTTACGTCCTGCCACCTGAGTTGATCGCGCAGACCCCGGCGATCCGCCGTGAAGACGCACGCCTTCTTGTGCTCGACCGGCGAGCCGGGCGCATCGAGCATCGCCGGTTCGTCGATCTGCCTGATTACTTGCGCCCGGGGGACGCCCTGGTCCTCAACAACTCGCGCGTCATTCTAGCCCGCTTGAGGGCTGAAAAGGCGGGCGGCAGCGCCCGCCTCGAAGTGCTGCTCGCCGAAGAGAATGCGCCCAACGATTGGTGGGTCCTCTTGCGCCCCGGAAAACGGGTCCGCCCGGGCACTGTCCTCCACTTTCCGCCACCCGCGCCCGACTCCCCCAACCGCGCCGCTCCGTCCCGGCTAGCGTCTCTCTCCACCCCGAGTGTCGTTCGAGCGATCGTCGAGACCAAGAATGCCGAAGGCCATTATCGGTTGCGGTTCGAGGGGCCCGCGAACATCAAGGACATGCTCGAGGCCCTTGGAGAGGTCCCGCTCCCGCCCTACATCACACGCGCAGGCCCCCCGACCCTCGAGGACCGCGAACGCTACCAAACGGTCTTCGCGCACCCCCCCGGCTCGACCGCCGCCCCGACGGCCGGACTTCACTTCACCACTCGGATGCTCGATGCATTGCGCCGACGCGGCATACGCGTCTGCCATGTCACACTGCACGTCGGCCTTGGCACGTTCGCACCGGTCAAAACCGAACGTCTGGAGGACCATGTCATGCATGCCGAGGTCTTCGACCTTCCCCCAGCCACGGCAGAGACGATTCAGGAAACGCGGCGCGCCGGCCATCGCGTCATCGCCGTCGGCACAACGTCGGTGCGCGTCCTCGAAAGCGTAGCGTCGCCCGCCCGATCCGACGCGCCCGAATCGCATGCGGTGCTGACCCTGTCCCCAGGTCCCGGCCGCACGCGCATCTTCATCCGCCCACCGTACGCGTTTCGCGCGGTCGACGCGCTCCTCACGAACTTCCATCTGCCAGAGTCGACTTTGCTGATGCTTGTGAGCGCGTTTGCCGCACCGGGCGAGACTCGGGGCCGTGAGATGATCCTGAGGGCCTACCAGGAGGCCATCCGCGAGCGGTATCGTTTTTATAGCTACGGTGATGCTATGCTCTTGCTATGATTGTGCGCGTCTCGACACCAACCGCGGATGAGGCAGCCTCCTCTGCCCTCCCATATGTGCTGGTCAACATGGCAATGACCGCCGACGGCAAGATCGCCACCGCCAACCGCCGCATCGCCTCCTTCGGAAGCAAGCGGGATCTCGCCCATCTCTACGCTCTCCGCGCCACCGTTGACGCCGTCATGTGCGGCGCCAGAACGGCGTCCGCCGAAGACATTCACCTCGGGCCCGGCCCCGCCCGTTACCGCCGGCGCCGAATCGAGCAGGGACTGGCCGAGTTCAACATGCGCATCCTGGTCAGCGGACACGGGCGGATCGCTCCGGCCAGTTCGATCTTCACCCACCGATTCTCTCCCATCCTCATCCTGACGACCGAACTGGCAGGGCAGAAACGACTCTGCCAACTCGATGGACCGGCGGATGAGGTCGTCGTCTGCGGACGAACCCGGATCGACTTCCGCGCCGCCCTGGCCTGGCTGCGCTCGGCCCGCGGCGTGAAGCGTTTGCTGTGCGAAGGAGGCGGCGAACTGAATGCGGCCTTGTTCAGCCAGGGGCTCGTCGACGAACTGCACCTGACCATCTGTCCATTCGTCTTCGGGGGCGCCGCGGCCCCAACCATCGCCGACGGCCCCGGTCCGCGCCGGCTGGCGGACGCCGCTCGATTCCGGCTAGTGTCGCATCGCCGCATCGGCGACGAACTGTTTTGTGTGTTCCGGAAGAGCCGGCCAGGACGCCGGCTGTGCCGCGCACGCCCGACGGCGCATCTGTAGGTTGTCGGTGGGAATCCATTCCGATGCTGCTGGAGGGGATTTGGCTCTTTGGCGAGGCGTCACCGAAGGCATCATCTGCCAAGATGTCCCGCTGTTGTGTCGGTCAGCCCCGGACCCGCACGCCCCGCGCACGGAGGTGATCTTTGAGTTGTGGAATCCGGATCAGGCCGAAGTGGAAGACGGAAGCCGCGAGCAGGATGGTTGCGCCGGCCTCGACGGCCTGCGCGAAATGGTCGAGGGCGCCCGCCCCGCCCGAGGCGACCACCCGAGCCTTCACCGCTTGGGCCATGGCCCGAATGACCGGCAGGTCGTACCCGGTGCGCGCGCCGTCGCCGGCTTTGCTGGTTGGCAGGATGACAGGCACGCCGTAGCCATCGACTCGCCTGGCCCACTCGACGGCATCGGCGCCTGTCGCCGTGCGTCCGCCGTCGATGTAGACCTCGTAGCCCGAGGGCAGTTCCGCGTTGCGGTCCACGTCGATCGACACCGTCACCTTCGCCCCAAACTCCTTCATCAACCGCCGAATCAAATCCGGCTTTCGAAATGCCGCCGAACTCACCGAGACCTTGTCGGCCCCGGCCTCGAGCACGGCCGCCGCGGACGCGACGTCCCCAATCCCGCCGCCAATGGTCAGGGGCACCGTCGCCGCCTCGGCCACGCGCCTCACCACGTCGATCAGCGTACGCCGTCCCTCGACGGTCGCGGTGATATCGAGCATGGCCAACTCATCGGCCCCCGCCTGGCAATAGGCCTGCGCGCAGGCGACCGGGTCGCCCGCGTCGCGAATATCGACGAAATGCACACCCTTGACGACCCGCCCGTTTTGCATGTCCAGGCAGGGCATGATGACGATGTCCTCCTCTGACGGTTGCATAAGGTTGAGGATTGGGATTGGGCTCAGGCGCGCCTCGCTACACGTACTCGATCGTGGCGGGCGGCTTCGGGGTCAGATCGTACAGACACCGGTTCACGCCCGGGATTCGGGTGATTCGCTCCGCCAGGCGATGCAACGCGGGCCACTCGATCTCCGTCACCAACGCCGTTCGCGCGTCAGTCGATTCGATGCAGCGCACGACAATGATCTGGCCATACTCGCGGCGGTTGTCGCGAATCCCCGTGGCGCGGTCGTTGAGCAGCACCGCCAAGTACTGAAACGCGCCGGTCGACGCCAGCTCCTCCTCGACGATGGCCGTGGCTTGTCGGACCGTGGCAAGCCGTTCCTCGGTCACCTCCCCGACGATTCGGGTCGCCAGGGCGGGACCGGGAAAGGGAATTCTCTGGGCGATGGTCTCAGGCAAGCCCAGCGCCCCCGCCAGTTCCCGCACATCGTCCTTGCGCAGTGTTTCGAGCGGTTCGAGCACCTGGTATCCATACACACGCTCCGGATCGATCCCGAGCTGGCTCAGGATGTTGTGCTGACGCTTGATCCCGGCCACCGTCTCCTCGATGTCAGTCAGAATCGTGCCGTGCAGGAGAAAGTTGGCTCCCGATTGCCGCATCACCCTGCCAAACACGGCCTTGTAAAACGTCTCCGTGATCGCGCAGCGCTTCCGCTCCGGATCGGTCACGCCCGCCAACGCCCCCAGGAACTCCTTGCGCGCATCGACCCGTTCCACCGGGATGCCCAGCGCCGCAAAGGTCTCGATCACGCGCCCCGCCTCCCCCTCGCGCATCAATCCGTTCTCGACAAAGATGGTCTTGAGCTGGCGCCCGAGCGCCCGATGGCCCAGGGCCGTCACCACCGAGCTGTCGACCCCGCCGCTCAGGGCATTGATGGCGAGACCGTCTCCGACTCTTTGCCGCAGGTTACGCACCTGCTCCTCGATAAACTTCGTACAGTCCATAGATATCTCCATTCTAAACCATCGTTGAACTCTTCAGCCTTCAGGAAACGAAATAAGACCGCATTTCGAGCGCGCAGCGGTTCGCGTTTCGGAGCATTCGGCTTCGCCGAAGTCACAACTGCATGAAACACGCAGGCTAGCCGCCGCGTGTTCGGCGCCGGGCATCCGGTTCTCTCGCCCCACCGGCATCCAACAGCTTGCTAGTGATCAGGCCAATGCCGCGCCCCTGGTCGCCGCAGGCGCAGTAGTACATGTAGATCTCTCATGAATCGTTGGGCCGCTCTTGGTCAGGCCTGGCTGGGAACAGCACCGGGTTCGGCTGAGGACTCGGCAGACGCCGCCACAAGACGCTGCTCGAGAAACCGGTTGGCCATGATGAGCACCCCGGCCTGGAGGGAAAACGTCTTCATGGCGTATTCGCTGTCGCCGTGCAGGAAGAGGAAACTGATGGCGCTTCCCATCCAGATGCCGGACACCACCGAGCAGGCGCGGGAAAAATTGTCCTCGCAGCCATGGCGGCGAAGATGCTGGATGATGCGCCAGGCCACCCGCGTCCCGCCGTACATGAACAGCAACATCCCCGCGGTGCCAAACACACCAGTGTTCACCATCAGACCGACAAAGCCGTTGTAGAACACACCCTGGTTGATGTGCATCATCGTGCCGGTCGGATCGAAGGCCCGCGAATACTCGTCGAGATACCGCGCGAAGCCGCGTCCCACCCACAAATACTGCGGGATCATCTCGAGGCCGACACGGAACATGGTGCGCCGCGCCGTCATTGTGCCGATGGCGTCCACCCGCGCCGCATTGTCGATGGAAATGCCGGGCAGGAACGCCACGGCGCGCTGGGCCGCCAGCGGCATGCGGTCCGCGAACGCATAGAGCACCGCAAACGACGGGATCAGGATCAGCAGGGCGATCAACTGATTGCGCACGGTGAAGAACCGCTGGGCGTAGACGCAGAAGAGCATGACGAACCCGGTCGTGACCAAAACCACGCGGTGGCCGCTGAGCATGCCCACCAACAGCACCAGGACAGTCACCGGCAGCAGCCAAACCGCCCTGCGCCCGACAAAATCCTTGGTGTTGTTGTAGACCAGAACGACGAAGAAAAGGCCCATGCTGACCAGCGCGAATGACTGGAAACGCCGAATCCCGAATCGCATCGATTGAAACTCGAAACTGGCGGCGTCCACGGGCAATTCGACAAAGTACAGGGCGTTGACCAGCCCCCCGCCGAAGGTGAAGGCAAAATCCGCAATCAAATACGTGCCGGTGAGAAGCCATTGGATTGTCAACAATTTGACCAGCAACCGCTCATTGCTCTGCAGCATCACAAAGAGCAGCGGGAAGATCGCGCACAGCAGTTGCTGCAGATAAAGCCGGCCTCCCGCCTGTCCCGATCCCAGAATCCGCAGGCCGAAGCCGCGCACCATCATCGTCAACACCAACACGACGCAATAGATGATTGAACCGATGAAGATCCAACGATGCGCCCTGAGAGTCGCCCCCAGATCGGGCGAACCCCGCCGCACCATGTGAAGCACAATCACACCGGTCCAGGCCAGCAGCGCCGCCCCTTCCCACATGTACGGGCGCCCCGGAATGAACGGCAGGATGAGCGCCGAGCTGAATGTCGTCACGGTCACGAGCATGGCCATGTGCGCGTGATACGGCAGCGTCGCCAGCCACAGGATTCCCCCCACCACAAAGGCCACCATGAACTGGTCCGACGCCAGAAAAACGCTCAGACTCAGTGCGGCCAGCAGGATGAGCCCGTACCACAAGGCCCTGTGAAACCGAATGCGATAGTCAATTGCGGATACCATGATCTTCGTCGTTCGACCGCAGCCGCACTGTCGCGCCCCACCCCGACACGCCCTCTGCCCGAAAGGCCGCCGCCGCCCAACCGCGACATTCTGTCGCCGACCCATCCGTGCGGAGCAACACATTTATTGCGCCGCCCGAGGCCTTTGTTGACAATCCCGCCCGCCTGTGGGCGGACTTCTGACGCACACTCAGGCGGCGCGCGCGCGCGCCTGCAGGCCAGACAGCCTCTTGACCGGAATCACTATGCCGACAACTCGGGATCGACAGCGGTGGCGGGTGCTCTATTGCGTCGACACTCTCAGCGCAGGCGGGGCGGAGCGACAGACGGTGGAACTCGTCACACGATTGAATCTAGAACGCTTCGCCCCCCGCCTCATCTGCCTGCACGGCAAGGCCTACGGCGCCAGCCTGCATTTTGCACCGCATCTCGATCGCGCGAACGTTCCGTGGCGCGTCCTCGACGTCCGCTGGTCCCCCCCTGGCTTGCTGGCGGGTTGGGCCCGGCTCATCGCCGCGGTCTGGCGCATGCGCCCCGCGCTTCTCCATGCCATCAGCCACCACAGCAATCATATCGCCCGACTCGGCCGCGCCCTGATGCCCCCCCGCCTGCGCCTGGTGACCGCGGTGCGGACCGAATACCAGCCGCGACAGCTCTTCTACGAGCGGATCGAGCACCGACTCGCCCAGCGCGTGGTCTGCAACAGCCCGCACCTCGAACGCCAACTCCGGGAGCACAGCCGCATCCCCGCCCGCAAGCTGGTCTGCATCCCAAACGGCCTCGATTGCGAGCGCTTTGGCCGCAACCCAGATCCCGGTCTGCGGGCTCGCCTCGCCCCAAACGCCTCCTGCGTTGTCGCCATGCTGGGCCGCATCACAAAACAGAAGTCGCCGCACCTGCTGGCCCTGGCCCTGGGGGAACTCAAACGCCGACAGGAATTGCCAGGCGGCGTCCGGGTGTTCGTTGCGGGCGAGCACGAAAGCGATGAGATCCAGACCCAACTCGATGAGGCGATCCGCCGCCACGGCCTGGGAGGCGTCATCACGCAGTTGCCCCAAACCAACCAGCCCGAAGCCCTCCTGCACGCCGCGGACTTCACCGTCCTGGCATCTCTCTGGGAAGGATTGCCCAACGCGGTTCTCGAATCGCTCGCGGCCGGACGCCCTGCGCTGGTGTCCGAAGCTGCCAACGCGTCCGGGGTCATCGAGGACGGGGTCACGGGATGGGTGGCGCGCACTGACGATGTGCCGCATCTGGCCACCCGTCTGGGCGAGGTCTTCCGGCTGTCGCCCGAGCGGCTCGAAGGCATGCGCCCGGCCTGCCGGGATCGCGCCGGCATGTACAGCATGACGCGGATGGTCCAGCGCTACGAAGAACTCTACGAGGAACTCTTGTCCGGTGCCAGCCCCGCCCCCGGAACTCGAGCCGAGCCCCAGCCTCGACGCGCCCCGACGACAAAGGCGAAGAGGGTCGACCGGTAAGCGCGCCAGTTGAAGGGCCAAACGCAAATCGCCTTGATGCCGAATCGGACGCCGTTCCAGCATTGGCCGCGCCGGCGGCTGGTTCCGCTGATCTGAACGGCCAGATCGCTCAGATCGCGCCGGGACGCCAGACCCAGGCGACGATGCTTCTCGAACATCCGGCCGATGGCCTGAAGATGCTCCATCGGGCGGGTGCTCGTCAGCGATGCCTCGTGCTCCCCGTATTCGTAGATGATGTAGGGCCAGTGACCCACCTCCGCCACATAGCTCAGGCGCAGCATGAAATCGTAGTCCTCCACCATGCGCAGCGAGGCGTCATACTCCCCCGCCTGACGCGCCGCCGCGGCACGGTAGAGAAAGGCCGCCCCGAACAGGCTGTTGCGCCAGAAAGTGTCGCGATAGACCGGCGGATTGAAGACCACCCCCTGCTCCCTGCGCTGGATCATGTCGCCGTAGACCAACCCCACCTCAGGATGCCCGCGCAGATAGGCGCTCAGGCGCTCGAGCGCCTCGGGAAAGTACCGGTTGTCGTCGCTGGTCCAGGTCCAAAACTCCCCGCGAGCCACCCGAAACCCGTTGTTCAACGCGCGCGGCAGGCCCAGATTCTGCTCGCGCATGTACCCGACGCGCGGATCCTGCTCTCGCATTCCGGCCGCATACTCCCGAGTCTCGTCCCCGGACCCGTCGTCGACTATCAGCAACTCGAGGTCCCGCTCTGTCTGCCCCAGAATGGAATCGACACTCCGCGGCAAGAGCCCGGCCCGATTGTAGGTCGGCAGGACAATGCTCACAAGCGGCGGCCCCGGCCTGCGGGGAGCCAGCCACTCCGTCACGCTCTCGGGTCGCAGTTTCATACTCGATTCTTCACCCAACTCGATCCCGCGCGATCCCCCGTGGATTCATGCCCCCGGACTCGCACCCGCCCCCCCCGGGCGGGACCGTCCCATCCGAACCCGCGCCCGGCCGCTTGAATTCGCCATAGTGACGCCGCGCCCACGCCACGGAGAAAACCGGCTTGCCATCCGCCATCTCGAGCCACGGATGCAAGTCGCGCGGCACCTCGATCTTCGTCACGAGCCAAGCGAAGCAATTGGACTGGCGCGGGAATACCTTGGTGAACAGGCGCACCAGCGGCAACAGGGCGCGGAGGGTGCGAGACGCCCACCGATTCTTCATTGCCGCAATGCGCCCGTGCGGGACGCGCAGGGAATAGAAATACCGGATTCGCGGCAGGCCGCGCGGCTCCCATGCCCGGATGACTTTTTCGACCTCGCGCTCCGACCAGCGATAGACGAAGTTCGGGATCGCCGTGTTGTCGACGCCGCCCGAGGTCATGCGGTTGCCCGCCACCGCCGCCACCTCGTACTCTTGGCCGAAATCCAGGCGCACACCCAACCGGACCAGGAACGTGTCCCGCGGCTCGAATACCAGGATGCCGCGCCGCGCCACGCGGTACATCTCGAGCATGGCGCGATGCGGCGAGTGACAATGGTGCAACCCCTCGTGCGCAACCACGAAATCGAAGGCGCCATCCGGGAATCCCAGGGCCTCGGCATCCTGCAAGCTCCAGGTGTAAGGGGCCACCAGATCCTCCGTCACGCCCGGCTCGATGTTTGAAATCGTCACCCGCGTGAACCCCACATGACGCAGCACATCGCGATCCTGATCGCTTCCGCAAACGACCAGAAGCTCCGTGTCCCGGCGCAGCACACCCTCGTCAATCAGCCGCTGCAAGGTGCGGGCGTAAAACTCTTCCATAGCGTTTAATGGGGTCGCATCTAGATAGTTGACAATTCACTCCTCAGTTTCGCGACAAAGCGCTTGCGCTCCGCGTCCTCGCCAAGCCTCCGCGCGAAACGCTTCACGGCCTGCGCCCCCGCCTGATATTTGATGCCCACGCGGCGCACCGCCTCCGCAAGCCGCACCCCTCCATGGCGAACCGCCACGTACATCACTCCGTCCCGGCCCCAATCCCCGTGCCGCTCCGCCCACCGCTCCCACGGCTCTCCACGCATCTTCTCCGCCGCCCCCACGAGTTCCTCCCATCCGACCCGCCGCCGCATCCGTCGCGCCGCTGTCTGCTCCTCCTCATTCACCGCGCGCCCCGAAAGCAGCTTCCGCGCGTACTCAATGTCCCCAAGCACCACTCCGGCGACCATCCCCTCCCACGGGCTCTCCAACCCCCCTTGCCGAATCGGTTGCTCCGTGTAAGCCTTCAAGGCCGCCCGGCGCTCCGCCCGGCCCCGCCCTCCGCAGGCCCGTTCGATCACGCCCGTCTCCAGCCAACCCGCATTGGGCTCCAGTCCCATGTAGACCCTCCAGGAACTCCATTGATACTCGCGCAGCGTCTGGAGGCGGCGCCTGACAAGTTCTTCTCCCGGGTTTTCACACCCCAGCACCCGGGCACGGCGCTGGTCGCTCGTGTTCAGCCCCAGTCCTGTGATCCGCACCGGATTCAAATGCACATAGCGTGCCACCTCGACCGCCTTGTCCTCCTCCTGGATCAACACCCCCTTGAATCGTCCCTGAAACACCGTTCCACGGCACCGATGAGCCCAATTGAACTTGACCGCATAACTCACGTTGAGCCAATGGATGGCCTGGCTGAGATTGGCCTCCCTGGTCCGCACTAGCACATGGTAATGATTGGGCATCAGCACGAACGCGTGCACCTCCAGTTCAAAACGCTCCGGCAACTCGGCCACAACACCCAGAAACCGACGCCGATCCGCTTCATCCAGGAACAACGCCCCTCCCCGGTGCCCCCGATTCATTACATGATACCAGGCGTCCGCCACATCAACCCGCAACGGCCTTGCCATAGGCCCGAGACACAACACCGCGAATCTCCGTTTGTCAACTATATAGATGCGACCCCATTGTTCACCCTTCGAAAGCGGCGTCACATTGGACGCGGCGCGCCATCGCACTGTTGCGTTTCGGCGGGCCGTTGGGCAGCATCCCTCCGGACACGATCTATGTGTGGCATTTGTGGCATCTGGCATTTTGCCTCGAACGAGCCTGTGGATGCGGAGTTGCTGGCGCGGATGACGCGTCAATTCGTGCACCGCAGCCCGGACGAGGAGGGGTTCCACTGCGAAGGCGGGGTGGGCCTGGGCTTCCGCCGGCTTGGGGACATCGACCTGGCGACCAGCCACCAGCCGATGCCCAACGAGGACGGCTCGCTGCGCCTTGTGGCCAACGGTGAGATCTACAATTCCCAGGAACTGCGCGATCGTCTGGCCCCGCGGCACACCCTCCGGACCCAAGGCGACATCGAAACCATCCTGCATGCCTACGAAGAGCACGGGGTCGACTGCGTCCATCAGTTTCGCGGGATGTTCGCTTTCGCCATCTGGGACCGTGCCCAACAGCGCATGACCCTGGCAGTCGACCGGTTCGGCAAAAAGCCGCTCTACTATGCCCTGGATGGGAAGAAGCTGGTCTTCGGCTCCGAACTGAAGTGTCTGCGACAACACCCGGGCATTGCGCTCGATTTGGACTACCCGGCCCTGGACGAGTACCTGAGCACCGGTTACGTCCGCGCCCCCCGCTCGATCTACCGGACCATCCGGAAGCTGCCGCCGGGACATACGCTGACCGTCGCGGCCAACGGCGGCTCGCGCCTCGCCGAGTACTGGCATCCGCGGCTCTGCGCCCCGCCGGAGCATTCACAGGCCTCGATCGAGGAATTGGCCGCGGAGCTTCGCGAGCGTCTGCTCGAAGCCGTCCGGCTGCGGATGATCAGCGACGTGCCGTTGGGCGCGTTTCTCAGCGGTGGGATCGACAGCAGCATCGTTGTCGGTCTGATGAGCCGCCTCAGTTCCCGGCCGGTGAAGACGTTCTCGATCGGATTCGAGGGGGACCCGAACGACGAGAGCCCCTACGCGCGCGCAGTCGCCGTCCACTGCCGAACCGACCACGTCCACGAGATTGTCAAACCCGACGTCGTCGACATCCTGCCCAAGCTGGTCCGCCACTACGACGAACCGTTCGCCGACAACTCGATGATCCCCACCTATTATGTGTCGGTGATGGCGCGTAAGGCGGTGACGATCGCCCTGAGCGGCGACGGGGGGGACGAGGTATTTGCCGGCTATCAGTGGTATCGACGCGCCTATCGCCACAGCCGCCTCCAGGCCTTTATCCCCGGCCTGCTCCGCCCCGCGGTGGCCGTCCTTGCCCGGGTGTTCCCGCCCGACAGCACAGTCCATCGCTATCTCGGCGTCATCGATCAACCGCCCACCTGCTGGGGCCTCGCCCAGGAGTACTTCAACCGCGGCCGGCGGGCCCGGCTGTACAACGACTGGACGCGGACGCAGGTAGGGGAATCGGACGCGGATGCCGGGCGGGAGGCGATTTTCGAATCGGTCAAGGGGCTGGGCTACTTGTCGCAACTTCAATACGCCGATCTGGTCGGTTTTCTGCCCGGCGACGGCCTGGTCAAGGTCGACCGGGCCAGCACGCTCGCGTCCCTCGAAGTGCGCAGTCCGCTCCTCGACCACAGGGTGTTCGAGTTCATGGCGCGCGTGCCGCCGCACTACAAACTCGATGGCCGCGAGAGCAAGGTCCTGCTCAAACGCGCCGCCGGCGAGGTCCTGCCACCGTCCATCCTCACCCGGCGCAAGCGCGGATTCGATCTGCCGGCCGGCGAATGGCTCCGCGGTCCGCTGCGGCCCATGCTCGAAGACCTGCTGCTGGCGCCTGGCGCCCGCACGGCCACATTCCTCGATCAGACCGGGGTCCGTCGATTGGCAAAGGAGCACGCCGACGGCCGGATGCGCCATGACTCGAGGCTCTGGGCGCTGCTCTGCCTCGAGTTGTGGCTGCGCGAGTTCCCTCAGCCAGGAGCGGAAACCGGCGCCAGCCGACACACGTCGCCAGAGAGCCGCGGCAACCCGCCGCGCCCCGCAGCGCCCTTGTGAACATCCCCTTCCAAATCCATGACAGAACACTCAAGCCACCAGAACAGCCGCGCAGCAGACTTGCGGCGCGTATTGAAGGAGCGGATCGCCATCATCGACGGCGCCATGGGCACGATGATCCAGGCCCGCCAGCTCGACGAAGCCGGCTATCGCGGCGAACGATTCCGGGACTGGACATGTCAGGTCAAGGGCAACAATGACCTGCTCAATTTGACTCAGCCGCAACTCATTCGCGAGATACACACGGCCTATCTCGATGCGGGGGCCGACCTGATCGAGACCAACACATTCAACTCGACGTCGATCTCGCTGGCGGACTACGGGCTCGAGGCGTTCGCGCACGAGCTGAATCTTGTCGGGGCCCGCCTGGCACGCGCGGCGGCAGACGCCTACATGGCCGAGCATCCGGAACGCCTCTGCCTGGTCCTGGGCGCCCTGGGACCCACCAGCAAAACAGCCTCACTCAGTCCCGACGTCCACAATCCCGCCTATCGGGCTGTGACGTTCCGTCAACTGACCGACGCGTATGCGGACCAGGCGCGCGGCCTGCTCGAAGGCGGAGTCGACGCCCTGCTGGTCGAAACCGTCTTCGACACCTTGAACTCGAAGGCGGCCCTGTTCGCCATCGCCGAGTGTTTCGAGCAGATCGGATGCCGCGTCCCGGTCATGGTTTCGTTCACCATTACCGACAAGAGCGGACGCACCCTCTCAGGACAGACGGTCGAGGGGTACTGGAACTCGGTTTCCCATTTCCCGCTCCTGAGCATCGGCATCAACTGCGCCCTGGGCGCGAAACAGATGCGCCCCTACATCGAGGAACTCTCGAGGATCGCCCCGGTGTATCTAAGCTGCTATCCCAACGCCGGACTGCCAAACGCATTCGGCGGATTCGACGAGACCCCGGAACAGATGAGCCGCGACTTGCGCGACTTCGCCGTCAACGGCTGGCTCAACATCGTCGGCGGCTGCTGCGGCTCGACGCCCGACCACATCCGGGCCATCGCCGCCGCCGTTCGTGGCGTGCCGCCGCGTGTGCCGCCCACGGTCGAGCCGTGGCTCCGATTGAGCGGCCTCGAAGCCCTCTCCCTGCGTCCCGACTCGAACTTCATGAACATCGGCGAGCGGGCCAACGTGACCGGGTCGCCCAAGTTCGCCAAGCTGATCCTCGCGGGGAAGTTCGACGAAGCGCTCACGATCGTTCGCCAGCAGGTCGAGAACGGGGCCCAGGTGATCGACGTCAATATGGACGAAGGGATGCTCGATTCGGAGCAGGCCATGGTGCATTTCCTGCACCTGATCGCCGCGGAACCGGACATCGCCCGGGTGCCGATCATGATCGACTCATCCAAATGGTCGGTGATCGAGGCCGGCCTGCAATGCCTCCAGGGCAAAGGCATTGTCAATTCCATCAGCCTCAAGGAAGGGGAGGACGAATTCCTGAGCCACGCACGCCGGATTCGCTGGTACGGCGCGGCCGTGGTGGTCATGGCATTTGACGAACGGGGCCAGGCCGATCGTTACGAGCGCAAGATCGAGGTCTGCGCCCGCGCCTACCGCCTGCTCACCGAGCGCGTCGGATTCCCGCCGGAGGACATCATCTTCGACCCCAACATCCTCACCGTCGCGACCGGGATCGAGGAGCACAACCGATACGCCCTGGACTTCATCGAGGCGACTAGGTGGATCAAGCAGAACCTCCCGCGCGCCAAGGTCAGCGGCGGCGTCAGCAACATCTCCTTCAGCTTCCGCGGCAATAACCTCGTCCGCGAAGCGATGCACAGCGCGTTCCTCTACCATGCGATCCGGGCGGGACTGGACATGGGCATTGTCAATCCGGGGATGCTCGAAGTGTACGAGGAAATCCCGAGCGATCTGCGCGAGCGGGTGGAAGACGTGCTGTTCGACCGTCGGCCCGACGCCACCGAGCGCCTGGTCGCTTTGGCCGAGTCGGTCAAGCAAAAGGACAAGGCCGAGGTGGTGGACGACGCCTGGCGGCGCGGATCGATCGAGGAACGGCTCCACCACGCGCTCGTCAAGGGCATCGTCGACTTCGTCGAGGTCGACGTCGAGGAGGCCCGCCGGAAATACGGACGTCCGTTGGACGTGATCGAAGGCCCGCTGATGGCCGGGATGAACATCGTGGGCGATCTGTTCGGCGCCGGAAAGATGTTCCTGCCACAGGTGGTCAAATCGGCCCGCGTGATGAAGAAGGCCGTGGCCTACCTCACCCCCTTTCTCGAAGCCGAAAAGCAGGCCGGCGCGCGCGCCCAAGGCAAGGTGTTGATGGCCACCGTCAAGGGCGACGTCCACGACATCGGCAAGAACATTGTCGGCGTCGTTCTCGGATGCAACAACTACCAGGTCATCGACCTCGGCGTTATGGTTCCGTGCGACACCATTCTCAAGACCGCGCGCGAACAGCGAGTCGATGCGATCGGTCTCAGCGGCCTGATCACACCCTCGCTCGACGAGATGGTGCATGTGGCGCGCGAACTCGAACGCGAAGGGTTCCGAATCCCGCTGCTGATCGGTGGCGCCACCACCAGCAAGGCCCATACCGCGGTGAAAATCGCGCCCGCGTTCTCCCAGCCGGTCGTGCACGTGCTGGACGCCTCCCGCGCCGTGCCGGTGGTGAGCCACCTCCTGCGTCCGGACCAAAAGGGCGCATTCGTCGAGCAAGTCCGTGCCGAATACGAGCGGCTGATCGCTCAACACCGCAGCGCCCGTCCGCGGCTTCTCACCATCGAGGAGGCGCGCGCCCGCGCCCCTCGGTTGCAATACGACGATATCCCCCAGCCCGAGTTCATCGGAATCCGCACGATCGGCACCCAACCCCCTTCTCCACCCTCCGATCGCCCGGCTTCCACAAGCCAGGACGCTCCCCCAAGAGTGGATCACCGCGCCATCACGCTCGCCGATCTTGTCCCCTACATCGACTGGTCTCCCTTCTTCCACGCCTGGGAATTGCGGGGACGCTACCCCGCCATCCTCGATCATCCCCGACACGGCGAACAGGCGCGCCAGTTGTTCGAGGACGGCCAGAAAATGCTCGAACGGATCGTTTCTGAACGCCTGCTCGAAGCGCGCGGCGTATACGGCTTCTTCCCGGCGGCGCGCGCGGGCGACGACGTGCAGATTTTCGTCGACCCGGCCCGCACGCAGTGGCGGGCCACATTCCATTTCCTCCGCCAACAGATGGTCAAGGAGGACGGATCGCCCAACAAATGCCTCGCGGACTTCATCGCGCCCCCCACGGCGTCGTCACCGTCAGGCGGCCCGGATCACCTGGGCGCCTTCGCGGTGACCGCCGGCCATGGTCTGAATGCGTTGGTCGAGCGATTCCGGGCCGCTCACGACGATTACAGCGCAATTCTGGCCGAGGCACTGGCCGATCGGCTCGCCGAAGCCTTCGCCGAGGCGTTGCATGCCCGCGTCCGACGCGAATGGCAGTACGGCCGCGACGAAGAACTCACCCCCGAGCAACTCATCGCCGAGGCTTACCGCGGGATTCGCCCCGCCGCGGGTTACCCCGCATGCCCGGACCACACGGAGAAGCAAACGCTCTGGGACGTGCTGCGCGCCGAGAGTCTGACGGGCATCCGCCTCACGGAGAGCTTCGCCATGTGGCCCGGTTCGAGCGTCAGCGGCCTTTACTTTGCCCACCCGGAAGCGAAGTACTTCGGCGTGGGCAAGCTCGAACGCGATCAGGTGGTCGACCTGGCCAGACGCAAACGGATGGAACTGCAGGAGTGCGAGCGCTGGCTGAGACCGTACTTGAATTACGAGGCGGCTTGACCCTCACAGCAGGGTCGTCAGACGTTCCCCCTTGTCGAGCGAACCTCGGGTGACATCGAGTTGGTGCGGCAACCTGAGTTCGCGCACGAGGGCCGCCCGCTGATCTCCCCAGCCAAGAGCCGGCGGATGAGCCGGCAGATGCTGATTCAGGAGCGTTTCTCGATTCTGACACTCCCGACGATCTCGCGCACCTCCTCGATCCCGTGACGCCGCATGAAGTCGCCAAGACCGTCGATGACCTGCAAGGCGGTCTGCGGTTCGTAGAAATTCGCGGTGCCCACCGCCACCGCCGTCGCGCCGGCCATCATGAACTCGATGGCGTCCGCGGCGCTCTGGATGCCGCCCATGCCGATGATGGGGATGCGGACGGCCTTGGCGGCGTCCCAGACCAGCTTGATTGCGATCGGTTTGATGCACGGCCCGCTCAGCCCGCCCGTGCCATTGGCCAGCCGGGGCCGGCGTGTCTCGATGTCGATGGCCATTGCCGGAAAGCTGTTGGTGATGGACAACGCGTCGCAACCGGCCTCCTCCGCCGCTTTGGCATACGGTGCGATGTTGACCACATTTGGGCTCAACTTGGTGATGAGCGGCAGGGATGTCGCCTTCCGACAGGCCGCCACCACTTGATGAAGCAGTCGCGGATCGGTTCCGAACTGGGCGCCGCCTTCCTTGATGTTCGGACACGAGACGTTCAGTTCGAGCGCGCCGACACCGCCGAGGGCGTCGAATCTCCGCGCCACTTCGGCGTATTCCTCGACAGTCGTCCCCCAGATATTGATGATCGTCGGGACCTCGAGCCCTGCGAGGAACGGCCAGTACCGCTCGATGAAACCGTCGACGCCGGGCCCCTGCAAGCCGATGGCGTTGAGCATACCGCTGGCCACCTCGGCCGTCCGCGGCGTCGGATTCCCGCGGACGGGATCCAACCGGATGCCCTTCACAGCCAGGGCGCCGAGTCGATTCAAATCGAGCAGTCGGGCGTACTCGACTCCGTAGCCGAACGTCCCGGAAGCGACCGTCACCGGATTCCGCAGTGTCAACCGGCCAATCTGGACCGACAGGTTCATCGCGTTCAGCCTCGCACGTCCCAGGCGATCGTCCGCGCGTCGAAGACCGGCCCCTCGGTGCAGGTGCGCTGGTATTCCCATCGGTCGCCTTTTCGTATCGGAATGACACACGCCAGGCACACCCCAACGCCGCAACACATGGGCTCGTCCATCGAGAGCTCCGCCGGCACTCCAAACTCGGACGCGATCCTGCCGACGGCTTCGAGCATCGGCGTCGGCCCGCAGGCAAAGAGCTTTCGTCCGCCCGCTTGGCGACGCACTTCGTCGATCAAAGGTCGCGTCACAAGGCCGTGCTCGCCGCGGCTGCCGTCCTCGGTCGTCACCCGCACATCCCAGCCCAGCGCCCTGAACTCCTCCACACACAGGATATCCGCGCTCCGGCGTCCGCCGACGAACACGACCCCCTTTTGCGGCGAGCGCTGGGCCAACAGGTAGAGGGCCGCCATGCCGTAGCTCCCCGCGACCAGCAGGGGCGTTTCCCCACCCGGCTGCGGCACCGTGAATCCGTGACCAAGTGGCGCGATGACACTCAGGTCGTCTCCCGGACGCATCCGCGCCAGGGCTTCGGTGCCTTTGCCGACCGTCTTGTATAGGATTGAGAAGGTCTCATCCGCAACCTGGAAGACGCTGAACGGACGCCGGAGGAGCGCCTCGCCCAGGAACCCGATGCGCAAGTGCGCAAACTGCCCCGGCTGGATCAGCGGCGCAACCCGCGGCGCCCGCAATGTAAGACGATAGTACAGATCGGCCTCGCGATCGTTCCGCAGGATGCGCACCGTATTCTGAATCATAGTAGTTCGCGCCTAACCAAATCGAGGGCCTGTTGCGTGGTGACGCGCTTGAATGTCTCCCGGTCGAACCGATTCCACTCGTGCCGGACGACGGTCCGGTCAGGACCGGCCATGGCAATGAAGACCGTGCCGACAGGTTTGGTCTCGGTGCCGCCCGACGGACCCGCGATACCCGTCGTGGCCAGGGCGTAATCGGCCCCAAGACGCGCCCGCGCGCCCTCGGCCATCTCGCGGGCCGTGGCCTCGCTGACGGCGCCGTGGGCCGCCAGTGTCTCGGACCGCACACCCAGCATCCGCTGTTTGGCGTCGTTGCTGTAGGTGACGGCGCCGCCCACGAACACCGCCGATGCGCCCGGCACGTCGGTGATGCGGTTGGATAGTCGCCCGCCGGTGCACGACTCGGCCGTTGCTATCGTCCGCCGACTGTCCGTCAGAAGGCGGACGACCACCTGTTCGAGCAGTTCGCCCCCAACGCCGAACACGTGGTCACCGAGCCGCCCGCGCACCACGGCCTCCGCGTCAGCCACCAGCGCCTCGGCCGCCGCGCCGCGCGCCGTTAGGCGCACATCCACTTCACCGGGCCGCGCGCAGTACCCGACTTCGAGCCCGCCGCCGCCGAGCCTGCAGAGCGGCTCCCCAACCATCTCCTGGATCACCGACTCTCCCAAACCCGTGCTCCGCAGGATGCGGCACACCGCCGGTCCCGGCGGCGGAAAGGACGCCTTGAGCCACGGAAGCACTCCCTCGAGGAACATCGGCTGGAGTTCGCGCGGCGGGCCGGGCAGCATGATCAGCCACTTGTCGGCTGCCACCGTGGAATCCGCCATCGCGCCGTGACCGCATCGCATCCGCAGGCCCGGTGCCGTGCCGTGGGTGTTGGGGATCACAATCGCGCCCTCGGGGACCATCGCCTGGATGCGCGTGGCGGGCGGTTGCGGACGGTTCCGTGCGGCGAACCAGGCGTCAATCCAGGCCCGCACGGAAGCGTCCTCGATGAGCCGCCGCCCGAGCAGGGCCGCGATCGCATCCCGCGTCGAGTCGTCCGAGGTCGGCCCCAAGCCGCCGCTGGTGATGACAATGTCGGCCCGTCCCAGCGCTTCGCGCGCGGCCTCTTGAATGTGGTGGGCTGTATCGTCGACCGCCACCTGGCGCGCCACGGTGTAGCCCGCGTCGGCCAATTGCCGGCACAGCCACTGATGATCCGTGTTCAGTACGTCGCCCCGCATCAGTTCCGTGCCGGTATTGATGATCTCGATCTGCACGCCGTCCGCAGTGTCATGCCATCTGGACCGGCTTGCAAGCCCGCGACAATGCATCTGGAGATTGTCGGCGGGAATCGAGTATGCGCCGCGTGGAGTCTCCCTGCCGCGCCTGCCTATGCCGTGCCCGACACGGCAGACAGGCCGTTGCGCTCTGCGGCGCGGGCAGGGCACGCGGCCTGGTGCGCTCTGTTCGCGCACACGCAGGCGTTGGAGTGGGGACGTCCTCGTCCCCGCCGATGAAATAAAGTGACAGGTTCGTAATTATTGACACGCCTTCTGTTTTGGCGTACATGTGTCTGCGGCAAGGGCAGTTGTGGTGGAGTGAGTTGAACGAAAGGTCTCCTATGCGGATGGCGCGGATCAAGATCAGCGGGCGTGGGGCGGTGTATCACTGCATGTCGCGTGTGGTGGGCGGGCAGAGGCTTTTAGGGCCGCTGGAGAAGGAGAAGCTGCGAGAGATGAAGGTGAATGTCGTGGGATAGAGAAAGTGACAGGTTCCTAATTTGACAGTGGTTTGTCGAGATCATCGCACGCCTACAACGCACCAAACCACGCCAATTGATAAGCGCTATTTCCAACCTCAACAACAGCAACCCTTCAGGAATTTAAATGAAATAACCGTGCGCCTCCGCGCCCGAACCGCATTTTAGGCTCGCCCCGGCGATGGGCCATCCTTCAGAATCCTTGATCGGTGAAAAGCGCTGTAAACAAGTCTCGTTTGTTTGCTCCGTTGAGGGGTCGAGGATTTCGCGGAGCGAGGCGCCGTGGAGGAGGGTGGGGGAACGGTGGGGCTGGCCTATGGAGTTAAGGATTGGATTGGTCTGAGTTAGGCCTTGCTGACAAGACATGGTATGATTCTCGAAAACCTGATCGCCATAGCCAAGGCGCAGGGCGCCAGCGACCTGCATCTCGAACCGGGCCTGCCTCCCGCCTTCCGGATCAATGGCGTCCTCAAGGTGCAGGACGATCCGGTGCCCGCCAAGGACCTCATGGAGGCCGCGCACGAACTCATCGGCGAGGCCCATTGGCCCGCCTTTCTCGAACGGCGTTCCTTCGACATGTCCCGGCCCATTGGGGGCGCGCGTTGCCGCATCAATGTCATGAACAGCACGCGCGGGGTCGGCTTTGCCATCCGTCTGCTGGCCTCGTTCGCCGCCACGCTCGAACGCCTCAATCTCCATCCCGATCTCGAGAAGTTCGCCCGCCTCCAACACGGCCTGGTCCTGGTCTGCGGGCCGACCGGATGCGGCAAATCGACGACCCTCGCCGCCTTCATCCAGGAGATCAACCTGGCCGAGGCGCGTCACATCGTGACCGTCGAGAGCCCGATCGAATACACGTTCAGACCGCGCCGTTCCTTCATCCGCCAACGCGAGGTGGGGCGGGACACGCCCTCGTTTGAGCAGGCCCTGCTCGACTCGTTGCGGGAAGACCCCGATGTTCTGATGGTCGGTGAGATGCGCGAACCCGCCACGATGCGGCTCACACTCAATTCCTCGGAAACCGGCCACCTCGTCTTCGCCACTATGCACTCCTCGACCGCGGCCGAGGCCCTGCAACGCATCGTCTCCGCTTTCGCGCCCGAGAGCCAGGGAAGCGTGCGCGCCGCTCTGGCCGATTGCCTCCAGGCCGTCGTCTGCCAGCGCCTGCGCTACCGGCCCGATCTCAAGCTGCGGATTCCCGAATGTGAGATCCTGGTCGCCACACATGCAGTCAAGAACTTCATCCGCCAGGGCGAGTTCTTCAAAATCTTCCCCATGATCGAGACTGGCGCCGACCACGGCATGTGGACGTTCGATCGCTATCAGCGCTGGCTCGACAAACGCAAGGACTGGTCCCTGGTGAACACGGCCGAGACCGCCGATGCGGACGCCGAGCCGGCGATGATTCCCTCACCTCTGCCCCCCGCCGCACCCGCGCAAGACGAGCGTCCGCCCGAGGCGCCCCTGACTGCCTCGCCACGCCCGGTCCCCGGCTCCCGCTCGAAACGCACGATCGAGATCGAGCCGGTCGCGGGCGGATTGGCCGAGGTGGTGAAGAAACTGGCGAAGTAGCTTTGTCATTTTGACCGCAATCATAGACTGATTCATCCATGAGCATTCGTGTCCGATTCGCCCCCAGCCCGACGGGGTTTCTCCACATCGGTGGCGCGCGCACAGCGCTGTTCAACTGGCTCTACGCCCGCCACGTCGGGGGGCATCTGATTCTCCGCATCGAGGACACGGACACGGCGCGTAACACACAGGCGGCGGTGGACGTCATTCTCCACGGGCTCCGCTGGCTGGGGGTGAATTGGGACGAAGGTCCGCTGACCAGCGACGCGACCGGGCCCTACAAAGGCGACCGCGGCCCGTACTATCAATCGCAGCGGCAGGAGAACTACCGGCTGCGGGTCGAGGCGCTGCTTGCGCGGGACATGGCCTACGAGCACGAGGGCGCGGTGCGCTTCCGCATGCCCCGCGAGCCGATCGTCGTGCCGGACCTGATCGTTGGGGAGGTGCGTCGCGAACTCACCGACCGCGAGGCGCGCGATCCCGATTTCGTGATCGTCCGGTCCGACGGACAGCCCGTGTTTCATCTGGTCAACGTGATTGACGACCTTGAAATGGGAATCACGCATGTCATTCGGGGCGAGGATCACCTGTCGAACACCCCGAAACACATCGCGCTGTTCCGGGCCTTCGGGGTGGCGCCTCCCGTCTACGCCCACATCCCGCTCATCCTCAATCCCGACGGCTCCAAGATGAGCAAGCGCGATCAGGGCGCATCGCTCTCGACGTATCTCGAGGAAGGCTACACGCCGGAGGCCGTGGTCAATTACCTCTGTCTCCTGGGCTGGTCTCCGAAGGACAACCGCGAGATCCTCCCCGTCCGGGAGATCATCGACCGATTCGATCTCTCGCAGATTCTGCGGCACAACGCGCGCTTCGACATGGCCAAGCTCCAGTGGATGAATGCCGAGTACATGCGCGCCATGAATCCCGACCGCTTTTACGAGCTCTGCGTCCATGCCCTGGCCAAGGCGGGCATCGACACCAATCGGTTCCCCTTGTCCTACGTCAAGGCCGCGCTCGACACCTGCCATGGAAAACTCAAGACCTTCGCCGAGCTGGGCGGTTACGCCGGCTTCTACTTCACGGACGAAATCTCGTGGGACACTGAGGCCGCGGCCAAGGGTTTCACCGCTGAAGGCCGCGACCGCCTGCGCAGGCTTCGGAATGCGTTTGGCGCGCTGCCCGAGTTCACGGCGCTGCACCTCGAGGCGTGTCTTAAGAACCTCGCCGGGCAACTCGGCGTCAAGGTCGGCGCCCTGGTACATCCCGCCCGCCTGGCCTGCACCGGCAAGACCGTCGGACCGAGCCTGTATCATCTGCTCGAAGTCCTCGGACGCGACAAGGTCTTCGAGCGCGTTGATCGGGCCCTGGCGTGGAACGGCTGACCCGGGGCCGGCTCAGAGCGCCGTGTGCTCGTCGAGCAAACGCAGGTAGAGCCGGTACTGGTCCAAGGACACGCCTGGCGGGGTCTGATGGTCGACGCTCGGGATGAAGCCGCCGGACGCCATGAGCGGGCGCAACCGTTCGAACTCGGCTCGCATGGCAGCCTCGCCGCGCGTCATAGTCATTTTGTCGAAATGGCCGACGAACCGGAATCGGGGGAACTGGCGGCGCAATTGCATTCCATCCACGCCGGCCTGGCGTTCGAGCGGGAGCACGCCGGCAATCCCCAACTCTTGCAGCCAGGGCACGACGCGGGTGACATCGCCGTCGGTATCCACAAACACCAGGATGCCTCGCTCGAGCAGACGCGGAATCAGCTTGCGGTAATAGGGCGCCACAAAGGCGTCGAACATTGCCTTCGAGATCATCGGCCCGTGGTTGTACGAGAGGTCCTCGGCCACCGTCATGAACGTCGGCACGCAGAGCCGCGTCATCCGATCCAACATATCCAGGTTGAAGGCGAGCAGATCGCGGTTGATGGCATGAATCAACTCCGGCTGGTCGTAGAACGCCAGCATCAGGGGACTGAATCCCATGAGCGTGCGCGAAAACCAGAAGAAACCCTCGAACGTCGCCCACACAACCGCTTCGCCCCGGCGCTGCCGATCCGCCCACGGCCCCAGACTCCGCATCGCCGCCGCATGCGATGGGAAGAGCCTGGGCCGAATCCGAAGGTAGTCGTCCATCGTGGCCACCACACCCTCGACGTGGTGTTGCGTGGCGGCGATCGTCGGGTCGGTCGTGCTGAACCAGAACTGCTGGTACGGATCGAGGCCGAAGTGCGCGGCGATGTCGAAGACCTGGCTGAAGTGGAGATTTGCAGGCAGGCCTTCCCGATGCCAGCGCGCGATGGTCTGGTCCCACCACATGGCCCATTCCCAGCGCGGCAGGCGGTCCACCGCCTGGAAACTCATCACCGCCAGAAAGCGCTCGACATGCGTCATCAATGACTGAGAGCCCCTACTGCGCCGTCTTTTTCTGCGCCTGCTCGGCCAGAGCGTTGGCCTTGCGCGCCAGATCGGGATTCGAGATGGATTGCGCGGCCTTTTGCAGCGGCGCCACCAGCTTCGACGCCACCTCGGACGCCTCACGCCCCTTGAGCAACTCCTCGCCGATGAGGATCACCGCCGTGCCGGCTTCCGCCCGCACCGCCGCATCGTCGAGATAAGGCACGGCCGCAGCGAAAGCGCCGGACGTCTTAATGCTCCCCAGCGCGCCCAAGAGCAGCTTCTTCTCCTCGGCCTGCTGGACAACGCCCGCGGCCTGCTGGCACAAAGCCAGACGGCGCTCGGCGGGCAATTCGGCGTTGGATGCCCACCCGAAGTAGCCCCGCAAGGCGAGAAGCCTCTCGGTCGGGTTGGCGGAGGAGCGGGCCAGGGCGAGCAATTCGGGGACGACATCCTCGGTCTTCCATGAACCCAGCGCCCGGATCGCGGAGGCGCGCACTCCGGCATTGGGATCGTCCACCGCGGCCCGAACCGCCGCGAGAGCGTCAGCTCCACCCACACCGGTCAGAACGCGCAGCAGGGCGCCTTTGGCGTCGGGCTGAGCCGAGGCCAGTCGTTCCGTGACCTGGTTCACACACGCGGCCGGCGCCTCGGCGCGCGCGCACACGGCGCTCACGGCCTGTTCGGCGGCATCGCGATCCGTGGCAGCGTCGGCCTTGAGGAGCAAATCGAGCAGATGAGGCAACTGGGCCGGACTGCTCAGTTCTCCAAGGCGTTTCAAGGCCGCCGGACGCACCGAGGCATCAGTGTCGGTCGCGGCCTGCAACAGGGCCGGCACGCACGCCTCCATGCGGCGGCGTCCGATCAGATCGATCGCAGTCAACCGCTCCGACGCGCGCGAACTGGACAGCATTCCGACGACTGCGCTGTCCACGGCGTCGCCGGGCAGCGCCGCGAGGGCTTCCTGGGCCGTCTTGACAATCTCCGCATCGGCATCGCCGAGCAATAGGCTCAGCGGATTCAGCGCCGCAGCCTGACCAAGCTCGGGCATGGCGCGAATGGCCGCGAGGCGAACGGGTTTCTCGTTGCTCTGGACGGCCGCAATCAGCGCGGGCAATCCGGCCGGATCGCCGCGTTTGCTCAAGACCTGCAGGGCGAGGATTCGCTTGTCGCCGTTCAGCGCATTGGCCAGCGAGATCAGGGCACGCGTGACCTCGGGCCCGCGCATCTCCATCGCGGCCCGGGCGGCAGCGGCGGTGAGGATGTGATCCGGGCTTTGCCAGGCCTCTTCGAGGAGAGGAAGACCCGTCAGGCCGTGGGTCAGGATCGCACCGCGCCATGCGCCCGCTCGAACCTGATGCGAAGCGCTCGGAAGCGCGCGCAGGCGGTTGTACAGGCGCAGGGCCTGGGCGTTGTCGCCCTTGGCGGCGAGGGTCTCGGCCGACCGGAACAGGCCCTCGCAAAAGGCGATCTGGTTCTCCGCGGACGCGGCCCCCAGTGCGGCCTCGATGGCCTGGGCTGCCTCGACGGTGCCAATGCTGCCCAGGGCCCGGGCGGCGGCCTGCGCGACATCGGGATCCGTCGCGCGCAGTCGCGGCGTCAAGGCTCCAATCGACTTCGCGTCGCGCCGCACGCCGATGCTGTCGATGACGCCGACGAGTTGGCGTCCGCTCAGTCGGTCGAGCGCGCCGCGCAGGGCGTCGTCGACGGCGCGGTCAGGAATGGTTTCGAGGGCGTACCGGGCCATGTGATTGAGCGTTTCATCCGGCAGGAGCGCCACCAGGGCCGGCACGGCGGCGGCGTCGCCGGTCACCGCCAATTGGCGGCAGGCATCGGTCTTCTCCTTAACGGTCGAACTGGGGGACTGGAGCACCGCAATCGACTTGTCGGCCGTTTGCGTGACCAGCGGGGACGGTTGCTGGCCGCGGGCGAACGTCGTGCCGAGGGCAAGCGCCGCAACTGCCAGGAGGGTTTTGCATGAGAGAGTGGACATAATCGTGTATCTTTCGTGTCGCTTCAGATGGTCGGAGAGATTCAGACAGTGTAAGGTGCGCGCATGGCCCTCGAGCGCAATCGGTTCGCTTCCGCATCCCCGACGAACTCCTCCTTGACGGGATCGAACTTCATGTTGCGCTTGAGCCACATGCAGATGTTCGCGGCATGGACGGTCGACATGCCCCGGTGCATCACCACCGGGTGAGCCACAGTGAGCCGCCGCGACTTGACGCAATTGAAAAAGTCGCGAACGTGGCTCATCGGCCGCTGCGTCCGCGCCATGTAGTCCTGCACGACCTTGTTGAAATCGGCGAGCAGGCTCGGATGCGACACCTCGGGCCGCGAATACCCGTCGGCGACCGACACCCACCCTTCAGGCCCGTCAAAACGCATCCCGCACGAGCCATGCCAATACTTGTCGCCGCGCGACAGGACCAATTTCACGCCGTTGGCGAAGTGGGTGACCATGCCGTCGCCGGAGACGTTGTTGACGTATTCGTATTCGACCGGCGATGTGTCGAGCATGTCGATTCCGGCCTGGGCCTGGACGAAGGTATGGGCGCCCCATTCGCCGATGCAACTGGTGTGGAAATCGTAGTGCCCGCGCCAGCCCCCCCGGGTGTACTCGGGATTGTACGGGCGCCACGGACACGGCCCCAGCCATTGATCCCAGTCCACTTCGTCTTTGGACGGCTCCGGTTGCCCGGGCAGCCAGTCGTGACGCATCTCCGCCGCATCCCAGGGCGCGATGTGCGCGTACGTCGTGTGCACCTTGCCCAAGCGCCCGCTGCGGGCCAACTCGATTGCAAAGACGAAGTTCGCCTCGCTCAGACGCTGGGTGCCAGTCTGATAAACCCGTCCGTAACGGCGCGCGGTCTCGACCACGGCCTGCCCCTCCGCAATCGTCATCGAGGAGGGCTTTTCCGAGTAGATGTCCTTGCCCGCCCGCATAGCCCAGACGGCGGCCAGCGCGTGCCAACGATCGCCCGTGGTGCTCAGCACCGCGTCAATATCCGTCCGCTCGGCAAGAAACTCGCGCAGATTCGAGTACACCTTGCAGTCCGTGTTGCCATACGTGTTGTCGACCATCCGCTTGGTCGCCTCGCGCCGCTGCTTCTGCGGGTCGCAGACCGCCACGAACCGCACATCGGGCTCGGGCAGCATCCAGTTGAGCACGCCCGAACCGCGCCCCCCAATGCCGATGCCGCCCAGAATGATGCGTTCGCTCGGGGGCACCGCGCCATCCCGCCCGAGTGCCGACGACGGAATGAGCAGGGGAGCCGCGAACACGCCGCCCGCGATGGCGGCGCGCCTCACGAATTGGCGGCGTGTAAGGCCCGCCGGGCCGGGGGCGGCGACGGGTTTCGAGGAGGGGGAAGTGCGCATGGAGGTCGAGACAGATGGTTCGTGCAGTGCCATAAGGACGGCACCCTAGCAAGGGCGCCCGCGCTCGAAAAGCCCTTAGTCGCGAAAAATTGCCGGAGGGAACAAACAGACTGCCGATTCAAGGTTGACCATCTTTCGAGAGTTGGCTGCAAATCGTCGGCATTCAGGCCGATTGGCCGATCTCTCTGAACCAATGGTGCGAGCCAAGATCAAGGAAGCCCAGGCCGTCACCCAGTTGAACGGCGCCCTGAAGGAACTGGGCATCGACGGGCGGTTCAGGAACCATGGCAACTGACATCGGGCTGCTCAGTGAATGCGGTAACTCATGGGAACACGGGTGGTGGCGGTTGCTGACATCACACCGCATTGAGCTCTGGTGAAGGGACAGAGACGCAGCAACTGCACAAGTCTCCCAGCCGCGTTTCGCGCTACTCCACGCGAACGAAGCGGCAGTCGCACCTCTCCAGTCACACGGCCAACTTCAGAGTCCGGGCGCGAACAGCATTGACGTACCCGTTTTGCTCGAACCATTGCACCGCGTCCGACAGGGCCTGTGACGGCGGCGTTTGAGGCATTCCCAACTCGCGGACGGCCTTGGCCGGATTGAAGAACATCTTGTGCCGCGCCATGCGCACCCCGGCCAAGGGGGCGCGCGGCGGACTGCCGGTCACGCGCGACTTGAGTTCATCGAGGTGAGCGAATGCCGCCGCCAAACCGTAGGGGATGCGCCAGCGCGGCGCGGGCCGCCCGGTGATCTCGGCCAACGTGTCGAGGGCCTTCTTCATTGTCCAATTCCCGGCGGCATGGCCGAGGATATAGCGTTCGCCGATCCGTCCCATCTCGGCGGCGAGCACGTGGCCTCGAGCCACGTCGCGCACGTGGACCCAGTTGAGTCCGGTATCGAGATAGGCCGGCATGCGTCCGTTGAGAAAGTCGACAATCACCTTGCCGGTGGGGGTAGGCTTGACGTCGCGGGGGCCGACCGGCGCGGTCGGGTTCACGATCACGATCGGCAGGCCCCGCGCCGCCAGGTCGTGCGCGACGGCCTCCGCCTCCCATTTGGATTCCTTGTAGGGATTGGTCATCTGGGCGCGGGTGGCCTGGGCGGTCTCGTCGCTCGGGGTCAGACTCGAGCCGACCGCGCGGGGGAGTCCGATACAGCCCACCGTGCTGGTGTAGACGATGCGGGAACAACCGGCCCCGCCTGCGGCTTCGAGCACATTGCGCGTGCCCTCGACATTTGCGGCAAACAGCGGGCGATAGTCGGGGAGCCAGAGCGCATAGCATGCCGCCACGTGGAAGCACCAGTCACAGCCGCGCAGCCCGTGTTCGAGCGCCGCCCGATCGAGCAGGTCGCCCGCGATCCGCTCATATGCAATCCGTTCGAGTCCGCGCAGATCGGCGCCTGGACGCAGCAACAGCCGCAACGAATGGCCCTGAGCCGCCAACTCATGCGCCAGATTCGCGCCAACGAACCCGGACGCGCCGGTCACAAAGCACTTCACGCCTGTCCTTATGAGGGCGGAGCGCCCCCCCTTTCAACCTCAAAACCGGCCGCTCACGGAGCGAGGGTCACGATCCGGTCGTCGGCGCAGGGCACGACCTGGCGGCCGGGCGGAACGACGAGGAACTCCGAGTCCGTCCACGGGCCGTTGATCCAGCGTTCGAGCAGGCGGAGATCGCCGGGCAATGCCTCGAATTTCCAGCCGCGCTCGTCGCACACCTGCCGCACCTGCGACTCGAGCGCGAGGGGCCTGGTGAAGTCGAAGTCGATCAGCACGCCGTGCGTGTAGTGGGCCGCCCATCCGGCCATGACGTCCATCAAGTACCGCGCCTGTTCCTCGCCGTACTTCTTCGCCCACACATCGAAGTCGTTTTGGCGGGCAGCCGCGGCGCCGGCCGGCATGAAGCCGCTGAAACCCGCCTGGACCGCATTGCCGCGCCGCTTGCGACATTCGATCCAGCCGGAGGTGTAGTAATACGTCCCGGGACGTTCGGTGAAACACTGCTGGTAATGCTCCTTCGATCCCAGGAAGAATGTGATGCAATCGTGAGCGCGCGGGATGACGAGCGGCGTTGGGCCGGCGCGGAGTCCGTTGAGGATGCTGCTGCATAGGCCGTAGCCGATGAGGATGGCGTCGTACTTGCCGTCCGGGACGGCATCGATCCGCCGCTGGAGTTCGGCGCAGCCGGCCGCGGGCGTGTCATGCAGCCCCTGCGTCAGAAACTCGAGGTCGACGACGTTCGGCGTGCGGGCGGCGAGGTGGCAGATTTCGCGAAAAGCGATCTCGCAGGCGATGATCTTGACGAACGCGGGAGAGGCCGGCTCCGGGTCCATGTGTCAGTCCCGTTTGGCGACCCACCTGATGGCGTTGGCGACCAACCGGCGGAAACTCGGGTTCTCGTATGCAAGGTGGTCGTGTCCCAGTTGAATGTAGACGACCCGCGCCGCCTCGTAGGTCTTGGCCCAGGCGATGGTCTTGCCGCTGGCCGGCTCCTCGGTGGTGAGCAGGGCGTGCGTCTGCGAACTGACATCGAACCCCCCGTACACTTCGTCGTGGATCACGAAATTCGTCAGTCCCTGGGTCACCGGATGCTGGTTGTTGGCAATCCGCACCGTGAACTCGACGTCGTGTTTGTAGGTGGACTGGGGCTTCTCGACGTTGTTTACGGTCTGCTTCTCGAGGTAAAACTTGCCGCCGACGATCCGTTCAAACTCCGGCCACTTCTGGTAATTGGCCAAGGCATGGTGCAGGACGACCAGGCCCTTGCCTTCCTTGAGCCGGGCGACGAGGTCGGCCTTGGCCTCGTCGCCGATCTCCTGCCAGAAGTCGTACAGAACCAGCACATCCCACTCTTTGGCCGGCTCGGCCTGCCAGCGGGCGTGCGCCGCCGGATGCTGGGCCACCTCGAATGTCACATTCGTGTTGTCTCGGAAAACCTGGAGAAACTGGTTGGTCTCGAACTCGTGTCCGCCGTGGACAACGAGAAGCCGGACCTGCTCGGCGGCCATCGGTGTTGGAGACATCCAACAGAGACCCGCATACACGAGAGCAGACCACCAGGCGAACGAATGTGCGCGCATAACAAATCTAGTCGCGGCCTAGGTTACCGACCACGCGCTCCTTTTCAATCTCGAAGAGCGTGTCGCGCCACCGCAGGCGCGAGTCGCCAAAGCCGTGGTAAACGCGCACGCCCGGCGCCCTGGCCAGCGCGCGCCCGGATTCGCCCCGCATTGTGAACAGGACCGGCCCGTCGTAGTCGATCCCATTCCAACTCAAGGCGTGGAATGTGATGAAGTCGCGCGACTCGACCAGGAACCCGTAACGGGGCAGCCGCACCTTGCCACCCAGCTCCGACTCGGCGGCGAACTCGGCGGCGCCAAAATTGGCGATCACCGTCACCGCAGTGCGGCCCTGGCCGAACACGCTGCGCTGCACCAGGCCGTCTTGCGTGAGGAAGGCGTGACCGGTCATCGGGGCGCGCGAGGTCAATGCGTTGAGCGGAGAGAGGATCTTATAGGTGTTTTTCACGAACCGGTCGAATGGATGCAGGCCGGCCGTCCACCCGTTGTCGCCGCGCACGAAAGCCTCGGCATCGGCGTCCGAGGCGCGGTAAACCGGCGGCAGCAACTCGACGCGCTCCTCCCCCAGCCAAAGCCGCCCAACCACGTACCGGTGCGAGCCGTCGTGGCTCCCGTGCAACCGGGCGCGCTCGCCCGTGGCCGGATCCCAGAGCCCGACCCTCACATCGAGGGCACCGCGCAGCCGCTCGGAAAGCCGGATGGTGAACGCGGCGGACTCGATCCGTCCAGGCAGCCACTTCGAGGTCGGCACGCGCGGCGCATGATCGTTTTCCTGGTACTGCTTGCCGTCGGAATCGGTGAAGTGGACAAAGACCCGCCAATCGCGCTTGGGCGTCTCGCGCACGATCCATTGGTAGCTGAGTCGCACCGCGCGCGGCTCGATCTCGTCGAGTTCTTCGAGTTCCGGACGGCACGGCTCGACAGCCAGTTCGTTGGCGGGTGGGGTCCAATTCTGCCAGTAGAGGTGCGGTGGCACGTTGTGGTGATTGAGCGGGCGGCCGATCGCCACGTGATGGAGCACATACTCTCCGGCGCGCCGGATGTCGTAGCCGTACTTGCCGTAGAGTGCGATCCCGTCGCGGTAGACAAGCTCGAACAGCGGAACGACGCGTCCGCCGGTCTTCTTGAGGAGATCTGCGTTGTGATAATACCCGCCGCTGACACCCGTCAGGCCTTCGAAGAAATCGCTGTGCGGCAGAGCCCACTCGCGCCCGCATTCGCTGCCGAAAATGCCGAAGAGGCCGCGCGCGTAGTCCGAGATCTCCTGTTTCCACCGAAGGTCATCTCCGCGTTTCAGCGGATGCCTCGGATCGTGGCACTCGAACAGACCGGCCGCATAGGTGGTGTCGATGAAGTACACGTCGGCGCAGGTCAGGCGCTTGACTGCCGGCAGATTCTGATCTCGCCGGGCCAGCTCGATCGCCTTCTGCGAGCAGGTCAGGTAGGCGCGTCCGCCCGCCCAACGCCCGCCCCGGACGACGGTTCCGTCGGCGTTTCGCATCAGATAGTCCTCATTCCACGAAGGCGCATCGCGGTACATGTCCTGGTAGTTGTCGTGCAGGCCGAACAGGTAGCCAAGCTCCCGGACACGCCGGGCGCATTCGGCCAGCCCGTCATTCCCCCCGCATTCCGGGGCCGCGGGCAGAATGTCCGGATGCTGGTTGTCATAGCCGCGATGAATCCAGCCGCCCATGAGGAAAAGCACCCGCTCGAGTTCGAGATCGTGCTTGAGATGGGCGGCCACCGCACCCGCCTCGGCAAAGGTCCAGTTCACATGCGACCGCTCCTCCCGCGTGCTGGCTTCGTCCATCTGCCGGTCCAACGCGCTCCATAACTTGAAGTTGATGGCGCCGAAGAGGCGCGCGCGTTCTGGATGCCGCTTGAGCTTCTCCGCCCAGGGAACGACCCAGCCGCGCTCCCGCGCGACCTGTTGATAGGCCCTGGCCAGCGCCACATGATCGGCCGCGCCAAGAAACCGGACGCGGAACGACTGGGCGCTTTGCCGCAGGACAAGGGAGGCGAAAAGCGTCTGGGTGTTCAGAGCGGGATTCTCGCTCGGCAGCACGCTCTTCACCTCGGCCGCCACGTACGGATCTTCCCAATCCACCAGGACCATTGCCCCGCGCTTCCCCACGCCCAGCATTGTCAGATGGCACCCTTCATACGCGTAGGTGTCAAAGTTCTGGGTGAACGCCAGTCCAGTGTCGGACGGAATCAGAAGACCCTCGCGCACCGGAACGAGCATGTGCCCCCCCTCGTGCTCGCTCACCCCGAACGCATCATCGAGCAACCGTACGCTCTCGATGCCAAGCCGCGGGTCGGCCGAGTAACTGAAACCGAGCGCCGATCCGCCATCCACCAGGGAGATAGAAACCGTCAGAGTAGCATCGGCCTGATCCGGCACCGGGCGAAACACGGCGCGCAAGGTCGATCCGGCTCGAACAACCTCCGGCTGCGCAAGATCGACCGTTCGCTGTTCGCCGTTGGCCGCGCATGTCACGAGACCAAACCGGTCGTGAACCGGATTCGACCGCCAGGTGACCTGGCCGCGACGATCGAGGATTTCGTAGGCGCCGGAAGGCGCCAGCCGGAATTCGAGCGCGCGGCTATCGAGTCTGCCGGCCGGGGCAGCCGGGTCCGCGACGCTCCACATCGAACCGGCGCCGAAAAGAAGCGCTGTGAGGAACAAGGCCGCGCGCAGGCCGCCCCATCGCATTGGCGGAAGACCGCATCCTGAGTGTCTGGAGTTCATAGGAGTTTTGACATTCAACGGTTGAGTGCGCATTGGACCCATGAACCGGGGAACGTTCAACGCCCAACTTCCAACGCTCAACGTTCAACGAAGCGGTTCGTTAAAAGTTGGATGTTGAACGTTGCGCGTTGGACGTTCGGGTTGCCCCTTTTGTTAATTATCAACGGCTTGCGCAGGCGGTTCATGGAGATGGGGCACGGAAGACCATCCTCGGAGAGCGGGGTCAACTCACGTTCGCCATCGAGAGGAGGAACATGATGTTGCTCTGGGTCTTCTTGAGCTTGCCAAGGAGCAGTTCCATCGCCTCGACGGGCGGAACGCCGGTCAAGGCGCGGCGCAGAAGCACAATGCGCGAGAGTTCATCGGGGTGATAGAGCAATTCCTCCTTGCGGGTGCCCGACCGCTCGATGTTGATCGACGGGAAGATGCGACGGTCGACGAGAGCCCGGTCGAGATGCACCTCCATATTGCCGGTGCCCTTGAACTCCTCGAAGATGACCTCGTCCATGCGCGACCCGGTGTCGACCAGGGCGGTGGCCATGATGGTCAGGGACCCGCCTTCCTCGATGTTGCGTGCGGCGCCGAAGAACCGTTTGGGTTTGTGGAGGGCGTTGGCGTCGACGCCCCCGGAGAGTATCTTGCCCGAGTGGGGTTGGACGGTGTTGTAAGCGCGGGCCAGGCGAGTGATCGAATCGAGCAGGATGACGACATCCTTTTTGTGCTCGGTCATGCGGCGGGCCTTCTCGATGACCATCTCGGCCACCTGCACATGGCGCTCGGGGGGCTCATCGAACGTGGAACTGATCACCTCGGCGCCTTTGCAGGTCCGCTCCATGTCGGTGACCTCCTCGGGCCGCTCGTCGATCAACAGGATGATGAGGTAGATCTCGGGATTATTCTTGAGGATGGCGTTGGCCAGCTTCTGCATCAAAACGGTCTTGCCCGTGCGCGGCGGCGCCACGATCAGGCCACGGGTGCCCTTGCCAATGGGACAGACCAGGTCGACGACGCGCGTCGAGAGCTCGTCAGAGGTCGTTTCGAGAATTACCCGCTTGTTCGGGAAGAGCGGGGTCAGGTTGTCGAAGTGCGTCTTCTCCTTCGCGCTGTCGGGATCCTCGTGGGCCACGGCCTCGACCTTGAGGAGCGCGAAGAACTTCTCCTTCTCCTTGGGCGGCCGGATCTGGCCGGCCACGATATCGCCTGTCTGGAGATCGAAGCGGCGGATTTGGGATGGGGAAACGTAGACGTCTTCCGGGCACGGCAGGTAATTGAACGACTGGGAGCGGAGGAATCCGAAACCCTCGCTCAAGATTTCGAGCACGCCTTCTGCGAAGAGGACGCCGTTGCGTTCGGCGTTCTTCTTGAGAATCTCGAAGATGACTTCGTGCTTCTTCATCGTGCCGAAGTTCTCGATGCCCCATTCCTTGGCCATGTGCGTCAGTTCGCCCATCGACATCGACTGCAGCTTGGCGATGTTGATCGTCGTCCCGCTCGGCAAGGCGGGGCGGGCGGAAGGCGCTGGCCGCGCAGGTGCGGCTTCGACCGGCGATTCGCCGGCCGTCTCGGGCGCAACTGCCGAGGGCGCCGCCGGGGCCGATTCCTCGGTCGGCTCGGGTCGCATTCCATCGCGTATGGCGTCGTCAGTCATTCGGTCGGGCGGCGCAGACGGTGTCTCCAGCGCGAGCTCGGGGGCATTCGACTTCGAAGCGGCGGTCGTTTTGCCGCGACGCATCGGTTTGGGGCGAGGCCGTTCGGACTTCTTTGGGCGTGGCATAATCTAATCAGTTGGCAATGAGTTGACAGTCCATTGATCGTGAACCCGGACCTTCACCGTCAACGGGGAGAACGTGTCGCCGTTCCGGAAAGGGCGGTCCCAGCGTTTCGAGCTGAGGGTAAATACGGTTTGACCAGCCTTAGCCGACTGAGTTCCAGTGAGTTCCAGACTCTAGTATGGCAAGGGGAATTTCGCGGTCAATTCGTGGACACGATTACGCACTTGGTGGGCGACGTCAAGGTTTTTGATGTCCATCAGCACCTCGCTGATCATATCGGCGATCGCGGCCATTTCGGCTTCGGCCATTCCGCGCGTCGTGACCGCCGGCGAGCCCACCCGGATGCCGCTGGCCTGGAATGGAGACCGAGTTTCGAAGGGGATGGTATTTTTGTTGACGGTGATGCCGGCTTCATCGAGAGCCATCTGGCACTCCTTGCCGGTCATCCCGCGCGCGCCCACGTCGATCAACGCCAGGTGGTTGTCGGTGCCGCCGCTCACCAGCCGAAATCCGTTGCGCCGCAGGCCGGCCGCCAGCGCGGCCGCGTTGCGGACCACGCGCTCCTGGTACGCCTTGAACTCGGGCCGCGACGCCTCGTGCAGGCAGACTGCCTTGGCGGCAATCACGTGCATCAAGGGGCCGCCCTGAATGCCCGGAAACACCTGCGAATCGATCTCCTTGGCGTACTGGCCACGGCACAGGATCAGCCCGCCGCGCGGCCCCCGCATCGTCTTGTGCGTGGTGGTCGTCACGAAATCCGCATGCGGCACCGGGCTCGGGTGCAGTCCGGTCGCAACCAGGCCCGCAATATGCGCAATGTCCGCGAGCAGCAGCGCGCCCACCTCGCGCGCAATCTCGCCCATCCTGGCAAAATCGATCGTCCGGGGATAAGCGCTGGCGCCGACCGTGATCATTTTCGGATGGTGCTCTCGCGCCAGCCCGGCCAGTTGATCGTAATCGATCCGCTCGTCGTCCTTGCGCACCCCGTAGTGAACGATCTCGAAAAAGCGACCCGAGAAATTGGCTCGATTGCCGTGGGTGAGATGCCCTCCGTGACTCAAATCCATCGTCAGCATCTTGTCGCCGGGCTTGAGGAAGGCGAAGTAGACCGCCATATTGGCCCCGCTGCCCGAGTGAGGCTGCACGTTCGCGTGCTCGGCGCCGAAGAGTTCCCGGGCGCGATCGATGGCCAACTGCTCGACCACATCCACATTCTCGCATCCGCCGTACCAGCGCTTCCTGGGGTAACCCTCGGCGTACTTGTTGGTCATAACCGACCCCTGGGCCTCGAGGATAGCCGGGCTGGCGAAGTTCTCGCTGGCGATCAACTCGATGTTCTCCTGCTGACGCAGCACTTCACGCCGAATCGCCGCGTGAACCGCCGCATCCTGCCGGGCCAGGCGCGCGGCGCGCGACTCACCCGCCTCGAGCTTGCTTACCCGGCGTTGATGCCGACCCCCCTCGAATTTGGCGCCCAAAAACGCCGTCAGAATCCGCCGCGCCTGCTCCTCGTTGACAAAGCGGGCGCCCAGGCAGAGAACGTTGGCGTCGTTGTGCTGCCGCACCAGGGCCGCCATCACATCGTCCCGCGCCACCGCGGCGCGGATTCCCGGCACCTTGTTGGCCGCAATGCTCATCCCCACACCCGACGCGCAGACCAACAATCCGAAGGTCGATTGCCCGGAAACCACCTGCCTGGCTACCGCCTGCGCGTAGTCCGGATAGTCGGTCGATTCCGCCGAATGTGCGCCGACGTCGTTGACCTCGTACCCGTGAAGGGCCAGGTGCTGTTTAAGAAGTTCTTTCAGTGCATACCCCGCGTGGTCGGCGCCGACAGTGATGGTCATAGGACGGTGTGAAATGGGAGGGGAATCGCCGCCTCCCGCGGTTTGTTCGATGAAAGCCAGCAGGGAATGCAGCCCTTGCTCGATATGATCCCGACAGTCCCGGTAGACGGAAAGACCCTCGCCAATCGGATCCGGAATGTCCTTCTCGTACACCGCAAGCGTCTCGTCGAATTCCCGCAACAGAAACGTCTTCTCCACCGCATGCGGGTGGAGCAGGCTCACGGTATCCAGATGCCCGTGAGTCATCACGAAGATGTAATCGGCCCGCTGCGCCAACTCGGACGTCAGCGCCCGGCTGCGCTGCCCTGAAATGTCAATCCCAAGCTCGCGCATGACCTCGATCGCAAGCGCGCTCGGAGGCTGGCCGTCGATGGCCCCCACCCCCGCCGACAGGACCTCGTATCGGCCACCATGACGCGTCTGATGGCGGAAGAGGCCTTCCGCCATCGGGCTGCGGCACACGTTGCCTGTGCAAACAAAGAGGACTGTCTTCTTCATCCTGACGCAAACGGGCAGAAATTGGAGTGCGCGCCGCGAATCGTCAACGGAGAAACCGAACGCTCGCCCTCAATTCCCAGCTTGGAGGCGGACGGATTTCATGCCACGTTCCGGACATGTCCATGCGCCGCACAGTCTTTTATGTGGTCGTGAGCGTCATCGTGCTGGTCATCGTCCTGTCCGGCACGACGGCGTCCGCACTCTGGTGGTACTTCCACCCCTCGCACGAGCGCACCCATGGCATTGTTTATGGACAACGGCACGGGGAACCCCTGGTCATGGACGTGGCGCGGCCGGCGCGGCCCAACGGATTGGGTGTCGCTTTGATGGTGAGCGGAGGGTGGAAATCGGGCACGAACGCGTTTCGACCTTTCATGGCGGCGCCGCTCCTGCGGCGCGGCTACACGGTCTTTGCCGTCACCCACCTGTCTCAGCCGGATGCCACGGTCATGGAGATCTTCGACGACGTGAGCCGGGCGGTCCGGTTCATCCGACATCATGCGGAGGAGTATGGGATCGACCCAGACCGCATCGGAGTGACCGGCGGCAGTGCGGGCGGCCATTTGAGTCTGATGCTGGCCACGCGCGGCGGCCCCGGACCCGCCGATGCGCCCGATCCCGTGGATCGCGCCAGCAGCGCCGTCCAGGCGGCCGCGATCTTCTTCCCGGTCACCGATCTGCTCAACCTGGGCCAATCCACGGAGAACGCGGGTGACGGCGGACCGCCCAAGAGCTTTGTCAAGGCGTTCGGGCCGCAGTCGACCAATCTGGCTGCCTGGAAGGTGATCGGGCGCGCGATGTCCCCCATCTACCACGTCACGAGCAACATGCCCCCGGTCCTCATCGTGCAGGGAGGCGCCGATACCCTCACTCCGCCCGAACAATCCGAGTGGTTTCGCGACCGCGCCCGAGAAACCGGGGCGCGTGTCGAACTCATCGTGCGCCCCGGCAAGAAGCATGGCTGGTTGAGCATGCTTTGGGACATCCGGCTGTTCGCCGACTGGTTCGACCGGCATCTGGCCCGCGCGAGCGAATAGGCACCCGGCGGGCGAGGAACGGCGCCTTGCGCGGACGCGGCGCGGATCGCGTTTTCAGCTAACCGGATTCGCATTGGTTGATCGGCACCCTTCTGGTAAATGGCAATGGCGAACCGAATCTGGGAAGGCGAACGCCCGGGAACGTTCCGCCTGCCCGAAAACCCGTGGCTGGTGCAGTTGTTCGTCCTGGCGCTGCGCAGCTACAACTTCCCCTTCCTGGGCGGCCAGGGCGGGGTCCTGATCTTACTGCCCGCATCCCTCTGCCGCTGGCCAACACGCTGACGAGTCCGCTTGCCATTCCGGGATTCACGCTCAACAGTATCAAAGACGATGCGCGGGCGCGTTGGTGCGGCCCCGGATCGCCTGCAACACACAAACTGCATGGGGAGCATGTTCGAGAATTGGGGCCGTGCGATGGGCCGTTTGAGCATGCCGGCCTACCAAAAAGCCAAGTGGGCCTGGCAGAGCCTGGCCGGCTCTGAAGAGGATCGCCTGAAGGCCGAGCGGGAACTGGGCGGCACTCTGGCGTTGAAGATCCGCGCGTCGTCCACTGCGCCCGCCGCCGCCGCGGATTTCGAACTCGTGCGTCGAATTGGAGACGCGCTGGCCGCGCGGCTGAAGAACCGGCAAATCCGTTTTCGAATCGATGCAATCCAACTGCCGGAGCCCTCGGCCCTCGCGTTGCCCGGCGGATACATCTTCATAAGCGTGTCCCTCTTGGATCTCTGTCAACGGTACGAAGACGAGATCGCGTTCGTCCTCGGTCACGAAATGGCCCACGTCATCCGCGGGCATGCCACCGACCATTACCTCCAGGAATCGTTCATGAAGGCGCTGGCGAGCCGACTCGGGCGCGCGACTCCGCTGGGCGGCCTCGTCAAGGACACCACGCTTCAGTTGTTATCCAGCGCCTACTCGCAGGAATGCGAATTCGAGGCGGACGAATTCGGCTCGCGCCTGGCCCAGGCCGCGGGCCACCATCCCCTGGCGAGCATTCGCCTGCTCGAGCGTCTCCAGCACTTGCACGGCGATCAAACACCGCTCGGTCAGTACTTCAGTTCCCATCCGCCCCCCGCCGAGCGCACGGCCCGCCTTCGGCGAGTCTGGAGCAGCAGGCTTCGGGAAGCTTCACACGAAGCACAGACAGACTGTCACCGCCCGAATGCCGCGACCGGCGCCCCGACTGCGCGCGGGATTTCCTCGAGGCGATAGCCGAACCCGGGGCCGCGCACCGTGCTCAGGTCGACACGCCCGTGGCGGCGCCGGTAAACCCCCGGGTGCACGCGCGCTTCCGGATTGGACGCCGCCGGATAGAACTGCATGCCGTTGGTCTCGACCCCCATGATGGTGCCCACGTGCGCGGCCAGCAGCAGATGCGGGATCTGGGCCAGCATCGGATTGCTCAGATCCTGCACCATCAGAGCCATGCCGTGTGCCTTGGCCCAGCACGCGCTGAGCACCGCGCCGGTCTGAGTCTTGCAGGTCTTCAGCGCGACCCCCGACCAGCCCAGTTCGCGGCCAAGTCGGATCAGCTTCCAATCGTGCGCGCTCTCATCGAGAAACAGCGCCTTGCGCGCCGATACGCCGCGGACATCGATCCGATGCCGGTCGAGGTCATAGGGAAAAGGCTGCTCGACATAGAGGAGCATGCGGTCCAGACGCGGATGCTCGGCACGGAGACGATCGAGGATACCGTTGACGTAGGCCGGGTCGGTGACCGTGCAGTTGAAATCGGCGCTGAGCCATTCGACGCCCTGAGCCCGCCCGATCTCGCCTACCCGCACCAGCCGCTGATAGTCCCAAGGCACGTCGTTGCCGCGCAGTTTCACCTTCAGACACGTCAACCCGTCCGTGCGAATCCAGTCCTCCAACAGCACCGGATACCCGTCCTGAGGCTCGAGTCCAGTCAGTTCGGAAGGATCGAGCGGATCAAGTCCGCCCACCAGATGCCAGGCCTTCAGCGTGCGCTGGGGCTCGGACGCAAGAAACGCGTCCGGATAGCGGCCCCGGAAATCGCTGGTGGCGCCGGCGGCCGGGTCGAGAAAATGCGCGAGATCGCGGTTGAGACAATCCGCGCCGTAGGTCGTGTAGGCGGGGCGTTCGAGCATGTGGCCATAGGCGTCGTGGATCGCCTGATCGAACACGGAACAGCAGACCAGAGCCGCCAGCCAGGGCATCGGTTCGACCGTCGGCCCGCGTTCGGCGTTGCAGGCTTCGAGCAATGCGCCCAATCGGTGTTCCTGAAAGGCGTGACCGATCTCGATCGGGTGTCCGTCCGCATCGAAACACGGCCAGGCCTCGGCCAATCGCACGCAAAAGCGCTTGAGGGCCTCATGGCGCGCGTCGTAGGGCAGCGCGCTGGGCCAGACCCATTGCACGCTCAGCGGCGTCTCGCCCCACCCCGTCGCGCCGCGCCCATGTCGGTTTTCCACCCGAACGCGTGCGCGCGCGCAGGTGACCGACGTGAGCGTTTCCGGGCCGAACTTGAGCGGCACCCGGGTGTGAACGGGAAGGAAGAAGAGTTCGGCGGATCGGACGCGGATATCAGTGACTTTGGCCACGGGGTCAAAGTAGGTAGATTCTGCCCGTCTGTTCAAGCCTTTGAACCCGCCGTGCCATGCCTTTGACAGCCTGATGCGCTCTCCAACTAGCCCGCATATCTCACACCCCGTCCGAGCACAGGGCACTCAGACTCCGCAAGAGGACTGCGATGCGGTCTAAGGGTCTGTGCAAGAATTAATCGGAAGTAGTTCTTGCACGGACCCTAAGAATGGCGGTAGGTGATGCGCGCCTTGTTCAGATCATAGGGGGACATCTGGACATTGACGCGGTCGCCGACGCTGATGCGGATGAAGTGCTTCCGCATCTTGCCTGAGATGTGGGCCAGGACCTCATGCTTGTTGGGCAAGGTGACCCGGAACATGGTCCCGGGCAGAACCTGGCTCACCGTTCCGACCAGTTCGATGGGCTCTTCTTTCGCCACAGTTGGCTTCCAGTTCAATGAAGGGAGGATTTCTCAGTCTCCGATCAATGCGCGCGCCTTCGCGAGCGCCTCGTTCACCTTGGCGACGTCCTTGCCCCCGCCGCGGGCGTTGTCGGGCTTGCCGCCCCCGCGCCCGCCCACAACCGGCGCGATGGTCTGGATGAGCTTGCCGGCTTGCGCCTTGGCGGTGAACTGCGGCGACACGGACGCGACCAGCGCAACGGCGCCGTTCGCCACGCCCGCCAGGACGACGACACCCTCGAACATGCCGCGCAACTCGTTGGCCATTCCCTGCAGCGTGTCGCCGTCGGCCGCACCCAGGTTCTCGATGATCGCCGGCACTCCATTGATGATCTGCGCCCGGCCGACCAGGGCCTTGGCCTGGCCCGCGGCCTGTTGCTGTGCGAGGGCCCGCAACTGGCGTTCGATCTCCTTCTGCTGGGCCAGCAGGTTGTCGATCCGCTTGTCCAGCTCCGTCCACGGCGCGTTGACCTTGTCGGCGACGGTCCTGAGGAGGGCCGCCTCCTCGCCGGCGCGCTTCCAGGCCTCGAGACCGGCCACTGCTTCGATGCGCCGCACCCCCGCTGCAATCGCGTTCTCGGCCGCGATGCGGAACAAGCCGATCTCGCCAACCGCACGGCAATGGGTCCCGCCGCAAAGTTCCATCGAGTAGCCGTCCAGACCGGTGGGCGCGCCGCCAATCTGAACCACGCGCACCCATTCGCCGTACTTGTCGCCGAAGAACTGCATGATGTCCGGGCGGTCCTTGATGTGGTTGTATTTCACCTCGGTCCAGCTCACGGGCGCGTTTTCGAGAATCCGCTCGTTGACCAGCTTCTCGACGTCGGCGACCTGTTGCGGGGTCAAAGGGGCGCAGTTGAAATCGAAGGTGAGCTTGTCGGGCCCGACGAACGAGCCTTTCTGGGACGCGTCCCGGCTGACCACCTCGTGCAAGGCCCAATGCAGCAGGTGCGTCACGGTGTGATGGCGCTGGATCGCCGCCCGGCGGCGCGTCTCGACGGCCACGACCACATCGAGGCCGGGCTGGAGGGCGTCGGGCTCGCCGCTCTCGGTGCCGCCTCCGCGATCGAGAAGGTGCAGCCAGGTATGACCGCTCTTCTGCGTGTCGGCAATTTGCCAGAGTTGACTGCCATGCTTGAGTTCGCCCCTGTCTCCGACCTGGCCCCCCATTTCCGCGTAGCAGACGCTGGCATCGAGCACGACCGCCGTCTTGTCCTTCACTTGCACCACTTCCAGGACTCTCGCCGGCGTCTCGAGAGTGTCGTATCCAACAAAACGGGTCGGCGCCTCGGTTTCGATCTGCGAGAGTTCGACCACCTGCTTCTTCTGCGCCTTGCGCGCCCGGTCCCGTTGCTCGTCCATCAGGCGATTGAAGCCGTCGGTGTCGACGGTGAGGCCGCGCTCGCGCGCCATGAGTTCGGTCAGGTCGAGTGGAAATCCGTACGTGTCGTAGAGGGTGAAGGCGAAGTCGCCGGGCACCTGCCGCGGGACGCGACGATCCCCGGCGCTTTTCTCGAGGCGCCCCACTTCCTGGCCGAACAGCTCGATCCCCCGGTCCAGGGTCTTGTTGAACGCCTCCTCCTCGACGCGGATGACCTCTTCGATATGGCGCTGCCTGGCCCGAATCTCGGGGAACACGCCGCCCATCGTCTCCGTCAGCACCTCGACGAGCCTGTAGAAGAACGGTTCGTGCAGGTCGAGCGAGCGTCCATACCGCACGGCGCGCCGCAGAATGCGGCGCAGGACGTACTGGCGGTCGGTGTTGCCCGGCTGGATTCCGTCCGCGATCGAGAAGCTGAGTGTCCGGATATGATCCGCAATCACCCGGAAAGCCACATCCGTGGCAATTTGAGATTCCAAATCTGAAATCTGAGATCCTGCCGGAGGCAGCGTCGACCCGTAGCGTTGGCCGCTCAACTGTTCGAGTCGGTCGAAGAGGGGGCGGAAAATGTCCGTCTCGTAGTTCGAGATCACGCGGCTGAAATCGGTGAATCCCTGGGTATTCTGAATGATGGCCGTCACCCGCTCGAAGCCCATGCCGGTATCGACGTGCCGGGCCGGGAGAGGCGAGAACGTGCCGTCGGGGTTTGCGTTGTACTGGATGAACACCAGGTTCCAAATCTCGATGCAGCGTGCGCTGCCCTTGTTCACCAGCGCGCCGCGGGTGTCGCCGTCCGGCGTCAGATCGACGTGCAGTTCGGAGCACGGGCCGCAGGGGCCCGTCTCGCCCATCATCCAGAAATTGTCCTGTTTGCCGCCCGTACGGATATGCACCTTCGGATCGAGACCCGCCGTGAGGAACAGGCGCTCCCAATGCTTGTAGGCTTCGAGGTCGAACTCGCTCGGATCGCCCGGCCCGGGCTTGTACACCGTGGCGTAGAGCCGATTCTTGGGAAACTTCCACACGCCCGTCACCAACTCCCACGCCCAGGCGATGGCCTCCTGTTTGAAGTAGTCCCCAAAACTCCAGTTCCCAAGCATCTCGAAGAACGTGTGGTGGTAGGTATCCAGACCGACGTCTTCGAGGTCATTGTGTTTTCCGCCCGCTCGGATGCACTTCTGCGTGTCGGCGGCGCGCGTATCGAGCCCAGGAACAGCGCCGGCCCACCGGCTCACGTCCGGCGCCCTCTGCCCCAGAAAGATCGGCACAAACTGGTTCATGCCGGCGTTGGTGAACAGCAGGTTCGGCGCGTCGGGCATCAGGGTCGACGACGGCACGAGGGTGTGCTGCTTCGACCGGAAGAAGTCGAGAAAAGACTGTCGGATTTCAGCGGACGTCATACTAAAAACGGCGCGCAGCATAGGCCCCAGGCCACCCGAAAAGCCAGTCGAAGTTTTTGCCTCGCTTTCCACGCGCCACGCTAAACGAGGGCCGTCGAGATTCCAGTTTGCGCGGGAGGAATGATCGGGTATGTCTGGGGCAGGCCGATGACGACTGCAGGAATACTCGATGCGCTGCTCGATGTTGGGCCGTATGCTCTGGCCGGATTCACAGTCCTCTTTTCCACGCTGGCCTCGGCTCATGCCGTTCTCTTCAAGCGTGATCCGCGTTCCGCCCTGCTTTGGGCCGGCCTGATCTGGATGCTCCCGCTCGGGGGCGCGATGCTCTACTTCATGCTGGGCGTCAACCGCATTCGGCGGCGGGCCCTGCTGCTGAGGGGAGAGGAAGACCATTACCGATCGCCCGGGCTCGAGCCTGCGTGTTCGCCCGACGCGCTCGAACAGCATCTGCCTTCCGAGAGCCGTCACCTTGTCACGCTCGCCGCACTGGTGGACGAGGTTGTGGTGCGTCCGCTGGTGCCGGGCAACCAGGTCGACTGCCTCGTTGACGGCGATGCCGCGTTCCCGGCGATGCTCGAGGCCATCACCGCCGCCCGGCATTCCGTGACGCTCTCGACATACATTTTCGACCGCGACGACGTCGGGATCACGTTTGCCCGCGCGCTGGGCGACGCCCGGAGGCGGGGCGTCCAGGTGCGGGTGCTCATCGACGCCACCGGCACGCGCTATTCGTGGCCGTCCATTCTGGGTGTGCTGCGACGGGAAGGAGTTCGCTACGCCCGGTTTCTCCCCGCATTCCCTCGAGGGCAACTGGTGTCGATCAACCTGCGCAACCATCGCAAGTTGCTCGTCGTGGATGGGCGCGAGGGGTTCACGGGCGGGATGAACCTGCGGGTCGGTCATTGCCTGGCCAGGAAACCGTCGCACCCGGTGAGGGACATCCAGTTCCGGCTCCGGGGACCGGTGGTGGCCCACATGCAGGAGGTCTTTGCCGAAGACTGGCTGTTTACCACGGGCGAACGCCTGCATGGGGATCACTGGTTCCCCCAACTCGAGGGCGTTGGCCGCGTCTTCGCGCGGGGTTTGGCGGACGGACCGGACGAGGATTTCGAGGTGCTGCAGTGGACTCTGCTGGGGGCGGTGGGGGCGGCGCGGTCGACCGTGCGGGTGATGACACCGTATTTCCTGCCAAACGCGCCGTTGATCGCCGCGCTGAATCTGGCGGCGTTGCGCGGTGTGTCGGTGGACATCCTGCTGCCGGGCAAGAACAACCTGCCCTTCGTGCAGTGGGCATCGGCGGCCCACTGGTGGCAGGTGCTCGAACGCGGATGCCGGCTCTGGCTGTCGCCGCCGCCTTTTGACCACTCGAAGCTGCTGCTTGTGGACGATTGCTGGACCCTCCTGGGCTCGACAAACTGGGATCCCCGCAGCCTGCGCCTCAATTTCGAGTTCAACGTCGAATGCTACGACCCCGCTCTGGCCCGGACACTGGCCGGCTGGTTCGAGGAACGACGACGCCAGGCGCGTCCGATCACGCTCTCCCAAGTCGACGCCCGCAGCCTGCCTGTGCGGCTTCGCGACGGAGTCGCGCGACTTCTGACGCCGATCCTCTAAGAGAAGGGCGCCTGCCCGCTACTCGTTGCGCAGCGCCTGGATCGGATTGAGGCGGGCGGCTTTCCATGCCGGGAACAGGCCGGCCGAGACGCCGACCAGGGCGCTGAAAGCTACGGCGATGGCCATCGCAAGAGGCGTGATGAGCGGCGCATTGGCCGACGGACTGATCAGGGCAAGGATCGCCACCAGGCCGTACGACGCCCCAACGCCCAAAGCGGCGCCCAACAGCGCGATGACGACGCTCTCGATGAGAATTTGGGTGAAGATGGCCAGACCGCTGGCGCCGACAGCCTTGCAGATTCCAATCTCGCGGATGCGCTCGTTGATGCTGGCGAGCATGATGTTCACGATCCCGATCCCGCCCACCAGCAGGCTGATCGCCGCAATGAAGCCGCCGCTGAGCCGCGCATTGCGAATCTGTTTGTTGATGCTCTCGAGGTTGTTCTCCTGGGTGCGGAAGCTGAAGTCCTCGATCCCGCGGTGGGTCATCATCAGGACGTTGCGGGCCTGCTGCAACGCCACCTCGACCCGCTCGATGCTCTCCACCTTGAGATCGATGTCCGACAGCCGCGGATCCGGAATGTTGTCGACTCCGGACGCCGCCCGAAACCGAATCCACGCCGTGTTCAGCGGGATGTACATCGTGTAGTTCTTGTGCCAGAAGGCCCAGTTGCCCCGCCCAAAGCCGCGCCGGCGCGGGGGTCCGGCCCTGGCCTCTGGCGGCTTTGACCTAGCCAGCTCGCGCATCTTTTTTTCCTGCTCGCTCTCATAGCGGGCGAACATTCCCACGATCGTGAAGGGCTGCCCGTTCAGGTTCAGCAACTCGCCGATCGGGATGATCTCCCGGCCGATGTCTTCCGGAGCTCCGAACAGTTCGTCGCGTATGCCCGTCCCAATGACGCACACCGCGTGTGCGTTCTCCTCGTCCAGTTCAGTGAAGAAACGCCCGTGCGCGAGCGTGTGCAGGTTCATGTCGATGACCGCGGGCCAGACGCCGCACAACTCGGAGGGCATGACCATCTTCTCGCCGCGGGTCGCCACGACGCCGGAAACCCTCATTTCGGGCGAGACCACGCGCAGAAGCGGCGCGCTTCGTCTCAGGGCCTCGACGTCCACCATCGTCCGGCCAGGCGCCTGATCGGCCAGGTGCTGCTGATGCGAAGGCACATCCTCCTCCTGCAACAAAACCTTGTCGGCCCCTCCCATGGCGATCATGGCCTCTTTCATGCCATTTTCCATCCCCTTGATGACGGCTGCCATGCCGACCAGGCTGGCGACACCCAGGATGATCCCGAGCATGGTCAACACCGATCGGAACTTGTGCGTCCAGACTTCCTTCAGACCGACCCGGATGGTGTTGAAGAGGTTCATGGAAACCGGGCGGCGGGGCGCTGTCGCTAGCCCGTTCGTCGCAGGTCACTCATACCGCAAGGCCTGGATGGGATTGAGCCGGGAGGCCCGGAAGGCCGGAACCAGCCCTGCCAGGATGCCGATGGCCACGCTGAAGCCGAAGGCGACCAGCATGGCGGTCAGCGTCACGATCGGCGCGTTGTCCGTCGGCGAGAACGTGCTGATCAGACGGGTCAACCCGAAGGAGGCCACCAGACCCGCCAGCCCGCCGAGAATCGCGATCACCAGACTCTCGATCAGAATCTGGATGAAGACGTCGGCCGTGGTAGCTCCGACAGACTTGCGGATGCCGATCTCCCGAACACGCTCCGAGATGCTCGCCAGCATGATGTTCATGATGCCGATCCCGCCCACGAGCAGACTCATCCCCGCAATCAGCCCGCCGCTCATCCGCGTGTTGCGAACGAAGGTCTCGATGTTCTCGGCCCAGTCCTCCTGCGTCCGAAACGTGAAATCCTCGATCCCCTTGTGCGTGCTCATCAGCACGTTGCGGACCTGCTGAAGCGATTCCGACAACCGATCCACACTGTCGATCTTAAGCTCCAAACCGGTCAGCCGGGGGTCCCCCGTGGTCCCCGACATCCCGCCCCCGCCGCCGGGGCCGAAGCTTCTGACACTCGCGCCCGTGCGGAATTTCATGTAGGCCGTGTTGAGCGGCATGTAAATGGTCGCGTTCTTGATCCAAAACGCCCAGCCGCCGGACCGCCTACTCTGCCCCCGGTCGCGTCGCAGGCCTGGAGCAGGCGTCTGCGCAGCGCCGCCCGCCTCGGCCTCGCGTCGGGCCAGCTCGCGCGTCTTGCGGTCCTGTTCGCTTTCGTAATGCTGGAACATGCCTATGACAGTGAACGGCACGCCGTTGAGAAAGACCGTCTCCCCGATCGGTGTGACTTCCTTGCCGGTCTCGTCAGGCTTTCCCCAGAGTTCATCGCGCACGCCGGTGCCAATCACGCACACGCTCCGGGCCATTTCATCGTCGATCGCGTTGAACATGCGGCCATGCGCCAGGGTATGTTCCATCATCTCGAGCGCGACCGGCCAGACGCCCATGCACATCCAGCTCCGGAATGTGTTGCCGTTGGCCGATGCGATCGCAGGCACGCGCATTTCGGGCGAGAGGCGCTTGACAAGAGGCGCGCTGCTCTGGAGCGCATGGACGTCGTTGATCGTCATGCCCACGGCCTGCTCCGCCAAATGCCGTTGCTCGATCGGCACGGATTGCGACTCGACCCGCACCTTCTCGAGCCCGCCCACCGCGATCAGCGCTTCCTTGGCGCCTTTCTCCATGCCCTTGACCAGCGCCGACATCGCCACGAGACTCGAGACGCCCAGCACGATCCCCAGCATCGTGAGCGCGGATCGGAACTTGTGCGCCCAGATCTCGCGCAGCCCCACGCTGATCGTCGTGTGCAGGTCGACGGTCGAATGCCGGAGAGACACTGTTGCCCCCGCATGCGACGGCCCTCCTCTCTCTCCATCGCGCCCCCGGCCCGCCTTCAAATCGTCATGGCTCATTGCGTCACTCCCGTCCCGCCGTCGGCCGGCCTCTGCGGGACGGTTGGGGCCGTTCGATTCAACCCCGCCAGCGTAAGGTCGATCTTCTCGGCGATTCGCCCATCCCGAATCTCGATCCGGCGGGGGGTGACGGCCGCGATTTCCGGATCGTGCGTGACAAGAACAATGGTGCGCCCCTCGACGCTGAGGCGGCGGAAGAGCCCCAGGATCGCCTCGCCGGTGTGGGAATCGAGATTGCCCGTCGGCTCGTCGGCAAAGATGATCCGCGGGTTGTTCACCAGCGCTCGGGCGACAGCCACGCGCTGCTGCTGGCCGCCGGAGAGCTGGCTGGGGCGATGGCGACTTCGATTCGCCAGATCGACCGACTCGAGGGCGGCCATTGCCCGGCGGCGGCGCTCGCCTGCCGAGACCCCGCTGTAGATCATTGGCAGCTCGACGTTCTGCACCACATTGAGTTTGGGCAACAGGTTGAAGAATTGGAAAACAAAGCCGATCTTCCGATTGCGAATCGCCGCCAACTCGCGCGCCGAGACATCCTGGATCATCATCCCGTCGAGCTGGATCGTGCCGCGACTTGGCGAGTCGAGGCATCCCAGAATGTGCATCAGCGTCGATTTGCCGCTCCCCGACGGGCCGATGATCGAGATGAACTCGCCCTCGTCGATGTCAAACGACACGTCATCGAGCGCTCGAATCTCTTCGCCGCCCAACTGGTAGATTTTGCTGACGTTGCGCAGTTCGACAAGGGCCATACAGGTGTTGATCCGGGCCTCGAAGACTCCATGGAGCGTCGGCTACCGGCCGACGCCGCCTGCCGTCCCGCTCGACGCCGCCGTCCCGCTCGTGGCAGTGGTCCCGCTCGAGGCAGTGGTCCCGCTCGAGGCAGTGGTCCCGCTCGTGGCAGTGGTCCCGCTCGTGGCAGTGGTCCCGCTCGTGGCAGTGGTCTCGATCTTGGCCGCCGGCGGCGCGTTCGAAGCTCCTGCTGCCGGCGCAGCAACACCACCAGCCCCCGCCCCCTCGGCCGGACGCGGAGCGGAAGCCGTCGCCGGCGGGGCGCCGGTGGCGCGGGCGGCAGCGGCGACCCGCCCGGGAGCGAACGGCGCGCCGGCGAGGTTTTTCGACGGTTTGTCGCGCTGTTCCTTCGGAAGCTCCAGGGAGACGGTCTCACCCGGCGCGAGGCCGTCCTGGACCTCGGCATAGAAGAAATCCGAAACGCCGATTCGCACGGGGCGCCGTTCGTAGCCGGTCGGGTTCTGCACGTAGGCGAAACGTTCCATCTGGCCGGTCTCGGGGTTGAGTTCCGTGAACACCGCGGCGAGAGGAACCGCGAGCACGTTCTCGACCGAGGCGACGGGAATCTTGACGTTTGCCGTCATGCCCGGGCGCACCCGTCGGTCGACGTTCTTGAGCAGGATGCGGGCGGCGAAGCCTTTGATGTTGTTCCGGATGGTCGCCTGCGGAGCGATGCGCTCGACCACGCCCGTCACCAGAAGACCGGGCACGGCCTCGACGGAGACCTCGACCGTTTGGCTGACACCCAGGCGGGGCACGTCCGCCTGGTTGACATGCGCATTGATCACCATCGAGTTCAAATCGGCAATGGACAGGACCTCCGTTCCGCTGTTGAACCCGCCCGACCCGGACACCGCCTGTCCGATCGAGACGGGTCGTGTGAGCACGGTGCAGTCGAAGGGCGCCCGCACCTCCGTCTTCGTCAGACGTTCCTCGATGATGGCCAGTTCCTTCTGGGCGCGTTCGAGCGAGTTCTTGGCGAGTTCGAACGTTGTCTGCGTGTTGTCATGCAGTTCCTGGGAAATCAGGTGATCGGCGAGCATCTCATCCGCGCGTTTGTAGTCGCGCTCCGCTTTGGCGAGCTCGAGTCTGGCCCGCTCGATGGCGGTGAGGTTCGACGCGCGTTGCTGCTGCAGTTCCTTGTCGTCCAGTTTGAACAAAAGCGAGTCCTTCTCCACCTGATCGCCAATGTCCACCGGCAACACCTCGATCTTCCCGTTGATTTCCGGACGCACGGACACCTGCTCAGCGGGGCTGATCTCACCCGCGGCGTTCACGGCGAAGCTGATGTTGGTCTGAATGACCGAGGCGGTGCTCGGCCGTTTGTTCCCGTCGGCCTCCCGCGCTTTGGCGCGCCACGCCTTCCACGGCCCGTAGCCCAGGAAACCGAGCACGCCCAGCACAAGTATCCAAACGATCCACTTCTTCATGACAATCAGAGCGTCAACACTAGTCTGCCGCTGCCGCGATGCAAATGCTCTTTGTAGACGAGGGCCGCGGCGGACGGATTCAGGGGTGATCCGCTCGCCCGGGGCGCCCCGCACCCTCCGGTTCGATCCGGGTCTGGCCGAGCACAGCCCCCGCCACATCACGGCTCAGAGCGCCAATCAACAGGCTCAATGTCCCCACCGCGCCGTCCGGATCGGCAGATGGCTGCGGTCCCGATGCCGTATGGCGGCTCCGACCACACCGCACGGCGCCCTCCCGATCGTGCGCGACGATGCGCCAGGCGGCCTCCAACACGCCGTTGCCGGCCGAGTCCACATCGAACTGCTCCAACTGGATGTCCGCCTCGACCGCGACATCGCCGGGCCTCCAGGATGTTGAGCGAATCACGGCATCGGGAAGCAACATGCCCAGGTCCGCCTCGAACACGCGCTGCACCCCTCTGTCCACGCGTTCGGCCCAGCGCATCGACTCGAGGTACTGGATTTCATGGCGGCCCCGACGCACAACGAACGCATCCCGCAACAGGTAGGCCGCGACGCGCAGCGGCCTCACACCCACCGCCCGACCCCGAGCCGACACGGATCCGGCCGCAGCCGGCGCCTCGCCCGGCAAGGGGCTCAGAACGAAGTGCCGTTCCTCGACCTCGACCGGCTTGAGGGCTGAGCAGCCGGTCAATCCAAGACAGAGCGCCAGGGTCAGCCCGGACGAGATCGAACGGCGTGCGAACGTGCGCATCTTTCCCGCTTCACGGGGCGCGATGACATTCAAGGAATTCATGTGCAGGGGGACCAAAGGTTCTCGGAGGGACCGGATTCGGAGGGGCGAGCTCCGCGTTCCATCCACGGTCAATCCGCGGCCCTCCCGTGATCGAGAGAGCCTCGAGGGGTGCGGCGCCCGCTGATGAGGGCGTTCGGATGGGCCTTGAGGAAGTCGGCCAGCCCGGAAATGGACTGGGCTGCGGCCGCCAGTTGGTCGAGCGCGAGGCCAAGGTCATGCCAGAGCGGGGCGTTGCCGCCCAGGACCATCTCGAGATTCGCGGCGGCGCCTCGGATATCGGCCAGCGTTTTCTGCGACTGTGCGAGGGTCTCATGAAGCCCATCCGCCAACGGGTCAATCCGGGCGCCCACCCGGCTTCCGACAGACCGGTATTCGTCCAGAGTCGCACGCGCCGATGCCAGGGTGTTCGAAAGTTCCGGCGAATTGATGAAGCCATCGAGCGACGCGATCAGATTGGTCAGTCCATCGCTGATCTCCGCGGTCTTGATCTCACCCAGCTTGCTGTCCAGGCGAGTGATGAGGGCGGTGAGGCGATCGGCCAGGCCGGCCAGATCGACCTTTGTCAACTGGGCGATGATTTGCTGGATGCGGGTCGGTTCGGTTGGGATCTCCGGGTAGATCGCATCAAGTTGGTGGAACACGGGCGGGGCAGGATTTGACTTGGCTTCGATATTCACGTAGAGCACGCCGGTCAGGAGGCTCTCAGCCTCGAGCGTGGCCCGGGTATTCTCCGTCAACCACGCAGAAAGTCCCGACGGGACACGCGCGGCGGCCTTCGGGCCGAGGCGGTCGACAATCAGCCGCTCTTGGATTTCCATGAGCACAGGCATGGCGTTGTCCGCCGGCGCCTGGTTGTACCGCGCCATCACCCGTTTGACGTATCCGATCGGCACACCGCGGTACTTGACCGGCGCCCCGTTGTCCAGTCCGTTGAGCGAGCCGTCGAAATAGGCGATGCATTCCTCGGTGCGCGAAAACCATCTCGAGGAGCTGGACATGACCACCCCCGCCACCGCAAGCGCCAGGCCGCAGACGACGAAGACCCCAATGGTTGCAGGCTTGACTCGAGTGCTCATTCCTTCGTGAGATTGCCCAACGCCGCGTGCGCCGGGTCGGTTGGCTCCATGCCGGACGCGCCGCGCGTGAGAAAGGCGCGCACCCCCGGATCGTCCGCCCTCTCCAACAACGCGCGCGGCGATCCCTGCGCGCGCATCGTCCGGGTGGACCCGTCCAGAAAAAGGCATTCGTCGGCGATGGCGAAGATGCTGGCGAGTTCGTGTGTCACGACCACAAAGGTCGCCCCCAGGCTGTCGCGCAACTGAAGAATCAGCTCGTCCAGCTTCCGAGACGTGATCGGATCGAGCCCCGCGGAGGGCTCGTCGAGAAAGAGGATGTCCGGATCCAAAGCGAGGGCGCGCGCCAGTGCGGCGCGTTTGGCCATGCCGCCGGACACTTGAGACGGATAAAAGTCCTCGAAGCCGCGCAGCCCCACCAGGGACAATTTGAACCGGGACAGGTCCCGGATTTCGGGGGGCGTCAGGTCGGTGAACTCGCCCAGCACCAGCCCGATGTTCTCGGCCAATGTCATCGAACTCCAGAGGGCGCCATTCTGGAACAACACGCCAAAGGACCGCAGCCGCTCCTGCCGGGCTTCAGGCCCGGAGCCCCAGAACGGGATGCCGTCGTAGAGAACCTCGCCGTCCGTCGGCGCGCGCAGCCCGATCAGTGCCTGCAAGAGCGTGCTCTTGCCGCAGCCGCTGCCCCCCATGATCACGAACACCGCACCCGACCGAATCCGCGCCCGGATGTCGCGCAGCACCACAAACGAACCGTAGGCGAGCGTCACATCCCGGATCTCGATCTTGTCGACGCGCGCGGGCATGTTCGGATGCGATGTCACGGGACGCGAGGCTAGATGTTGAGGGCGCTGCAGACCACCGCAAACACGCCGTCCGACACAATAATCGCAGTGATGCCGGTCACCACGGCCGTTGTGGTCGCCCGACCGACCGCGGCCGCATTGGTCCCGCACTGAATGCCGCGGTGGCATCCGGTCAACGCCACCAGCACGCCGAAGATCGTCCCCTTCCCAAGGCCCAGCAGAAACGAGACGAGAGTGACGGCGCCGATTGTCCGACGCACATAAACGGTCGGCGTCACGTCCAGCATCAGGGTCGATACCGCAAAGCCGCCGGCAATCGCAATTGCAGCGGCGAACACGCACAGCAGCGGCATCATCAGGATCAAAGCCATCAGCCGCGGCAGGACCAGAAACTCGATCGGCGAAATTCCGCAGGCCTGAAACGCGTCGATCTCCTGATTCACCCGCATGGTGCCCAACTGCGCGGCGAAGGCCGCGCCGGTGCGCCCGCACATGATGACGCCGGTCATCAGGCATGCCATCTCACGAACCGTCGCAATGGCCACGAGATCGGCGCTGTAAATCGTGGCGCCGAACCGCGCCAGTTGCAGAGTGCCGACGAAGGCGAGGATCAGCCCGACGATGAAATTGATCAGGGCGACAATGCCCAGAGCTTGTGGACCGCACTCCTGCATGACCAGGAACGTGTCCGACCACCTGAACTGCGCCCGCCCGCGCAACAACCTAAACAGAGCAACCACGCATTCGCCCAGGAATGTCAGAAAACCACCCGCGCCGCCCGCGAACGCCAGCACCCCCTCGCCCACCCGTTCCAGCCAGGTCGCAGAGCGCGCCCCGGAGGCAGGCGCACGTTTGTCTGCAGCCGTCCGGGCCAGCCGCAGCAGATTAGCCGCCCCCGGCGGCAAACCCGACGTGTCCATCTCGATCCCGCGGTCCCGGCACAGGTCCGTGCACTTCGACAGAAAAACCATCAATGCGCTGTTCCAGCGCCCCAGCGCAGCCGTCTCGAACCCCAATCGCCGCGCCGAGCCCGCACGGATCGACCGTTCGATTTCGGTGAAAGCCGGCACGTCCGAGCTCAGGAGCCAGTCGCCCGAAAGCCGGACCACCAGACTCCACTCCCCCGCGGCCTCCACGTCCAGACGCGCCGGGCTCGGCCCATCCGCGCCCAATGCAGAATGGCGGTGGGATTTCATCGTCCCGCACTCTCACGCTCTGTTGGGTTTGACGACAGCGATGACGTGCCGATCCGGGGTGAGATGTCGCACGGCCGCCGCCTGCACCTGGTCTCGAGTCACGGCCTCGTACTGCGCGTCCTCCGTGTCGCTGTAGGCGTAGCCCAGCCCGAACAACTCATCCAGGGCAGCCGCCAGCGCGCACCCGCCCACATCCTGGCGCGCAATCTTCTTCTGGCCGATGATCTTCGCCTTGGCCCGGTCGAGTTCATCCTCGGACACCCCTTCGGCGCGCAGCAGCGCCGCCTCGTCCAGGAGTTCGGCCTCGACGCGGGCCGCCGCGTCGGGCGCGGTGCCCGCATAGAACGCGAAGTAACCCGGCGCCAACCCGAGGAAGTTCTGGGCGCCGACATAGTAGGCCAAACCGAGCTTCTCGCGAATGCGCAGAAAAAGCCGCGACCCCAGATCGCTGCAGACCTCCTGCAACACTTCGAGCGCAAACCGATCCGCATCAAACAGCGTGCCCCCGGGAAAGGCCGCCACCACCACGGCCTGCTTCTTGTCGCGGATTTCCTCGACGCGCACCGGCCCGGTGCCCAGCGTGTCGGGCGCTCCCCTGGCCCCACTCGGACCCGGCCCTTCCCCGGTCCACAGGCCGAGCACCGCTTCAGCCCGCGCCTGGACCTCCTCGGCATCGATGTCGCCGTAGACAGCCAACACCGCATTGCGGGGCGCCACCAAGCGCCGGTGAAAGTCCCGCAACGGCTCGACACCGAGCCGCCCCACGCTCTCCTCTTCGCCGAGCAGGTCCAGGCCGTATCCCTCCACGCCAAACATCGCGCGCCGCATCGCGCGAAAGGCGCTCTGAAGCACGTGATCTCCGCGAGCCCGAATTGCGGCAATCTGGTTCTGGCGCTCCCGTTCCAGGGCTTCCAGAGGCAGCGCCGGACGCAACAGCACATCGGCCGTCAGTTCGAGTCCCAAGGCCAAATCCTCCCGAAGCACCTCCGCCGTGATCCCGAAACTGTTGTGTCCGCCGTACGTGTCGAGATGGCCGCCGACCGACTCGATTTCACTCGCCACCCGGACCGCGTCGCGCAGTTCGGTCCCTTGCATGAGCATGCGCGTGAACAACTGGGTGATGCCGTTTCGAGCCGGCGTCTCCGCCAGAACTCCGCCGCCCAAAACCATGCGAATCTCGACAAACGGCAGACGTCGATCCTCCTTGACCAGCAGACGCAGCCCGTTGCCCAGGGTGAACAGCCGGACCGGCTCGGTCTCGCGCCGGACGATGGCGACCGCCGCCGCGCTCCTGGCGCACGCCGGCAACAGGGCGTATTGAGAGCGGTTCTCGGTCGTCAGATACGCGCGAGCCACCCGCCGCACCTCGCTCGGGGTCGCCCCCTTCACCGCCCGCAGATAGCGCTCCGAAAAACTCAAATCTCCCGTCGCAATCCAGTTCCCACCCAGATCCTGGGCCTGGCCTTGCATCGTCTTGCGCGTCGCCAGAAACGCCGCGGTGAATTGCTTGACCGCCTTGGCCAGCTCGACCTCGCTGACCTCCTCCGCGCGCACCCGCTCGATCTCGCTCAGGACCGCCTCGCGCGCCGCTGCGAACTTGGCGCCTTCGACCGTGGCGCTGACGCCCAGCAGCCCGGCCTTGCCCGGGCTGTAGGTCCAGGCGTCGACCGACGTGACCAGGCCCTGGCGCTCCCGCACCGCCTGGAACAACCGGGAACTGCGCCCGCTGCCCAGAAGAGTCGCCAGAACGTCCAGCAGCGGCACATCCGGATGCCGGACATCGGGGACATGCCAGCTCCAATGCGCATGGCCCAGTTCAATCGGCGCCTCCTCGATCACCTCGCGCGGCGCCACCTGCCGCGGCTCGATCGGGAAAGGCGCGACGGGAAGAGGCCGGGCCTTGGACGCCGCGAAACCGGCTTCGACCCGGCTGAAGACCGCGTCGGCCTCGACCGCGCCGACCACCACGACAAAGAGGTTGTTTGGCGCATACTTCTCGCGGTAGTAGGCGACCACATCATCGCGTTGCAGGCGGCTGAAGATGTCGGGGTGGCCAATGACCGCGTAGCGGTACGGGCTGTGCGTGTACGCCGTCTCGAACAGCCGCTGGCTCGCGCGCCGGCCCGGATCGTCATGGCACATGTCCATCTCGCGCCGGATGACCTCCATCTCCTTCTCGAGTTCGCTCCCGGGCAGGCTGGCGTTCTGCATGATGTCGCACAGAATATCGAGCGCGACGGCCGACCCGCTGTCGGGCGTGTTAATCCAGTACACCGTTCGGTCGAAAGACGTGAACGCATTGAGACTGCCGCCCGCCGCCTGCACTTCCTGGTCGATCCGCCCCACCTGCCGGGTGGTGGTCCCCTTGAAAAGCATGTGCTCGAGCACGTGTGAGAGCCCGGCGCCCAGCCATCGCCCCTCGTCGATGCTGCCGGCCTTGCACCAGGCCTGCGCCGCCACCACAGGAGCGCTGAAATCCTCGCGCACGATCACCACAAGCCCGTTGGACAACGTCCGCAGTTGAACGCCATCGGGCAGCAGCGGAATCTCGAGCGCGGGCTCGGCGGACGGGTGGAAATGCTGAGCAGGGACCGTCATGTCATGGAGGGCGGCGCGGTCGCCTTAGTCCGGATATTTCATAAGGCTTCGCGGAGTCTCATATCCGGGCTCTGGCAAAACCGCGCCTGGAAAGAGAATCCAGAGCCGCCTCTCAGTTCTGAAACCGTCCTGCCATAAGAACAGTGTGTTCATTTTCATGCCTCTCGAACCTGGTGCGGTTTTGTTCTTCGAACCCGCCTAGCAGACATCTTGCGAAATCCGATCGCCATGTGCATGACGGAGTGTGAAAGATGCGGGTTAGGACCGCGGCGAAACGCGAGAGCCCGGGCGGGAGCGAGGACGGAACGGCTTGAGGAACGCCTCTTCAAAATCGTAGCCGTCCAGAAAATCCGCCCGGCTGTCCGTCTCGGTCTTCCCGAGGACGTTCTGGTCGACCAGGTTGAACACCAATTCGCCGAAATCGGCGCACGAGCGCACGCCCCACTCGTGAAACAGGGTCAGGGCCATCGGCCCGTATTGCGCCAGGGCGTAGGCCCGGATGCCCGCCAGCAACTCCTGCCCGGTGATGTGCCGCAGCTTGCCCCGGTTCGACTTGCTGATGGCCCGTTGGGTATAGTCCAACGCCTCGCGCAGAAAGTGATATGCCTCCCGCCGATAGCGCGGGTCCGTCGCGGTCACCCGATCCAGAATCTCGTCAATGTTCTCTGTCCGCATAGTCTCCAACGCTGTCAGGTGGGTTGTGGAGGGAATCGGACTGAATCGCGGCCGGCTCCGGCGCGGATCGACCCGCGGACTTTGCGCGATACGTCTTCACGGCCAGGCCGGTCAGCAACAGCGCCAGCACCACCCACAGCACGGTCTGCTCTTGTTTGGTCAAATGAATCACAGTCTCAACCCAGCGCAATATTAACCAGCTTCTTCGGCACGACGATCACTTTCTTGACCGTCTTGCCCTCGATAAAGGGCTGCACCTTGGGAGCCGCCAGGGCTGCCCGCTCGAACTCCGGAGCTGTCGCCGTCACGGGCACTCGCACCACGTCGCGGAGTTTCCCGTTCACTTGCACGGGGATCTCGAGCGTCTCCTCGATCAACAGCGCCGGATCGAACCGAGGCCAGGGCTGATAGGCCAAGTCTAAACCCTCCGCCCCCCACTCGCCCGCCGGCGGAAGTCTGGAGGCGAGTTCCTCGGCCAAATGCGGCGCAAAAGGCTGCAGCAGGATCAGGAAATCGCGCAACACCGGGACCGGCCTGTTGGGCCATGTCATCGCCTCGTTCACGAACACCATCATGGCCGAGATGGCGGTGTTGAACCGCAGTCCATCGAGATCCTCAGTCACCTTCTGAATGCACGCATGCAGCGCCTTCAGTTGGGCCGGCGCGGGCGCCGCCTCTTCGATCTTCGGGCTCAGACGGATCGCTTCGAGGTGCTCCGCGGCGCGTCTGGGCTCGGCCGCGCAATTCTGTTCGAACTCGGTCTCGCTGCGCTCGTCAATGAACAGGCGCCAGACGCGCCCCAGGAAGCGGTAGACGCCTTCAACCCCCTTGGTGCTCCAGGGTTTGCTGTCCTGCAGGGGCCCCATAAACATCTCGTACAAACGGAACGCATCGGCCCCATACTCGTCCAGGATCGCGTCCGGATTGACGACGTTCCCCCGGCTCTTGCTCATTTTCTGGCCGTCTTCGCCCAGGATGAGCCCCTGGTTCACCAGACGATAGAACGGTTCGGGCGTCGACACATGCCCGAGATCATAGAGCACCTTGTGCCAAAAACGGGCGTAAAGCAGATGCAAAACCGCGTGCTCCGTCCCGCCCACGTACAGGTCCACGCCCGGCCTCGGCGCGGCGTCGGCAGCGGCGCACGACGACCCGGAAGCGTCCGTGTCGGATTCGGGACCCACGCTCCGCGGCCTGCCGTCGCTTGTTCCCATCCAGTACCGCTCCGCGGCCCGGCTGACGAACACGGCGTCGTTGCGGGCGTCCAGGAAGCGCAGGTAATACCAACAACTGCCCGCCCACTGCGGCATCGTGTTGGTCTCGCGCCGAACGCCCTCTCCCAGGTGAACCCACTCGCGGGCCCGGGCCAACGGGGGCTCGCCCTCGGAAGTCGGCTTGTAGTCGTCCAACTCGGGGGGGAGCACAGGCAGCGCCGATTCGGGCAAAGCCTCGTGAAACCAGTTGCCGGAAGCGTCCTGCCTCCAGACGATCGGGAAGGGCTCGCCCCAGTAGCGCTGGCGGCTGAAAAGCCAGTCGCGCAGCTTGTAGTTCACCGTCCGGACGCCGAGCCCCTTCGCTTCAAGCCACTCCGTCATCCGCGCCTTGGCCTGGGCCGTCGGAAGCCCATTCAAGCTCAAATCCCCCGCCGCCGAGTTCACGGCCACGCCGTCGTCCACGTACCCCCGCCAGTCCGTCCCCGCGGGCGGCTCCACCACCTGTACAATCGGCAAACTGAACTTCCGCGCGAACTCGTAATCGCGGGTGTCGTGCGCCGGCACGGCCATGATGGCGCCTGTCCCGTAGCTGGCCAGCACGTAGTCGGCAATCCAGATCGGGATGCGCTCACCGGTCGCCGGGTTGAAGGCATGCCCGCCCGTAAACACTCCGGTCTTTTCCTTGGACAAGTCGGTGCGATCCAGATCGCTCTTCGCGGCAGCGCGGGCCTTGTACTCGAGCACCGCCTCGCGCTGTGCCGGGGTCGTGATCTCGTCCATCAGCTTGTGCTCGGGTGACAACACCATGTACGTCGCCCCAAACAACGTGTCCGGACGTGTCGTGAACACGCGGATTCGAGGGGCGCCGTCCGATGCCTCGCCGCCCGACGAGGCAACGACGAAGTCGATTTCGGCGCCGTCGCTCCGCCCGATCCAGTTTCGCTGCATGTCTTTGAGCGACGGGCTCCAGTCGATGGTGTCCAGATCGGCCAACAACCTCTCGGCATACGCCGTGATCCGAAGCATCCACTGGCGCATCGGCCGGCGCACCACCGGATGGCCGCCCACTTCGCTCTTGCCGTCCACGACATCCTCGTTCGCCAACACGGTCCCCAGCGCCTCGCACCACCACACCGGGGCCTCAGCCACGTAGGCCAGACGCCAGCGATCGAGGAACTGGCGCCTCAGCCCGTATTTCTGCTCGGGCGGCATCTCGATCCACGCCTTGTGCGTGCCGCTCAGGAAGGGGTTGCCACGCCACTCCGATTCCCGCCGCGGCGCATCCGACAGCGCGTCCTCGAGGAGCGCGATCGGAGTCGCCTTGTTCCACTCGGGATCGAAGTAGCTGTTGTAGAGCTGCAGGAAAATCCACTGCGTCCACCGAAAGTAGCCCGGGTCGGTCGTGTCCACCTCCCGCGACCAGTCGTAACTGAAGCCGAGCGCCTGGATCTGGCGCTTGAAGGTGGCGATGTTCCGCTTGGATGTGATTCGCGGGTGCTGCCCGGTCTTAATCGCATACTGCTCGGCCGGCAGGCCGAAGGCGTCCCACCCCATCGGATGCAACACGTGCCAACCCCGCGCCCGCCGGTACCGCGCGAGAATGTCCGTGGCCGTGTACCCTTCCGGATGGCCGACGTGCAGACCCGCACCCGAGGGATACGGAAACATGTCCAGAATGAAGTACTTGGGCGGCATCTCCTCCGCGCTCGACAGGCGCCCCCCGAGTCCATGCCGTCGGGCGAAAGGATGTTCGGACGGCAGGGTCTCGCCCGGATTCCACGCGCGAAAGCTCTGTCGCTCTTCCCAAAACCGCTGCCATTTAGGCTCGATGAGATGAAACGGATACTGTCTGCGGACCATCGACATAAGCGGCGGATATTGCGCAAAGCCTGCCTCGAGGGCAATCGTGGAGTTGCCGCTTAAAACACTGGCAAAGCCCCGTCCAACACCGTACACTGAGCCAAGCAAATACTCGCAGAAGAGACCATCATGAACGCCGCTACGTCCATCTTGCCGAGCCGTTCCAGTGTTTCGCACGCCGGCCCGCTTTCCGCCCCCAGCCCCCCCACCCGGGAACCGCGCAGCCATCGGAGCCTTGCCTTCACCCTCATCGAGCTGCTCGTGGTCATCGCCATCATCGCCATCCTCGCCGGCATGCTGCTGCCGGCCTTGGCTCGGGCCAAGAGCAAGGCCAACATGACGGCCTGCCTCAACAACATGCGCCAGTTGGGGATCGCCACCGTCATGTACGTCCAGGAAAACGGCAAGTATCCCGGATGCCTCTTCGCCTCGGGTGGCTTCCGCTACGTCTGGCCCCTGCGCCTGTTCAGCCAAATGGGCACGAATCGCGCCGTGTTCAGTTGCCCCTCCGCCAGACCCGACAGCCGCTGGGACACGAACATCAACAAATCCCTCGGCGCGCCCTACATGACCGGGAGCGGACGCGACCCCTGGGGCGTGAGCGAGACAGCCCTCTTCTCGATCGGCTACAACGACTGGGGTGCCTTCCCCGCGTTCAGCGACAAGGGCCTCGGAGGGGACGTCGACAACCCCGCTTATGAAGTCAGCGAGGCCGCCGTCAAACACCCCGCCGAAATGATCATGCTCGCCGACAGCAAACCCGGAGACGGCAGCAGCGCCAAACCGAGGTACGGACTGTTCGACGGCAATATCGACCCCACCACCCCGGCTGAATGGCCCTCGAACCGCCACAATAAACGCACCGTCGTTATGTTCTGCGACGGACACGCCGAAAGCGCCATCCGCAACCTGGTCATCGATCCGGCCAACGACGTCTGGCACCGCCGCTGGAACAACGACAATTCCATGAGCGGTTCCTGGACTGTCAACAAGGCCGAGGCCTCGAAGACCGATCCCTGACGAATACAATCTGCTGACGGCGTAGAATCCGCACCAGACGCTGTGGCGATTCAGACTGCGGGCAACGGGCGCCGTCAACGAGGGAAAGGCATCTTCGTCGGGAACCGGGGAGAATCGGGTGCAATACACCTGATCCGTGCGGCCGCGGCAAGAAGTGCAAACGGTGCCGCCGCCGACAGGCGAGCAGCGTTTTTTTTCTAGGGGTGGGACCGTATTTGCCCCACCCCATCCCGTACTCTGCGGCCATGACGACGACAATCGACATGGCAAACGGAAGGGGACAACTCGAACTGGCGTTCAGCGGGACGCCCCCCCGCCTGGGCCCGGCGCCGGGCGAACGACGCCTCGCACGGGCCGCCTGGTGGTTCCAACAGATGCACCGTGTGGCGAATCAGGCGTTCGACTGGCGCCCCGCCCCGCCCCCCCGCCCCCGCCAGGAATGGCTGCCTCGGATGTCCGGCGAGCTGCGCTTCGAGACCTGAGATGACGCTCTTCGAGTCCTCGATACACGATCGCGTCAACGGGCCGGGCCCTCGGGCCCGCCCGGCCTACTTGGGCGCAACCAGTTTCTGGAACTCGGGGATGCCCCGCAGAGTCTGAAAGCGGGAATCGGTGATCGCGAGGGCCTGCAGATTCGACGCCTTGGGATCGGACGTCAGGCGAACGGCGCTGAGCTGAAGCGACCTAGCCAGTGATTGAATGGCCTCGGCCTGCTTTCCGAGCGCGGTCTGAGCCCCCGCCAGATCGTACCAGATTTCGGGCGAATCGGGCATTTGCATGACCAATCGCTGGAGCGACGGTTCGGCCCGGGCGTACTGACCGATATCGACGTAAGCGCGGGCCACCGATAGGAGCGCCCCGACATCGGCGTTGGGGCGGGCGGCGATTTCATCCAAGACGCTGAACGCCGGATTGGTCTGCTGGAGCTGGAGGTGCGCGGCCACCAGATTGAACGCCGCCTGGATGTTGTTCGTGTTGGTCCGGTACTGCGCGTCCAGAATGTCAATCTGGCCCTGGAGCTGGCTCAGGGACGAGAGACCTTCCTTCATCTGGCGCAGTTGGTTGACCAGACTCGCCGCAAACGGACTCTCCGGATCGAATTGCCGAGAGGTTTCGGCGACAAGCAGGGCGTCGTCCACCCGGCCGAGACTCGCCAACAGCGTGGCGTAGCGAGTGACGGTCTCGGGACTGTACGGACAAAACGCAAACGCCTGTTTGAACGCGAAGTCGGCCTCCTTGATCACGCAGTCGCGCGCGGCTGAGGTCTTCGGGCGAAGATTCTCGGGACACTCCGGACCAAGCCGCCACGCGTAGAGGCCGGCGATCGAGTTGCGCAATTTCGAGAAGGCCTTCTGCGAGTCGTTGTCCCGGACAAATCGGACATCTCCGGTGAATCCCCGCAGGTTTCCCCGCAAATAGACCCGCTCCGCATACTCGCAGATCTCCCGGACCGGCGTGTCGTAGGTGATCCAATTGCCGCAAAGCCGCTCGGCGTACTGCGACCAGAACCTGTGGTCCGTCTCGAGCATCTCCTCCGTCAACTCCGGCACCGGTTGCCGGTTGATCTTCATGATGATCCCGTACGGGGTCAGATGTGGAAACATCCACTCGAGCGGAAAACTCTCTTCGACGTAAAACTCGTTGGTCGGGTTCTTGTCGAAAATGACCTTGGTGAGCAGACCGTTGATCGCCATCACGGCGACCTGCCCCGCCACCTGCACACGGCCGTCAGGCGTGAAATTCACGATCTCACCGAGGCGCATCTGCTTGGGCTCGTTCGGGTATTGCATGTCGTGATAGTAGCGCCGCTGGGCATCCACAATGTAATCCTGGAATGCCTTCTGCGAATCCTCGACCGTCGCGGTCTGAATCTCCTTGGGCGGATATACGCCCTCCCGGCGCCGGCGCTCTTCGACCTTCCGTCCGAAATTCAGAATCAGCCGGTCGAATGGGGCCACGAGATTGGTGAGGCTGCCGACGCTTCTGGCGAGTCCGTTCATGCGGTACACCTGCCCGTTCAACCGCTTCTCCGCCTCCCTCTTGCCCATCACAATGGTCTGCACATAGAGAACCGCGTCGCGCAGGAAGGGCGGATCGACCTGGGCGCTCCGGTTGTAATGCGCCCGGATATAGTTCAGGTAGGTGCCGTCGGCGAGGGCGTTCTGTGTGATGATATAGACGTCGCGTCGGTCGAATGCCGGATTCCTCCGCTGCTCGGGCTTGATGAAGCTCTCGCAGAAAATCATGTAGGTCGGGCAGAAGCGCCCGGGATCCGTTCCTCCATACAGCACGGCGTTGCGAGTCATCGGCGGGTAAAGTCCGAAGGGCGGCTCGAACATGTCATGCCCAAACCAGTACCCGAACAGGTGGCCGCGCTGCTCGTTGGCGGCCCAGTGCGACAGAGGGGCGAAAAACGGCATTACCGCAAAACAGGCCAGCGCGAATTCAGGACGCAGACGGGTGCGGTGCAGAAGGACGCCGCCCAGAAACACCAACGCCACAATCAGGACAAACAGCGCGGCATAGATGGCGTGCACGGGCGCGGTGAAACTGGGGTGGCGAAAGGCCTGGCCCAGTCCATGAAAGAGCAAACCGATCCCGCCGTGCTCGCCGGCCAGATGCCCGTACACCTCCTGCACGCGGGCGGCCAGCGAATAGAGGCCGACCGCCGCCGCCACCGCGGCGCCATACAGAGCATAGGGGCGGGTTTGCTGGTAGTGAGTCACCAGATACGCGCCCAACAGGGTCAGTCCGTATCCCAAGAACATGGCAATGGTGACGTGAGACGCCGTGAAGAAGACGCGCGTCAGATCGCGGCTCTGCCGGTCAACCAGGGGATTGAGCAGGATCAACAGCAGAAAGGCCAGACAGGCGTACACAGCCGTGTTGCCCACAATCCACGCCCGCTCGCGCTTCTGCATGCGGACGAAGAAGACGAAGGGCACGAGCGCCAGCAACAGATACACCAGATGAAACTCGTCGATCGCTCCCTCGAAATACATCTTCAACTGCAGCAGAAAACGGAACGGATCGACAAAAATGTTGCTGGGATTTGTCTTTTCGTACTGGCCGCGGGTGAAGGCGTGGATGAACCCGTCGAACGTGCGCGGGTAGCCCCAGTTCATCGGCGGGTTGGTCGCCGACGCGATCGGCATGTAGAAGTAAAACGCCGCGCCGAGCAGCCACGCGCCCAGGGTGATGAGCACTGACTTCCACTCGGTCAACATCGAGTTGGTCTGGTAGGTCAGGTAGGCCCACGCGGCGATCGAGCCCACGCCCACCGCGATGTAGATGAAGTACAGGGGCGCATTCTGGTCGAAGCTCGTCAACACGCCCATGCTCTTGAGCACAAGGCCGGCCACGAAGAAAACCACGTTGATGAAAAAAGCGTCCCGCCCCAGCTTCGGGTTGATTGCCGCAATCGCGACCTCGAGGCCCATGGCGGCCACGATCAGCGTCTGGTGATTGTTGAAACAGATGCCGAACAGGAAAGACGCGATGTAGAGGTAGCGCCGCTGATCGGGCGCGTAGCTCCAGTGCAACAGGCAGACCAGCACCCCCATGAGCGAGAGAACGCTCAGCGTGTACACCTCGACAATCACCGCCTGGCTCCACATGAAGCCGTTGAAGCCGATCAGAATGGCGGCGGTGAATCCGGAAACCAGGCACAGAGCGTTCTCCCATCGGCGCTCGATGCTCCGCAACTCCTCGATGCTCTCGATCATCATGCTGCTGCCGCGCGAGACGATCAGCCCCAGAAGCCCGTTGGCAAACGCCGCCGCCACGGCCGAGGACACCGCCACCCGCCATGCCACGTTGGAAAACGGCAGCAGAACCGTGAACAACCAAGAGTAAATCGTCCAGATCGGATAGCCCGGCGCGTGCGGCACGCCCGCGTAGTAGGATCCAACCGCCAGCTCGCCGGAGTCCTCGAGCGTCAGATCCGGCGCCAGCGTGCAGAGATACGCCAGCAGCGTGATCAGCGTCGTCACCCCGAACGTCACCCAGTCCACTCTCCGGAAAAGAGACGCTCGAGGGGGGATCGACGTCGGGCGGCCCTTGGACGCGCCCGAACTGACAGGCGCTTGCGACGGCTTTCCGCCACCCGCCGCCGCTCTACTCTTGCCGTTGCTCATGGCTCACTCGGTCTGTTTCGCAGGCGACTGCCCGGCGAAATGCATCGTTCAAAGAGGAGCGCCCGCTCTTGCCCACCTGAATCCGAATACGATCAAATCGCTTCCATGCCGCTGTCCTCTCCACACCCCAGGGCCGACGCGCACGCTCCCGCCACCGCCGCGGTCAACTCCTCCCAAGCACTCGCGCAAGCCGCCCCTCCATGCCACCGCACTGCCCCCCCACAAGTCCCATCGCAACACGCCACGGGGAGAACACACCCGAAGACAGCCCGGGACCATCCCGGCAGGCTTTCCAGTTACTTCATCAGCAGCATCTGTCGAGCCCGCTTGATCGAGAGAGTGAGTCGGCGCTGATAGTGCGCCGGCAGCCCCGTGTACTTGCGCGGCAGGATGCGTCCGGCATCGGTCACAAACTGCTTCAACAAATTGACGTTGCGGTAGTCCAGAGAGTCGGCAGTGAAATCGATCTTCGGCTTGGGCCGCGGAACCCGCGCCTCGCGCGTCCCGCCGCGCGTGCGTCCGCCGCGTCCGCCGCGTCCGCCTGAAGGCCGTTCGAGATGTGTCTTGCGTGGCATATTAAGATCTCACTTGATTTCCCGGTGAAGGGTGTGGCGCCGGAGAAAGCGATTGTACTTCTTCAGCTCGACCTTCTCAGTCTGCGTCTTCTTGTTCCGGGTGGTGATGTAACGGGACGGGGGCTTCCCCTCTTTTCGCGCTTCAGTGCACTCGATTGTGACAAGTTCTCGCGGCATATGCGTCAGCTATTCCTTCTCTTTTGCCGATTTCTCTTCCTCGTCGGCTTCCTCTTCGATCTCGGCGGGTCCGACCGTGTCGATCGTGCCCAATGCCCCCAGTCGCCGCTGGCGCAGGGCGCCCTCGCGTTCGAGTTGGGCTTGAGCCTCGACCGTGAAGCGAGTCCAGGGAATCGCCTCGAGTCGCGCCTTCGGAATGTTCTTCCCAGTCAGCTCGCACACCCCGTAGGTTCCCCGCTGGATGCGCTTGAGCGCCTCCTCGATCTCGTACATGGCATCGTGGTCCGACGAGAGCAGGCTTAAGGCAAAATCCCGGTCGAAATTGTCCGTTCCCGAATCCGCCATGTGCAGACTGAAACTGTCCATTTCCTCGGCGGATTCCTTGGCAAGCCCGCTCATCTGCCGGCGCAGACGAGCCCGCAAATCGATCAGGTGGCTGTAGTATTTCTGCCACCCGGGCCGAACCCCAAGGAGGCCCTTGCCGGTCTGCTCGACGGGTTTGATCCCCAGGATCGATGCCGCGCTGGCAGTGCCCACCGTTCGGCCTTTGCTGCCGGACGGCGCTGCAGTCTTCTTCTTCGTACGCTTTTTCGCAGTCACGCCAAAGAATCGGTCAAAGTGATGATTCGCAATTGGTTAACTCACGCCAGAACCAGCGGTTCCCGGCGAAAGGCGCGTGAATGTATCAGACAAGCCGCAAAGCGCCACAAAAATCTTCGTGCGCCCAAGCTTCGTTTTCTTCGTTTTCTTCTGTGGTTGTTCTGGTCGCGGCTCTGCCGCGCCTCCCTCGGAACTCGGGGATCGACTCCCAAGCCCGTGTGCGAGATCATTGGCCCCGTGAACTCGCTTCTCCCCGCTTTGCTGGCAGGCGGATTGTTCTGGGCGAACGCGGCCGACAAACCCGCTGCGCCTCCTCTCCCCCGCGCCCACAGCCACAACGACTACGAGCATCCGCGCCCCCTGCTCGATGCGCTCGATCATGGATTCTGCAGTGTCGAGGTCGACATCTACGCGATCGACGGCCAGTTGCTCGTGGCCCATGACCGCGCCCGGGTCGATCCCAAACGAACCCTCCAGGCGCTCTATCTCGACCCACTGCGAGACCGCGTCCGGTCCAATCGTGGGCGCGTCTTTCCGGGCGACCACGATTTCTTCCTGCTGATCGATTTCAAGACGCCGTCGGATGTGACATGGTCGGCGCTGGCGCCCGTGCTCGACGAATACGCCGAGATGCTCACGGTCTTTGCGGCGAACCGCACCGAGACCAACGCGGTCACAATCGTCTTGAGCGGCAACTCTCCCCGTTCGGCGCTCGCCGCCACAGCCCGCCGCCGGGCCGCCATCGACGGACGCCTGCCGGACCTGGATGGAGCGGCGGGCGCGCGCCTCGTTCCCTGGATCAGCGAGAACTGGCGCGCCCGCTTCTCCTGGCGGGGCCAGGGGGAGATGCCGCCCGGGGAAGCGCAGAGGCTGGCCGACCTTGTTCAACGCGCCCACGCCCAGGGCCGGCGCGTCCGCTTCTGGGGCGGTCCGGATATCGAGCCCGTCTGGCGCGTCCAGCATGCCGCCGGGGTTGACTTGATCAACACCGACAAGCTCGCCGAACTCCGGGCGTTTCTGCTGGGAATGCCCTGAGCCGGGCCGACTCGAGCCGTGGCCGCACGCCGCCAGGTGTTCGAGGAGAATGCGCCGGACTTCCTTAATACCAGAACTGGCAGCGCTCGCGCAGACTCCGATCGGCCCGCAGCGTGTTCCACATCTCGGCCCACCACGCCGGACTGCTGAGGGTAACATGCACGAATACAACCGGGATTCGCCCCGCCCGATACGGCTGGGTGGGGTAGATGTCCGTCTTGATGCGCTCCTCGGGGGAGACGAACTGCACTGTGCCGAGTCTCCAGACCGTAGTGTCGTTGAGACTGCAGGCCAACGGCGCCGCCGTGTCCGTCTCGAGCGGGATTCTCCGCCCGTCCAGATCAATCGAGTCCGACTCATAAGTCGAATACACCTCGAGTGACACCGCTAATTCGCCGCTGCTCCACGCGACCATTGCACCACGGTGTGGGGCCGTGTGCCCTCGGCAAAACCGAGTGCCACCGCCCGATTGTACAGGTCGCACGCAACGCGAAATCTGCGGTCAAACGGATCGGCGTCGTGCACCCGTTGAAGGGCAGCACGAGAACCGACACGAAAGTCGCCACGACCCATTGCGACCGCCGGCAACGCGCGGATTGGTCTGTGGCTCTCGCCATCCTGTTACGATTCCGTCTCAGGCTTGTTCTCGAGGCTCGCCGCGCAGATTTCCAGGTGGCGCCGAACACCCTCGGCCCAAAACGCGTACTTCGGATGCCCGCCGTGAACGCTCAGCGGCGTCAGGTCATCGCCCAGGGCGCACCCCGCGTCGTAGATCAGCGCGACATGAAACCGCGCGGCGCCCACATGTTCCTCGATGACATGCCGCAGATGCCGCCGGCCCCATGAGGGCGCGTCCGAGGGGATTCTCGCGCACAACTGCTGCTCGACCTTCGCCAGGGCACGGAGTGCTTCATCACGCTTCATGCCCGACAGAATGACCGACCCGCCTCCAGTGTCACGTGCTTTATCGGCTGCACATTGACGTGTCGCCCCGGCGTGTTCAGACTACGGGGGCGATGACGATGACCACCGCGAACAAGATCACGATCGTCCGGATTCTCATGGTTCCGGTCTTCGTGGTGGCTCTGTTGCGCTACACCAGCTCGGGCGGAGAGGCCTACCGCTGGGTGGCTCTTGCCGTCTTCGTCCTCGCAGCGGCCGGCGACGGCGTCGACGGCTTCGTCGCCCGGCGTTTCGATCAACGGACCGAGATGGGCGCGCTCCTGGACCCTCTCGCCGACAAGCTCCTGCTCGTGCTCGGCCTGGTCGTGCTCAGCCTCCAGCACAGCCCACGCCTGGATCGCATCCCGCTCTGGCTGACCGGCACGGTGCTCTGCCGCGATGTGATCCTGCTCCTCATGCTCGTGCTGATCTCCTATCTCGTGGGGCGCCGCACGGTGCGACCGCGCTGGACCGGCAAGGTCGCGACCGTGCTGCAAATGGGGTGCGTGCTTTGGGCGCTGCTCAAACTCGATGTCGTCTGGCTCAACTCTTTCGCGGCCGCGGCCACCGCCTGCACCGCTGTCTCCGGCATCCAATACGTCCGGGACGGGATTCGGATGCTGCAGTCGCAACCGCCGCAACCGACCCCGCCTTCCTGACCCGACATCCCTTCAGCCTTCCGGCCTTTAGCCTTCAACCTTCAGCTTTTGCCTTGCCCCCACCATGGCTCACCCACTCGTCTACGAACTGAACGCGCGGCATTGGTTGCGCGAGCTTTCAACGCGGATCGGCCAGCGCGTCACTCTCGACTCGGTGCCCGAGACCGAGATCAAGACCTGGGAGCGGCTTGGCTTTTCACACGTCTGGCTCATGGGCATCTGGGAGATCGGCCCGCTCGCCCGCCAGGTCGCCCGCCAGAACCATGCCCTGCACGAACTCTGTCGCGAGGCTCTGCCGGATTTCCACATCGACGATCTGTCCGGTTCACCCTTCGCCATGGCCCGATACAAGGTGCCCCGCGAGTTGGGAGGCGCCTCCGGCCTGAAAACGTTCCGTCGCCAGTTGAATCGACGCGGTCTCGGGCTGGTTCTCGATTTCGTCCCCAACCACGCCGGACTCGATCATCCCTGGATTCGCTCCCATCCGCACCGCTTCGTCCAAAGCCCGGCGCCCGCCCCAGGGACCTTCCGCGCCGAGGGTGCCAAGCCGGAGCGCTGGCTGGCCCACGGTCGCGACCCCAATTTCCCGCCGTGGAACGACACCGTCCAGTTGGACTACCGCCGCGCGGAGACACGAGCCGCAATAGTCGATGAATTGCTGTCGGTCCTGGAGCGATGCGACGGAGTGCGCTGCGACATGGCGATGCTGGTGTTGAACGACGTGTTCGAGCGGACCTGGAGCCAGTTCCCGTGCCACGAACCCGCGCCCGCGCGGGAGTTCTGGGCCGAGGCGATTGCCCGGTGCAAACAACGGCATCCGCACTCCCTGTTCCTGGCAGAGGCCTACTGGGATCTCGAAGAGCGGATGCAGAACCTGGGCTTCGACTATACGTACGACAAGCGCCTGTACGACCGCCTTGTCGCCCGTGACAATCCAGGTGTTCAGCGGCATCTGGCGTCCCAAGCCCCTGCCTTCACCGCGGCGTCGGCCCATTTCCTCGAAAACCATGACGAGATTCGCATCACCACCCTCCTGTCGCCGTCGGAACACCGGTGCGCCGCCTGGCTCATGCTCGCCTTGCCCGGGCTGCGGCTGATCCACGACGGGCAGATGCAGGGCTTTTGCCTCCGCACGCCCGTCCAACTCGGACGCCGCTGGCAGGAGGCGATCCAGCCTCAGATTCAGTCCGCCTATGCGGAACTCCTGGCGGCCCTGCGCCGCAGCGCGATCGGCACCGGCGAGCCCCATCTGCTGGCGCCCCGCCCCGCGTGGCCCGACAACCCGACCTGGCAGAACATCGTGGCGATTCAATGGCAGGCCTTGCCCCGAAAGTTCGATCTGGCGGTGGTGAACCTGGCATCGCATCGCTGCCAATGCTACATCCCGCTCGTCGTCCCCCAGCTCGAGCGATACAACTGGCGCATGCGCGATCTGCTCGGCACCGAAGACTACGAGCGGGTCGGCGACGACCTCCATCGCCAGGGACTCTACCTCGACGTCCCACCGCACGCCGCGCAACTGTTCCACTTCAACCCCGCATGACCACGCCTGCCTCCAAACCATCCGTCTGGACGCAGCGACTCAAAGTCTGTTCCTACGACGCGGACTTCACCCACCGCGCCACCAGCGTGAGCGTGTGCCGCTACTTCCTCGATGCGGCCTGGAACCACGCGGATTTCACGGGGAGCATGGCCTGCGCCTCCTCGAGGTCAATTACCTGGGCGAGTCCCGGCAAGGCGACATGCTGAGCGTCCGCACACGGCAGATCAGCACGACGCTCTACGAACATTCGCCGACCCACATCGGGGGCAGGGAGGTCTGCCGGGCGCGCCTGACGTGGGAGAAGACACCGGCGCCGAAGCGGTGAACGATCGCTAGCCCGCGGGCGGTTCCACCGCCTCGACCGAGCCGCGCGCATGGGACCGCAGGGCGGCGGTGAATAGCCGATGGCTCAGCGCCGCGTCGGCGGGTGTTGCGCAGCCGGCGAATGGGCGCAACGGGGCGCGATGAACCAGTTCATGCAGGAACGCGGCCCACATCTGCAGAATGGCATCGGGGGATCCGAACTCGAAGTTGGGGCCAGTGATCGTCGGGAAGACGGTCTCGTGCCCTGTTTGGACCGCCCCCCAGACCTGCTCGCCGCCCGCATACTCGAGGAGGTCGAGCCGCTTGGGATCGAGTGTCGAGAAGCGGGCTGATGCCTTGGTGCCATAGACCTCGATATACCAGGTGTTCTTGTGGCCCGGCGCGATCCGCTGGGTCTTCACGGTCCATGGAAACAGACTGCCCGTGGCGCTGTCGAGTGTCTCGCACAGCAGGGTTGCGTTGTCCCAGGTCCGACAGGGCGCCATTCCGCCCCGGCCATCCGGCCGCTCGCGCACAATATCCGACAACAGCGCACGGACATTGCGGGGAATCCAGCCGGCGCGGAAGGGGAGGCAACAGACATGCAATCCCAAGTCGCCCATGCACCCGTACTCGCCGTTGTGCTCGATGCGCCGCTTCCAGTTGATCGGACGATTTGGGTCCAAATCCCCGCTGTGCAGGAAGCCCGTGTTCACTTCGAGGACCTGACCGAATGCACCGCGCTCGATCAGATCGCCGATCCGCTGGGCCCCGGGGAAGAAGACCCACTGCGAGGCGCACCGCGCGAACACGTTGGGGTGCCGTTCGAGCGCGTCGAGAATCGCCGTGTTGGCGGCCCGATCGATCCCGAAAGGTTTTTCGCCCATCAGGTGTTTCTCGGCCGCCGCGGCCGCGCAGTACACCTCGCAGTGCAGATGGTGAGGCACAGCGACATACACCGCGTCGACGGCTGGATTGGCCAGCAGGTCGCGGTAATCGTGCGTGTATTGGGCAATGCCGGGGAAATGCCGGCGAAACCACTCGAACGCCCCAGCCCCGCGGTTACATACGGCGACAAGCTCCGGGCGCGCGTCCGCGTCCAGCAGATGACACCAGCGCGCCGCGGCACTGGCAAATTCACGCCCCATCAACCCGCATCCAATCAAACCGAAACGGATGGTTTTCATAGCGTAGAGAGCCGCGGCAAATGGCGGTCAACGGCTGGCGTCGGCCTCCTCGATCCGGCGTTCGGCCGCCGGTTTCCTCCGGACGACCATGTCGATCAGCCGCGCGGCATTGTCGTGAAAGATGGCCTGGATGTCTTCGGAGGCGGTCAGGCCCAGGTCGACGCAGGCCTGTTTGATTGCGCGCAAATCTTCGTACATGAAAAGGGTGTACTGCGCCTCGATCTCGGGCGCCTCGCGGGTCCGGTTGAAATGGAACGGGTAGCTGGTCCGATTGATGTAAGCACGCCCGTCATACTGGCGTCGGCCCCGCATGTAGCAGATCGGATTGTCCGATCCGTAAAGAACCCGCCTCGGGCCCAGACACTCGAGGGCAATCCGGTGCGAGGCCGGATTGAGCACCGCCGACGTGTCGCAGTAGATGCCCGGGTCGTCCGCCAGGGCCGGAAGGGCCTCCCGCGCATGCGCCTCGGTGTAGGAACGCCCCAGATGCGCAATCACAAGAATCACATTCGGATACCGCCGTCGCAGCTCCGCGATTTCGCGCAGATTGTCGGGATGCCCCAGGCGCGCCGCCTTGGGCACGTGGAGCGTCACCCACGCGCCGCGCGCGTTCGCCACTTCGAGGACATGATGCGGCAGAAAATCGAAAATGCCCGATTCGAGGTGCGCGTCGCGCGTCTCCCGGTTTTCGCTGATGAGCGCGTAGTACGGTTTCAAACCGATCACGCCCGGCTGATCCAGGAGGCGCGCAATGGCCGCCTGGCTCCACTGCGGACGAATGACCGCCAGGTTGTGCCAGCCCCGCCGGACGCATTGTTCCGCCAGCCACGTGTTGCCCCCATCGAGATCGAAATCGAGGTCGGGAAACCCGAACGCGATGCATCCCACCTGGCGGCCTGGGAACACCGCCCGATGACACCGCTCGGCCGTGTCCGCGTCGATGCACTCGAAGACCTCGTTGACCCAGTATTGACGCCGCATCGACTCGGTCATGGGGCTGAGCCGGAATCGCGGATCCATCACGTGCGTGTGGGCATCGATGATCTTGTGCGGAAGCCACGCCTCCATCTCGTCGCGCCAGAAGGCGCGATCCGCATCACGGTAGTCCCAAACGTGATAGAGCGGTGTCGATTTCATGCGGTGTGTCCGATCTTCCTGACGCGCGGCGCCGTGCTGCATGGCAAGGACGCGCGATAGCGGTGAAACAACTCGCGGTAGGCAACCGCATCGGGTCCCGGCTCGACCCGCCGCGGCCCCGCGCGCATGGACTGGCTCAACTCGGCCAGCGAGCGATCCGGCTCGATGAGGCCTCTGGCCAGGATGGCCGCGCCCAGGACGCTGCCGCCGCCCGCAGCCGAGCAATCGAGCGCCAGGCCCGTCACATCGGCCATCATCTGAGTCGTGGTGCGGCTGCCGGCCACGGTGCCACCCAGGACCAAGCGGTCCACGGGCAGCCCCGCTTGTTTCAGGAATATCAAATGCCGATTCAGCTCGAACGTCAGTCCCTCGACGACCGCTCGCAGCAGGTGTGCCGGCGTGTGCCCGAGCTGGATTCCCGCCAGCCGACCGCGCGTGCCCGGTTCGAGGCCGGAGGCGCCGAAAGGTGTCACGAACGGCCAACAACTCAGACCATCACACCCGGGCGGCGCCGACGCCAGCATGGTCTCGATCTGGTCCGGTCCGGCCTGTCCGCGCCCGATAAGTCGGAGCGCCCACGAGACGACCGAGCCTCCGTTGACCAGGGAGAGAATCTCTCCGAACAGGCCGCTGACGACGTGGCTGCATACAAAGGCGTCATCGGTGACCAGCGCCGGCAGATGCGAGCTGACGGCCAGCAGGACCCACGCCGTCCCAGCCCCGACCATGATCACGCCGGGCTCGACGGCCCCAGTGCCGAGGGCGGCCGCATATTGATCGTGCACCGCGGCGGAGACGGGAATGGCCGGACGCAATCCGGTCGCAGCCGCAACCTCGCGGCGCAACCGGCCCGCCGGCTCGCGCGGCGAGATCAGATCGGGCAACTGGCCGCGTGCAAGGCCCAGTCGTTCCAGGAGATCCGTGTCGTAATCGCCCCGGGCCGGATTGAGCAGCAGCGTGAGCCCGGCTGAGGTGGCGTCGTGCGCGGCCCGTCCGCACAGTCGCTCCACGATGACGTCGCCGACGAACCCGACGCGATTAGGCGGATCGAGTCGGGCGGGGTCCTCGCGACGAAGCCGCAGGATTTGGCCGACGGCGTAGCCGGAGCCGCCGTGCCCGACGTGGCGCCGGAACCAGGGCCGCCCCAGCTCCGCGGTCAGCGCCTCATCGTCTTGGCGCGCGCGTTGATCGAGCCAACTGAGCACTCGGCCGACCGGGCAGCCGGCGGCGTCGAGCAGTTGCAGGGCGCCGCCCTGGCTCGAAACGCCGATGGCCGCCACCTGCGCCGCATCGACTCCACGCAACGCGCCGCGAATCGCTTCGACTGTGGCCGCCCAAATCTCCTCGATGTCCTGTTCGACGCCACCATCTCCCACCGCGGCCAGTGCAACGGGGCGCGCTGCCTCGCCCCGCACAACGCCGTCGCGGTCCGCGACAAGGGCCTTGACGTTTGTCGTGCCAAGATCCAGCCCCAGCCAAAGCACTCTCGATTCGCTCGCGTCCATGCCTCGCCTCATCCGATGTCATCCGTCGGTCGATCGCCATCCAGGCGCGCGCCGTCCCCGCCGATTTCGTGGTATTCCGCTCCCAGGATGTGCGCGGCGAACCGCAGACGGCGGCGGCCATCGCCAAAACAGACGGCGTTGTGATGCGGCCCGCCAGCGCGCGCGTAGTCGGTCAGGAACCGCCTGACATCCGATTGCGGCCGCACCTTGAAATGCGGCACACAGAAGCCCGGCTGCGGCCCGTAGTCCTCGATCGCGACCGGTGCGGCCAGCAGGCGCCAGCGTTGGGCCGGGCCCAGCGCAAGCGCAGCCAGCGTGGCGAGACCCGGTTCGAGGCTGGTGACCAGAGCCAACTGCCGGGTGCGGGTCCGAGTAATCGGAGTCGTCCGGGCCACGAGCGGCACGGGGCGATCGCGCCGGGCCATCGCCACATTGGCCTCTCCCATGTGGCTCATGAACAGCGCGTTTCCGGCGAAGTCGATGGTGAACACCTCGGAGAATGTGGCCGGCGGATTCAACCGATGAAGCAACAGAGTCCCCACAGCTCCGATCAGGTCGCCCTCGCCCCCGAACCCGATGCCGTCGGCCATCAGGCGGCTCGCCGCCACGAAAGGCAGCGTCTCGGTGCGCTCGTCATCGCCGAAGGCAAGGAACTGGTAGGTCAGGCCCGAGAGCCGATGCTCGGCGACGAAGCCCCGCAACGCCAGTTCTGCGCGGGCTGCGGACTCGAGCTCGATCGAGGTCACGTCGGGGGCCACGTCATAGGCCTCCCGGTAGCAGGCCACAAGGCCGCGCACATCGGACTCGGGCGCCGCGGCCGCGCGTTGGTGATACTCATCCACCGGCAGATTCACCCAGGCGCAGCCCAGCGTCGCCGCCAGATGGGTCGTGTCCACACCCAGATCGCCCATGCCAGGGAAGGGGTGCCCCAACCGGCCAATCCGGGCCGAGCGCAGACTGTTCACCGCGGCGGCGGCCATGCTGAAGTCGCGCAGTTCGGCGAGGCCGTCCGGCTCGCTTGCGTGGCTGGTGACGACGTGGAAGGAGACGCCGGCGCGGACCAACACGTTGGCCAGGTCCTGGGTGCCATGCACGCCGTGGTTGTCGATCATCACCTCCGTTGTGAATGTGCTGTCAACACCCCACAGTTCCTGCGTGTTCCAGATCAGGATCGGCAGGGGTGTCCGGACCAATGCCGGCAGGGCGATCTGGCTGGGCGCATAGGTCAGGAACACGACCACGACCAGGTCGATCCCCAAAGCCTCAAACTGGCGCATCACGCACTCGACATCGTCGCGTCGAAACACGGCCCGCTCGAATACGACGTCGGCGGCGGCGGCCAGCGGCGGCACAAGTGCGCGTCGGACCCAGGCCTCGCGCGAGGACCGCAGGCCCGGAGCGAGCGTTTCGTACAATTCGAGCGTCAGAGCCAGCAGACCGATTCGTGGGCGAAGTGTCATGGGACATTCGTGGTTTGCCGGGACGTGCTCGAGTTCGGGATTGAAAGCGCGCGGAGGGCCTGCCGGATTCGGTCGAGCAGGAAGTCCACGATCTGCGCATCCGCCAGCAATCCGAGCTTGGTCAGCACCGTGCGATGGCCTTCGTGGTAGGCGTGGACGCGCGTCCAGATGCCGTCTGCCAGCAACCGGCGATGCAGCGCCTTGGCATGTTCGACGGACTTGAGGCGAAGCCCCATCAGGTGCCCCCGGCCCTGGGCCCGCTCGACCAGTTCCGGGAACTCGTTTGCCAGGGCGTGGAAGCCGCTTTGGACCCCCGCCGCCGCCGCTTCAACTTGCCCGGCCCGGGCATGGATCAACTGCATCGACGCCAGCGCGACGAGCGCAGGCAGGGCCGCCGAGCCGTTGGTGCTGATGGCGTCGTACTGTTCGAGCACGTCATGGCGGCTGCGGAAGAGCACGCCCGACAGGGGATGAAACCCGGCCGCCATGCCCTTGCCGAGCACGACCAGGTCCGGACGCACGCCCAGGGCGCGGAAATCGAAAATCTCGGGGCGCCAGAACCCGGTTTGGATTTCGTCGAGGCAGAGCAAAGCGCCCACCCGATCGCACCAGCGCCGCGCCAACTCGAGGGTCGCGCGCGGGACAAGGATCGCCTCGCGGTTCATCATCACCGGCTCGGCCCAAAATCCGGCGATGCGCTCGCCGTACCGTGTGAAGGCGGCCTCGATTGCATCCAACGCATTGGGCTCAAGGTTCACAAACTCGCAGGGTCGGGGCAGGAGCGGCCACAGACCGCGCATGAACTGCAGCATGAAATCGCTCCCGTGATAATTGCCTTCGAGCGACAGGATGACGGGGGCCGCCCGGGTGCGGGTCTTGCGCTCGAACACCTTGATCTGCGTTTTGAGAGCAGCGGCGCAAGCCACCGTGCCGGTGCACACGCCCAGGAGCACTTTGTCGAGCGGATCGGGTTCGTCCGGGTCGTTCGCGGCTTGAATGAGCCGCCGGCCCAGTTGCTTGAGAGGGGCCTGGGGAATGTTCGAGTGGTTGTCCCAGACAATACCGGCGCGGACGGCCTCGAACGCCGCCGCCTCGAGTTCGGGATGATTGTAGCCCCAGAGCATCTGATAATGCCCCGAAGTGCAGTCGAGAAAGAGTCGCCGTTGTTCGCTCAGATAGAACAGGCCCTGTCCAACCAGGAAATCGTCGCTGGGGCCGGGCTGATCGCCGCCGTACGAGGCGGGCAGAGCCCGCTTGTCAATCGGCGCGAAAGCGGGAACCTCGGCGATTTCCCGGCCCACGCCCGCCATCAACACGGCGGGGTCGCGTCCGGCCAGCCAGCGGCGCCCAGCCTCCATCGCGGCTGCACAGGCAGTTCCTTCGGGCCCCAGCAGGCGCGCCAAGCTCAAGTCGTTTGTCATGTGGTGTAGAGGTGAATTCACTGCTCGCGAATCAGACGCGCATGTTCCTCGATCGCGTACCGGTCGGTCATGCCCGCGAGATAATCGCACACGGCCCGATGCAGACCTTCGGTCCGAACCCGCTTGCGCGATTGCTCCCCCAGGTCGTGCGGGTGTTCGAGATAGTGGTGGAACAAGGCTTCGAGCATTTGCACAGCACGGGTGTTGGGGCCGCGGACCGCAGGGTTGAAATAGAGATTCCGATACAGATAGTCCCTGAGCTCGAGATTCGAGGATCGACGGGCGGGGCTGTAAGACACCAGAGGCCGCGCGCGCCGGCGGACGGCGTCGGCACTCTCGACCCGTGCCGCCCGCAGCCGACGTTCCGTCGTCTCGACCACGTCATGCACCTGGTCGTCGATGATGCACCGGATGATGAAGTCGCGTCGGCACTCGTCCGGCAGTTCGCCATGCGCGCGTCGGACCCGGGCGTCGGCCTGCCGCCAGACCCTGACTTCGCGGCGCAGTGCGGCTTCGGAGAGCAGGCCAGCTTCGAGTCCGTCATCCAGATCGTGGCTCGAGTAGGCGACCTCGTCGGCGAGGTTGGCGACTTGAGCTTCGAGCGAGGGGGACCGCGCCTCGAACCCGGCTGGAGGAAGCGGGCGGTCGTGACTGGTGACGTGTTTGGCCAGTCCCTCCAGCACTTCCCAGGTCAGATTCAACCCGGGGAAGTCGGGGTACTTCTGTTCGAGCTGCGCGACCACCCGCAGGCTCTGCCGGTTGTGCTCGAATCCGCCGTGGCCGCGCATCAGCCGATTCAGCACCTGTTCGCCGCTGTGGCCGAAGGGGGAGTGGCCCAGGTCATGGGCCAGGGCAATGGCCTCTGCAAGATCCTCGTTGAGACGCAGGGCGCGGCTGATGTTCCGCGCGATCGCGGCCACTTCCATGGTGTGCGTCAACCGCGTGCGCAGGTGGTCGCCGGTCCCGTTCAGGAACACCTGCGTCTTGTACTCGAGACGCCGGAATGCGCGCGAATGAATGATCCGATCGCGGTCGCGCTGGTACTCAGTGCGCCAGTCCGGCGGCGATTCGCGGTAAACACGCCCCCGCGTCTGGCCGCTGAACTGGGCGCACGGGGCCAGCGTGGCCCGCTCGCGCTCTTCGAGTTCTCGCCGTAGACAAGGCATCATACCCCCTGCGCCCAGACCCGCGCCAACTCCGACTCCGGAATCCCGCGCAATGCGAACAAACGCCGAATCGTGTCCTCGATCAGGTTGTTCGGACACGAGGCCCCGGCCGTAACCCCCACGGTGATCGGGCCGGGCGGGAGCCAGTCGCGCGTCTCGATCTCGCGATGCTCCTGCTGCTTGTAATGGCAGATCAGCCTGTCGGAGGCCATTTTCGACGCGTTCTTGATGAAGTAGGTAGGCAGCCTAGATTCGCCCATCTCAGCCAGGTGCGACGTGTTGGAAGAATTGTATCCGCCAATCACCAGGAGCAGATCGAGCCGCTCCTCCAGCAACTTCTCGAGCGCATCCTGCCGGTCCTGCGTGGCCCCGCAGATCGTATCGAAATAGCGAAAGTGCCGGTCCAGATTCGCGGCCCCGTGCCGTTGCTCCATCGCCGACCGAATCCGGCGTTGCACCTCCTCGGTCTCGCCCCGCAGCATCGTGGTCTGGTTGGCAACCCCCACCGCATCGAGATGCCGGTCCGGGTCGAAACCGGGCGAGTGAGCCCCTTTGAACCTCGCGAGGAAAGCGTCCTTGTCTCCGCCATTCCGGATATAGTCGCACACGGCGTCGGTCTCGGCCAGGTTGAGCACGACCAGATAATGCCCGGTCCCGTAAGCCGTGGCTTGCGATGTGGTCGCCTTGGTCTCCTCGTGTTTGGCTTTCCCATGGATGATGCTGGTGATCGACTCTTTCGAGTACTGTCTCACCCGTTTCCAAACGCTCATCACGTCGCCGCATGTGGTGTCCACCAGCGCGCAGCCCTTGTCCACAAGAGCCTGCCGGGTCTGCACCTCCGTTCCGAACGCCGGGATGATGACCACATCGTCGCGCTGGACCCGCGCCAGGTCCTCTGCCTTGGGCCGCGGCGGAATGGTCTGAATCCCCATGCGCCGGATCTGGTCGTTTACCTCCGGATTGTGAATGATCTCACCCAGCAGATAGATCGGACGGGGCGGGGGAAAGACCCTGCGCGCAGCGTAGGCCAGGTCGATCGCCCGCTCGACCCCGTAACAGAACCCGAACTGCTTGGCCAGTCTGACGGTCAGGTTGCCGGCCGTCAGCGTGCCTCCGTTGGCCCGGATGCGCTCGATCATGCTGCTCCGGTAATGCGCCTCTACCTGCGCCAACACCTTCTCCATCACGTCCGGACGACGCAAGTTGACCTTGGCCACGGCCGCCAAATCGGAATCCGCCATCGCTTCGCCTGACATGGTGCGGGCAGTGTAGCGCACGGTCGAAGGCCGTCCAGCGGGCATTTGCATCAGCACATTCGCCAGGGTGATCAGGCTGCCTCCTGCGACCAGGCTGCCGCCCACGATTTCGTTGGGATAGTCGATCCGAGCCAGACACGACAGCCACGCCGGAAGCATGAGCGCCGCCAGACTCGCAAAGAGCGGCTCCGCGCAGTAGATCAGGCCCGCCTGCGTGGCGCTCACCTTGGGCTGCCAGGCGTTCATCAGCAGGTAGCCCCCCAGCGTGCTGAAGAGCACCAGAACCCCCAGGAAAAATCCCAGCGCCGGCGTGCCATACGCCCGCACCATGTCGGACGGGCTGGACGAAGTCAGCCAGGCGACCGGCAAACAGCTCAACGTAATCACCGCGAACATGACCAGCGTGAAGTGATTGACGTTGTTCTCCGCAAACCGGGGGCGCTGCAGCCAGAGGATCTGCGCCGCAAAAATCACCGAGGCCAACACCGTCTCCGCCTCGCCCCGCCCGAGCCGGAACGTGCGCCAATCGATCTCGGAAAGGATCCCCACGCCCAAAATCACCAACCCGCAACTCGCCAGCACGGTCGCCGAGGGCCAGCGTCGTTCGATCAAACCCAGCCAGATCGGGATGATCAGACAGTAACACTGCGTCAGAAAGGCCGAGGTCGACGCCTCCGTGTACGCCAGCCCGTCCATCTGCAGGATCAGACCCGCGCTGGCAAAAGCACCCAGTCCAACACCCTCCCACACCTCCAAACGCGTCATGCGGCCGAGAGTCGGCCAGCACAGGACAAGCATCACCCCCGCCGCAATCCCGAATCGATAAACCATGCACAGTGCCGCGGCAAACCAACTGCTCGCGTCGGGCAGCATCGCCTGCTGCGCCAGCGTCACCGCCTTCATGATCGGAAAACTCAAGGCCCAGCCCGCCGTTCCCAGCACGAGCATCAAAGGCGCCTTCCATCGTGGACCCATGTGCAACATCTGCCCGCAGGCTAAGCGGAGCCGCCCGCTTATGCCATCCGCGAATGGCGCCTTGCGCGCTTCGGGTGTCAGAGGCAAAATCGCGCTCCATGCAACCGAAACTCGTTCCCTGGATCGCCTGCATCGTCGCCGCCGCCGGGTCGATGTTCATCGAAGCATCGACCCAGCCCGCGCCTTTCCCGCCTGTGAGCGAATTGCCCGTGTGCGCCGAGTTGCCCAACCCGCTGGCCTGTCTCGACGGGACGCGCATCGAGACCAAACGGCAATGGGTCAGGGTCCGCCGACCCGAATTGAAAGCCCTCTTCGCGCACTACATGTACGGCCCATTGCCCCCGGTGTCGGCCAGGCCCACATGCTCTGTCAAGGCGTCATATCCCGATTTTCTCGGCGGCAAGGCGACCCTGAAACTGGTCGAGATCTCCTTCGGCGACCCCGCCGCGCCGCGTCTTGACCTCATGGTGGTTGTGCCCAACGCGCGGCGCGGGCGGGTGCCCGTGTTTCTGGCCATGAACTTCTGCGGCAACCACGCGCTCACCGACGATCCGCGCGTCCCGCTCACGCGCGGATGGCTCTACCGCAGTTGCGCGGGGTGCGTCGACGGTCTGGCGACCGAGGCGGCTCGGGGCAGCCAAGCTGCCGATTGGGACCTGGCCCAAATCATCGATCGCGGCTACGCGCTCGCCTCGTTCTGCAGCACCGATGTCGATTCCGATCGCGCCGAGGTCTCCGATGGCATCTATGCCTGGCTCGCGAAACGCAACGGAAACCCAGCCCCGCCGCAGCCCGCCAACCGCGGCACCATCTCAGCCTGGGCATGGGGATTTCATCGCTGCGTCGATTACCTGGTTCGCGACCGCGACCTCGATCCAAAGCGCATCGCGGCCGTGGGCCACTCGCGCAACGGCAAGACGGCGCTGCTCGCCGCGGCCCTTGACGACCGGATCGGACTGGCAATTCCACACCAGGCCGGCTGTGGCGGCACCGCGCCAAGCCGCGGCAAGACAGGGGAATCGGTCAAACAGATCAACGACCGGTTCGCGCACTGGTTCAATGCCGCCTTCAAACAGTTCAATGAGCATCCGGAACGGCTCCCGTTCGATCAACATTGCCTGGTCGCGCTCATGGCGCCGCGCCCTGTCCTGCTGTCGAATGCCATCGAGGATCAATGGGCCAATCCGTCCGGCCAGTTCGATGTCCTTCGCGCCGCCGCGCCGGTCTATCGCCTCCTGTACGCCGGGGGATTGGAGACCGACACCATGCCCGAACCCGGACGACTCAGCGCCGGCAAGCTGGGCTACTACATCCGACCGGGGAAACACTCGATGACACGGGACGATTGGCGGGTCTTTCTGGACTTCGCCGACGCGCACTGGGGCGCCCCCCGCCCCGCATCCGCGCGCCGATAGTCTGAGCCCTGGGTATTTCCAACGAGGTAAGAACGGCTTCGGAGGCCGCCGCCGGATGGCGGCGTAAGTATCTGATTCAGGATGGTGGAGCCGAGGGGAGTCGAACCCCTGACCTTCTCATTGCGAACGAGACGCTCTGCCAACTGAGCTACGACCCCAACAAATTCTCTACAAACAGCTTGTAGACCTATTATCGGCGGGAAACTCTTTGCGTCCACGCGGCGCTTCTACGCGGTTCAATGGAGTGCATGAGCGAAGCGCACTCCCGCCACGGCGAATTTTGCCGCGTTGCCGAGAACTTGTACCGACATACCTCAAGCGGCGTGTATTTTGCCCGCTTCCGAGCGAATGGCAAGGAGATTTCCCACAGCTTGCAAAGAGCCGACCGCGCCTTGGCCAAGCGGCATCTCGCCGAGGAAATGGAGAACGCCTCACGAATTGACCGCAAGACCGGCAAAATGACGCTTGAACTTCCGTTACAATCGGAATCCGTGTCCGATGTTCCCACAGCAGTGGAATCGGTTTGTTCGACCCGGGCAAGTCTCTGGGCGTGGCGTTCATCCCAGTCGCGCTGGCGATTCTCGTCGGACACGCGATGCGGGCGGCGTTTGACGTCGCGCACCGGCGCACCGTCTTTAAGCTCGCCTTTTTCGTCCGGTCCCGGCACAGATTCGAGCACGTCAAATCATTATGAAACGAACGACACTGAATCGATGGCATCTGGGGCTGCTCACCGCAGCCGGACTGACACTCATCTCGTGCTCGACGTCCCGTTCCGCGGCGTCGGCTCCGAAGACGCTTTTCAACGGAAAGGACTTGACCGGCTGGAAGGCCATGTTCGATGACCCGAGCGTGAAGCCGGAATCGGTGTGGTGGGTGCAGGACGGCGTTCTGGTGTGCAAAGGCGAACCGCTGGGATGCCTCGTCACGACGGAGAACTACATCAATTACAAACTCGAGGTCGAGTATCGCTGGGCCCCGGGTAAGAAGCCGGGCAACAGCGGCATTTTTGGACGGGTCAACGGACCCGCGCGTGGGCTGCCGCGCTGCCTCGAGACGCAACTGCATCCGGACAACGCGGGCGACGTGCTCGGGCTGCAGGGAATGAAGGTGACCGGAGACCCGGCGCGCGTGAAATTGATCTCGAAGCACGCGGTGGCGGGCGACATCAATCTGGTGGGCCGAATCGTCGGCGCCGAGCGTCCGCATGGGGAATGGAACAAGGTCGAGATTCTGGTTCAGGGAGATCGCGTGACCGTCTGGTTCAATGGCACGAAGGTGAACGAGGCGTACGGCGCCGAGGTGATTCCCGGGCCCGTGGGGCTGCAATCCGAAGGCGGCGAGATTCATTTCCGGAACGTGCGAATCACGCCGATGGAATAGGCCTGCATATTTTCTTGGTTTCCTTTGCAGGCACGGTTTGGCCAAAACCCGGATGAGACAGTCCGCGGAGCCTTACAGAGGAATCTGTGGGACGTGCGACACCGTCACCCTCACCCGTCCCACACAGCGGGACACCCTCTCCCACCTCCCTGCGCCCAGGCTTCGGCAGGCAGGTCGGATGGGAGAGGGACGGGGTGAGGGGTCTTCGTCGCGTTTGCTGCGGACCCCTCAAAGTGAAATACCCGGGCTGTGCTCTCCGCGACCCGGCCTGACTCGGTGAGAGATTGCGGGCGGATTCGGATTCGACCACAGATGACACCCCAGGATTCGAATCCGCGTGGTCAGATGGAAACGCTTGTCGAGGAGTTCCTGCAGCATGTCCGGCACGAGCGCGGCCAGGCGGAACATACGCAGCGGACCTATCAGGCCCAGCTCGGGGCGTTTGTCGCGTGGGCCGGGAAGAACGGGTTGCAGGACTGGCGGTCGGTCGAGCTTTCGCATTTGATGGCGTTCCTGCAACACGAGCGGGGACGCCGCCTGGCCACCGAACCGGCGGACTCGGCTCGGCGGTTGAGCCCGGAGAGCCTCTACGTCGAGATCGCTGCGCTGCGCGCGTTCTATCGGTTCTGCGAGAACGAGAAACTCCTCGATCGGAATGTGGCGGAGCATTTGACTCTGCCGCGGCGCTGGAAGCGCCTGCCCAAATCGCTGACGCAGGGCGAGATCGAGCAATTGCTGCGCCCGCCGGCAGGCGAAGACCCAAGCGCTCTTTGCAACCAGGCGATCCTCGAACTGGCATACGCGTCGGGTCTGCGGCTGAGCGAACTGCGCCAGTTGCGGCTCGAGCAATTGCATCTGGATGCAGGCTTTGTAACCGTGATTGGCAAGGGCAACAAGGAGCGGGTCGTGCCCGTGGGACGAACGGCCATCGCCGCGCTGACGCGTTACCTCACAGTCGCGCGCCCGCGTTTGGTGAACCGGCGGTCGACGGCCCATGTGTTCCTGACGCGCCGCGGGACTCTGTTCGCGCCGGTGACGCTCTGGCTGCGTATCAAGCAGCGTGTGCGTCAGGCCGGGATCACCCGGCGCGTCACGCCGCACATGTTGCGACACAGTTTCGCGACGCATCTGCTCGAACACGGAGCCGATCTGCGGGTGATCCAGGAACTGCTGGGGCACGCGAACATCAGCACCACGGAAGTCTACACGCACGTGGCCGGCGAACGGTTGCGGACAATACACCAGAAGTATCATCCGCGAGCGTGAGCACGCATCGCCCTGCCAAGCGGTTCCTTTCTCTTCGTGTCTCGGCCTGGGAGCAATCTGAGCGATTGCAGTGCCAGAATGCAGTGCGCAGAACGCAGTTGCGTCCGACAATGGCTCCGCCCAACTTGGGAGCGTGTCAGAACTGCGTGACAGGTGGCACGGACGCGGGGCGGCGAGCAACCCGCCGAACCGATTCAGGCGCCTGGTGCTTGAACCGGACGCGGACTGGAATCCAGCCCAGGATTCGGCTCCTGCGACCCAATTCTTGCTGGACCGTTCGCAGTCGATCATCTCTTGCAACGACAGTCCTGACCTGGGTTTCTCGGCGAGCCTGAATCCGTATCGGGGCTGCGAGCACGGCTGCGCCTACTGTTTTGCGCGCCCGACGCACGAGCACATGGGTTTTTCGGCGGGGCTGGATTTCGAGACGCGGATTGTGGTGAAGGATAAAGCCCCGGAGCTTCTGCGCCGCGAGATGGCGTCGGCCCGCTGGCAGCCGCAGGTGCTGGCCTTGAGCGGCGTGACCGATCCCTACCAGCCAGTCGAGCGCCGACTCGAGATCACGCGACGTGTGCTGCGGATTTTGGCCGAGTTCAGGAACCCGGTCTGCCTGGTCACCAAGAACGCACTGGTCGCGCGTGATCGGGATGTGCTGGCTGATCTGGCGCAGCATCGGGCCGCCGCTGTCAATCTGTCGATCACAACGCTTGACAGCGATTTGGCGCGGAAACTCGAGCCGCGGGCGACGCTGCCTGTCCATCGGTTGGCGGCGATCCGACAACTCGCCCAGGCCGGCGTTCCGGTGGGTGTGCTCGTCGCTCCGGTGATCCCGGGCCTCACCGACCACGAAATCCCGTCGATCATCCGGGCTGCGGCCGAGGCTGGCGCGGGCTGGGCCTGCACGCTGATGGTGCGGTTGCCCCTGGCCGTCGGCCCGTTGTTCACCGCGTGGCTCGAACACCACGCGCCAGGGCTGAAGGACAAAGTGCTTGGACGCATCCGGGCCATGCGGGGCGGCGAACTGAACGACGCGCGTTTCCGCAAACGGATGCGAGGAGAGGGCGTGCTTGCGGAACAGATTGCTCAACTTGGGCGGGTGGCCCGTCGGCGGGCCGGGCTGGCGCGCGAGAGTCCGGAACTGTCGATCGCGGCATTCCGCCGGCCCGGCGGCAAACAGATGGAAATGAACCTGGGATGAGGCGCACTCGATCGGCACCCGGAGCGGCTTCCGGTCAATCCTCCGGCAGAGGCTGCCCTTTGGTTTCAGGCGCCCACACCAGTGCGACAATGCCGAACAGATAAATGCCGGACATGACGATGGCCGCCGTGCGGAAGGAGAGCAGAGTGCTCATGTAGCCCAGCAGGTAGGGGAACGGCGCGGCAACGTAGCGGACGGTATTGTAGCAGAAACCGACACCCGTGCCCCGCAGGCGGGTCGGATACAACTCGGGGAAATAGATCGAGTAACCGGCGAACACGGCAAGCTGCGCAAACCCCATCAGCGGCAGCATCCAGTAGGCGTCGGTCTCGGTCTTCAGCGCGTAAAAGACGTACCCCGTGATGGCCAGGCAGGCCAGAAACGCCCAGAAAAACGCCCCCCTCCGGCTCAGCCAGGCGGCGAAAATGGTAAATGCAATCATGCCCGCAAATGAGCCGACATCGAACAGCATCATCGCCTTGCTGCGGACCTGATCGATCGACTTCTGGAGCGAGAGGAGGCCGCCGGGAATCGCTTGTTCGACCAACTGCCGGTTCAGAAACCGCACGTCCGCCGGGGCCGCTGTCGCCTGCACTTTCTTCAGGAGACCTTGCGTCCGCTTGTCCAACGTCACGTTCTCGAATGCGCCCGAATCGTAGAGACTGCCTCCCTCGATGATCCGATTCAGATCCGCCCGCATCGTTTCCATCAGTTCGGGTGAGGCTGCCGCGCCGGATTCGACTTGCGCCAAGAGGCCTCTGGTCTCCGCCGAGAGTTGCTTGCTCAGGTACGCCACAGCCGCATTCGTCTCGAAGCGCAACGCCTTGCATAACGCGGCCCCGTCCCGAATGTCCTCGGCCCGCACAGCCCGCCCCTTGAGCGCCGTCGTAATCAACTCGGGCGAGAAGAACCCGATCCCCCAAAGCCCGACCATCCCCGCCAGGCCAAGGCCGAGCCCGACGAGTGTATTGCGTCGCCACCGCGGGTGTCTGAGCAGATCGCGGGGGGATCCGATGTTCTTCGATGCATCACCCGTGGCCGCCGCGGCCTTGGCGCGCTTCCACGCCTCCGGCTCTTTCAGGATCGTAATGATCGGGATCACCAGCAGGGCCGGGACGATGCCGACGAAGAACAGAACGCGCCATCCGCTGAAGCTGCCGAAAAAATGTTCGGTGCCCGGCGGGATTCTAAGGCTGATGTAAGCGCCCAGGAGGTTGCCGGTGGCCGAGAGGGCTTGCAGCGAGCCCAGAGCCACCGCGCGGAATCGTCCGGGAACACTTTCGGCCACGAGCGTCGTTGCCGCGCCGAACATTCCCCCGACACCCAGACCGACAAGAAAGCGATACAATGTAAAATCGACCCAGCTCTGCGCCAGGCCGCACAACCCCGTAAAGCCGGAATAGACCATCAGCGTCACAACCATCGTCTTCACCCGCCCCCATTTGTCGCTGAGCATGCCGAAGACGATGCCGCCTGTGGCCCACCCGACCATCATCGCCGCGGTGGCCAAGCCAAGGTAGCTTTCGAGCTTGGCCAGGCCCGCCGGATTGTTGCCGAGCAACTCCTTCAGGGTCGACTCGCGGGCCATGGTGAAGAGCCGTTGGTCCATGCAGTCGAAGAGCCAACCGCAGGAAGCGATGATCACCACCATCCAGTGATAGAACGTCACGCTGGCGAAAATGCTCTGACTCGAGGCGGGCTGGTCGGCGGAAGAGGCATGCATGATGTTATGCCGGGCCTTGTAGCTGCTCCCTAGATGCATGGGAAGCATTTACTGCTTCAGCGTCAGCCTGGACAATCGTATAGTGCCGCCGGTGGCGGGACCCGGCCAAGACTGATGGCGGAGCCCCTAACCTGAACTCGATATGGACGACCTCGATTCCCTCTTCAACGTGCGTGGACAAGTCGCTGTGATCACCGGCGGGGCCGGTGTCCTTTGCTCGGCCATGGCGAAAGGCCTGGCCGCCGCCGGCGCAAAGATCGCCGTGCTCGATCTTGCGCGGGAAGCGGCCTGCAAGCTGGCTGACGAGATCAAGGCCGCCGGAAGAACAGCCGTCGGTCTGCCATGCAACGTGCTCGATCGCCCAAGCGTCGAGGCCGCCGCGGAGGCCGTCCTGCAGGCCTTCGGGCGCGTGGACGTGCTCGTCAACGGCGCCGGTGGCAACAAACCCCAGGCAACCACCAGCCCGGACAAACGCTTCTTCGATCTGCCCGCGGACGCCGTTCAATGGGTCTTCAATCTGAACTTCGTCGGGACGTTGCTCCCCAGCCAGGTGTTCGGACGCCTCATGGCGCGCCAGCAGAGCGGGGTGATCATCAATGTGTCCTCGATGAATGCCTTCCGACCTCTCACGCGCATCCCGGCCTATTCAGCCGCCAAAGCCGCCGTCAGCAACTTCACCCAATGGCTGGCCGTCCACATGGCCCAGGAATACTCGCCCGCCATACGGGTCAACGCCATTGCCCCCGGCTTCTTCCTGACCGAACAGAACCGCTTCTTGCTGACCGACGCCGACACCGGTGCACTGACTTCCCGCGGCCAGCAGATCATCGGCCATACGCCCCAGGGGCGGTTCGGGACGCCCGATGACCTGGTCGGCACGCTCCTCTGGCTCGTCTCGCCAGGTGCTGGCTTTGTCACTGGCATTGTCGTGCCCGTCGACGGCGGCTTCTCCGCATATAGCGGAGTTTAGGTTTTCCGGAGAGCACTGCGTCGTCGGGGTGACTGGAGGGTGGCCGTCCTCGGCCACAGCAATGACCGAATGCGCCATGATGTGGACCAGACCGACGCGCGCGGTTGCTCGGACACCGCTGCGCCCGAGGACGGGCGCACTCCGCTTTGCGACATCGGTCCTCAGTCGACCCACCTGCCTGCGGCAAGGCTCACCGAATCCGGCGCTTGGCCAGCCGCCAGAGGCGGGTCTGACCGTCCGACTCCGGTCTCTGCTTACGCGATCTCCCCGCGCTGTTCCTGAGAGCAGCGCCATCGCTGTCGTCTAAGTACTTGGCCGGAGTTTGTTGTGACACTCGCCCATGCTCTGGTCGGCGTCGAGGTCGCGAAGCCCCGCAGCCGCGGGACTTCGCGCTACCGCACACGTTCCCGATCGGGCAGCTTCGATGCAAGGTCCGCATCTCAGCCGCGGGGACGGCTGCGGAGGGCGGGCAAAGCTTGAAAGAAGCCGGTTCATCTGACGCGAGGGTCGCATAAAGGAGTTAATTAAGTATCACTACTCAGTATTAACTACTTATTCATTCCGATTGTATTGTTTATCGACAGTTTGTAAAAGTGCGCTCGGTTTTTATGATTTTAGGCGTAAATGCGAGCATTAATCCGGGTGTGTACTGTAAGGCCACCCTATCTCTCGGCCGGCCTTGCATGGATGACACGGCCGGGCCACCGGCTCTTGCGCCGGCCTCGATCCGCAGGCGGCGTGAACAGGAGGTGCCGACGTGGAAGCGTGTCCTGGATGTCTTCTGTATCACCGCCGCCCTGCCCCTGATTGCCCCTGTCATGGGCTTGGTCGCTCTGTTGATCAAGTGCGTGTCCAAAGGGCCGGTCCTGTTCCGACAGGAACGCGTCGGGTACCGCGGCAGGCGGTTCACGTGCCTCAAGTTCCGGACCATGATCGTCGGGGCAAACACCGAAGTGCATGAGGCGCACTGCCGCCAACTGATCGCCACCGGCGCGCCCATGACGAAGCTCGACGACGAGGAAGACGACCGGATTATTCCCTTTGGACAGGTGCTCCGTTCGACCGGACTGGACGAGTTGCCTCAGCTTCTGAACGTGTTCCAGGGGGACATGAGCCTCGTGGGGCCCCGACCCTGCCTGCCCGCCGAGTACGCGTCCTATTTGCCCGAACAGAGGCGGCGCTTCGATGCGGTGCCGGGTCTGACGGGCCTCTGGCAGGTCAGCGGCAAGAATAGCACCACGTTCGCCCGGATGATCGAGTTGGACCTCGATTACGCTCGAAACCGGCGGCTCTTTCTGGATCTGGAGATTCTTGTGAGGACCTTGCCGGTTGTGGTTGCGGCAGGGGCTAAGGCGGTTCGCCGACGGATAAGCCGTTCGAGGCTGTTCAGAAACCTAATTCATAGCCCTCTGCAGGGGAATCGGTCGTATGCCGGCTGAGGACGTCCGAAGCAAAAGCACACAATGCAATAAACAGGGAGGAGAACATCATGCCTACGCCAATCAGAGTGGGAGTTGTTGGATGCGGTTACTGGGGACCGAATCTCATGCGAAATCTGCGGTCCTTGTCCAACTGCAGGCTCGAGGTGATTTGTGACGTCAAGCAAGAGCGTCTGAAACACCTGGGCAGCCTCTATCCCGAGGCGCGCACCATGACCGACTATAATGCGATGGTGACCCGAAAGGACCTCGATGCGATTGTGATCGCCACCCCGGTCGAGTTTCATCATCGCATGGCGAAAGCGAGCCTGTCGGCCGGCAAGCACACCTTTATCGAAAAGCCGATGGCTGCCTCATCGGCCGAATGCGAGGACCTGATCCATCTGGCGGACGGCAAGGGTTTGGTGCTGATGGCCGGGCACACGTTTCTCTATTCGCCCGCGGTCCGGAAGATCAAGGAAATCGTCGATGCCGGCGACATTGGCGACATTCGTTACATCTCCGCTCGCCGGTTGAATCTCGGTTTGTATCAGAGGGACATCAACGTGACGTGGGACCTTGCGCCGCACGACATCTCGATCATCCTCCATATCATGGAGGAGTCGCCTCTGAGCGTGAATTGTCGCGGCAGCGCCCACGTTACCCCGGGCATCGAGGACGTGACCAGCCTGTTTCTCACATTCCGAAAGGAGCGGTCGGCCATTATCCACAGCAGTTGGCTCGATCCGCGCAAGGTGCGCGAGATGACGATTGTCGGCAGCCGGCGGATGATAGTGTACGACGATGTCGCTCAGTTGGAGAAGATTCGCATATTCGACGCGCGAGTCGAGCGCCCGCCCCACTACGACACCTTCGCCGAGTTCCATTATGCGTATCACTACGGCGACGTGTACGCGCCCTACATCAAGCAGGAGGAGCCCCTGAAGGTCGAGTGCCAGCATTTCCTCGATTGCATCCGCAACGGGACACGCCCCCTCACCGACGGCCGACAGGCGCTCGCCATGGTCCGCATCCTCGAAGCCGCGTCCGCCTCGCTCAAGCAGGAGGGCGGGCCGGTGCACTTCGACAAGGAAGCCGACCACGCTCCCGCCACGAGCATGGTGAAGAGCACTGCCCCCCGCGCCCATGCCGCATCGAAACGCAACGGGCGCCCGCCTCGAAAAGAGGTAGCGGTTTCCCTGGCCGCGGCATGACTTCGAACGGACGACAGTCTATGAGCACATTCGATTCCAGTTACCGGCTGATTGCGCCTGATGTGATTCTGGGCAATGGGGTGCGTCTCTACGGATTCACCAACCTCTACGGCTGCGAGATCGGCGACGACTCGAAGATCGGCACATTCGTCGAGGTGCAGAAAGGTGCCAAGATCGGTCGGCGCTGCAAGGTCTCGAGCCACACCTTCATCTGCGAAGGCGTGATCATCGAGGACGACGTCTTCATCGGGCACAACGTCACGTTTATCAACGACCATTTCCCGCGCGCCACCAACGGCAACGGCGTGCTCCAGACCGAGCAGGATTGGGTCTGTTTGCGAACGCTGGTCAAGAACGGCGCCTCGATCGGCTCCGCAGCCACCCTCCTGGGCGGCGTTACCGTCGGCGAGTGCGCCATGATCGGCGCCGGGAGCGTCGTGACCAAGGACGTCCCGCCCTACGCGGTCGTGGCCGGCAACCCGGCGCGCGTGCTGCGGTTCCTCCGGGCGCCGAATGGGAGCGAATCGAACCGGATTCCGGACGACCGGGATTCACCCCCGCTCATTGACGGGGATTCGGATCAGTGTGGGGTCGGCTTCGATCACCTGGATGTCGGCGTGCCAACCCGCCCGAACGGCAAAGAGCGACACCTCGCCGTCGCGGCGACGACCTGACGGATGGCCCCTTAGACTCTGTCTCACCACAATCACATCGAGTTCTCGAGGATACGCAATGAACCCGCAAGTCCCCTTTCTTGACCTCAAGGCGCATCACGCTCCCCGACGCGCCGAGTTTCTGTCCGCCATCGGCGAAGTGATCGATTCAGGCGCGTTTGCCGGCGGCCCGTTCGTTGCAAAATTCGAGCAGGATTTTGCCGCTTTCTGCGACACGCCATTCGCCATCGGCGTCGGCAACGGCACGGACGCGATCTGGCTGGCGCTGCTGGCCTTGGGCGTGGGCCCGGGCGACGAGGTCATCACCGTCCCCAACACGTTCATGGCCACGGCTGAGGCCATCAGTTACTGCGGCGCAATCCCGGTCTTTGTGGACATCGATCCGCGGACGTACACAATGAACCCCGCGCAGATCGAAGCGGCCATCTCGAATCGCACCCGGGCCATTGTGCCGGTCCATTTGTTCGGGCAGATGGCCGACATGGACCCGATCCTCGAGATCGCGGACCGTCATGGCATTCCCGTGGTCGAGGATGCCTGCCAGGCCCACGGGGCCGAGTACAAGGGGAGAAAAGCGGGGTCAATGGGCGCCGCCGGTTGCTTCAGCTTCTATCCGGGCAAGAACCTGGGTGCGTTTGGCGAAGGAGGCGCCGTGGTGACCAGCAATGAGGACCTTAAACAGAAAATCCAAGCCCTGCGCGACCACGGGCAGTCGCGCAAATACCATCATTCAATGATCGGATGGAACGCTCGTATGGACGGTATTCAGGGCGCCGTGCTCCGGCTCAAGCTCGAACATCTCGCCGAGAACAATGACCGCCGCCGCGCCCACGCGAGGGCCTATACCCAGGCTCTGTCGTCCGTCAACGGCCTCATCACACCGCACGAAGCCGCGTACGGGCGCCACGTCTACCATCTCTATGTCATTCGAGTCGCGGAGCGCGATCGAGTGCTTGCCGACCTGTCAGATCGAGGTGTACAATGCGGCATCCATTACCCGATCCCTGTGCATCTGCAAGAGGCCTATCAGTCTCTCGGATACCAGCGCGGCTCGATGCCCGTTGCCGAACGCTGCGCCGAGGAGTCTCTCTCCCTGCCGATGTTCCCGGAACTGACTGAGGAGCAAATCGACCTCGTCGTGCGCGAGGTCAGGAACTGCGTGGGACGCACGGGTGCGTCTGCGAGAAGAACTGCCGGCACAGCGGCGGCAGCGTGCACCTCGCGTTAAGCGATCGCCGATGAGGGTCTCAACCACACAGAACGCCGTCAGTCCGTGGCGCCGGGTCGGGCCTGCCTGCCGCGACGATCGCGGCGCGGGCAGGGGATTCCGGCCATGCGCGCTGGCAGACGGCGGTGTTGTAGACCGCGTGGCCTCACGCGGCGCAATGGCTGACATCGAGACGAGCCATAAACCCGGTCTCCTTTCTTCCTCCGCCGCCCTTGGCCCTTCCCCATTGCCCCTCTGCACCTCGTCCGCCGCACCGGCGCACCGGCGCCCCGCCGCACTGACGCACCGCTGCACTGACGCACCGGCGCACCGACGCACTGACGCACCGACGCACCGACGCACTGACGCACCGGCGCACCGACGCACCGATCTCCCATCTCCGATCTCCCATCTCCGATCTCCCATCTCCGATCTCCCATCTCCGGCCTCCCCCATCCCGATCAACCCTTTGACCGCGCTCGATTGGGATGACACGGTGCTGTCGCATCCGGGCTCGACGTTCTTTCACACGACCGCCTGGGCGCGTGTGCTCCACGACACCTACGGATTCAACCCGGTGTACATGGCCGTCTTCGACGATGGGCATCTGAGCGGCTTGCTCCCCTGCATGGATGTGGACCGCTTGATCGGGGGCAGACGCGGCATTGGATTGCCATTCACCGACGATTCCGCTCCTCTGGTCGAGGATGAGACCCAGTTCCTGGATCTCGCGCATAGCCTCATCGCTCTGGGCCGAATCCGCGGTTGGCGGACGTGGGAATGCCGCGGCGGCGCCCAATGGATACCCGAAGCGCGCCTCTCGCTCAGCTTCTACACCCACACCCTCGATCTCACATCTGGCGAGGCCGCGCTGTTGTCCGGGTTCGCCCCTTCGGTTCGAAGAGCGATCCGGAAAGCCGACCGCAGTGGACTCGAAGTGCGAATCGAGGACTCGGCAGCATCCGTGGACACCTTCTACCGGCTCCACTGCATAACTCGGCGCAGACAGGGAATGCCGGTTCAGCCCAAGGCGTTTTTCGACAACATCGCCCGGCATGTCATTGCCCGGGGCAGCGGGCGCGTCATTCTCGCCTATCGCTCGGGGCAACCGGTGGCTGGGGCGATGTTCTTCGAGTCGGGCCGCAGGGTTTTCTACAAATTTGGGGCCTCGGATCTGGCGTGTCAGGACCTGCGCGCCAATAATCTCATCATGTGGCGCGCCATTCGGTTCTATGCAGGCTGCGGTTTCGCGACCCTGGATTTCGGGCGCACCTCGATGGCCAACGAGGGCCTGCGCCGATTCAAGACCGGCTGGGGCGCGGTCGAGTCCCGGCTTTCTTACTTCAAGTATGATCTGCGGCGCAGCCGTTACCTGGCGGACCGCGATCGGGCGTCGGGCTGGCACGACGCCATCTTCCGGTGTCTGCCCATCCCGGTCCTGCGTGCCTTGGGCAGTCTTTTGTACCGGCATCTGACCTGATCCGGAGAAACGAGTTTGTCATGACTGATCAGCCCGGAAACCTAACGTCGCCACCCAGACCGGCCGGCTCGACACCGCCGACCATCCGGGCTGCCGATGTCGTCTATGCGTTATTCCAACACAAGTGGCTGGCGTTGAGCCTGTCGCTGCTGGGTGTTCTTGGAGCTGCAGCGCTCTACCTCACTCAGGCGCCACTCTACACGTCCGAAGCCAAGCTCCTGGTCCGCTACGTCCGGGATACCAAAGCCGTCGATGCCGCCCCTGGCGGCCCTCAAACCGACATGAGGTCGCCCGATTCGAGAGGCGATGCGATCCTCAATTCGGAGATGGAAATTCTGACCAGCCGCGACCTCGCCATCCAAGTCGCTGAACTGATCGGCCCCGAGCAGATTGCCGGCCCGGACCCCGCCGCCACCAACGTGCACGTCGCCGCCAATGTCATCATGCGCGGTCTCCAGCTCGATGTCCCGCGTCGCAGCACGGTGATCCAGGTGCGGTTCAGCCATTCGAATCCGGACGTGGCGCAGAAGGTCCTGCGCCAGTTGATCCAGAGCTACCTGCGCAAACACGCCGAGGTCCATCGCTCGGTCGGCCTGTTCGATGACGTTTTGACCCGCAAGACGGACGAGTGGCGATCGAGGCTTTCCCAGACCGAAGACGACCTCCAGAAGATCAAACTCGATGCCAATGTCACTTCCGTCGACGAATCGCGGCGCGCGATGACCGAGCAATCCGCCAGGCTACAGCAGGATCTGATCGCCGCCGAGGCCGAGTTGGCTGAGCGACGCACTTTCCTCGAACGACTGTTGCGCTCGAGCGTCGTCTCCACCCCGACCGTCACCAACACCGAGCCCGCCATCGAGATTCCTGTGCCTGTGGACCCGGAGAAGGAGAAGCAGTACCGATTCGTATGCGCCCGGCTCGAGTCCCTACGCAATCGCGAGCTTGACCTCGCGCTCCAGTTCACTCCCGAAAGCAAGCCTGTCCTCCAAACCCGCAACCAGATCGCCGAGGTCGAGAAGACCAAAGCCCAACTCGAGGCTGAGGAACCGCGCCTGCGTGCCACCGCGCTGGTTCAAGGCGGTGCGAAGCTCCAGTCCGATCGCATCCTTTCGACCCAGGGCGAACCGACCACACTCGAAGCCGAGCAGGCCCGTGTTTTGGCGCTTGAATCCAAGATCAAGGTTCTCACCGAGCATTTGGACCGCAACCAAAAGGGACTCGCGACGCTGATCGCCGCCGAGAAGAATATCAACGACCTCGAACGCAGCCGAGCACTTCAGGAGAGCAATTATCATTATTTCAGTATCCGCCTCGACCAGGCGCGCGTGGACGAGGCGATCGGCACCGCCAACCTGTTCGACAACATCAATATCGTCCAGGACGCCACCGTCGCCTTGCGGGTCCCGTCGCCGATGCTCAAAGCCGCGCTGATGGTGCTGCTGGGCGGGATCGGCGCCGGCCTGGCCTTGCCGTTCCTCCTTGAGTTCGTGCTGAACCAGACTGTCAAGCGCCCCGACGACGTCGAGAAGAAGCTCCGGCTTCCGTTGTTCCTCTCGATCCCCGATTTCGCCCGGAACGGCCATGCCCATCGGCACGCGCTCAAGCAGTTGGCCGATGCTCCGGCCTCGGCTCCCGAGGGCGACCCGGCCCCGAGCCAGGGCGAGAATGAAACCGCCCTTGCCGTGGTTGACGCCGACGATCCGAGGCGCCTTTACCACGAGTCGCTCCGGGATCGGTTGATCATGCATTTCGAACTCATCGGATTGACTCACAAACCCAAGCTGGTGGCGCTGACCGGCACCCATCGGGGCGCGGGCGTCTCTTCTCTCGCCGCCGGCTTGGCCGAGTCGCTCTCCGAGACCGGCGACGGCAATGTGTTGCTGGTGGACATGAACCCCGAGAGAGGGCCTTCGGTGCATCCATTTTACCGCGGCAAGGCCGCCTGTGCTCTGGCCGACGCGCTCGAACAGGACAAGCGCTCGCCGGCGCTGGTCCAGGACAACCTCTATGTCGTGTCTTTCCGCGGCAACAACGGCCAAAGAGTGGGCATTCTTCCCAAGAAATTCGCCAACCTCCTGCCCACCATGAAGGCCAGCGACTACGACTACATCATTTTCGACATGCCGCCCGTCAGCCAGACCAGCGTCACCGCCAAGGTGTGCGGCCTGATGGATATGACCTTCCTGCTCGTCGAGTCCGAGCGGACCAAAGAGGAACAGGCCAAACGGTGTGTGTCGCTCCTGGCCGAGTCGCGCGCCAAGGTGGGGGCCGTCCTGAATCGCTATCACAATTACCTGCCGTCCAGGCTGCAGACGGACGTTTAGCGACGCGCCCGGATCACGCACGCACCATCTTTACCAGCGATGCCCCGAAGACTGACAAATATCCTGACGGTTTCGACAAATTTGCTTGGCATTGCGTCCTGCTCCGAATCGAACAGTGTGATCGTTGGAGGCAGGACGGCGTCCGTTCGATCGCGGGCTGCGAGGTCGCAAAGTCCCGCATTGCGGGGGTGTGCGCCGGTTTACCGGCGCTTAGGATTCATGTCTCGTTGGCTGTTTAACAACGATTAGTTGAGTGGTTTTTGGTTGCGCGATGTGGAGGCCCGATCGAGGGCAACTGCGCGGGGGCGGGTCGAGTCAGTTGAATGCGGTGTTGCGGATGTCCGCTGTGCCATAGATCGCACCAGGTGCGAATCGACCGGGACGAAGTGTGCCCGGCTTAAAGCAGAGGTCAGAGGTCAGAGGTCAGAGGTCAGAGCGGGGAATCAGAGGTCAGAAGTCAGAAGTCAGAAGTCAGAGGTCGGAGGCCAAAGCGGAGGAATGGATGCAGATTAAGTCAGCGAAAGATCTGATGGTGTATCAGAGGGCGTATTCGCTGGCCATGGATGTTTTTCGCGCGAGTAGCAGTTTTCCGAAGGAAGAGAGATATGCGCTGACTGATCAGGTCCGGCGCTCATCTCGATCGGTCTGCGCCAACCTCCGTGAAGCCTGGTCCAAGCGCCGATACGAGGCCCACTTCGTTAGCAAACTGACCGACTCCGACGGCGAGAACGCCGAAACAGACACCTGGCTGGATTTTGCCCGCGACTGCGGTTACTTGGCGGTTCCCGACCACACGCGAATGCACGCGCTCTGTGGCGAAGTGGGCGCAATGTTGGGCAGCATGATCAACAACCCCAAGCCCTTTATCCTCAAGGAGCAATCTGCCCTCTGATCTCTGCCCCCTGACTTCTGATCTCTGACTTCTGATCTCTGACTTCTGATCTCTGACTTCTGATCTCTGACTTCTGATCTCTGACTTCTGATCTCTGATCTCCGATGTTCCGCAACCGCCTCTATTACTTCCTCAAGCCGCTGATCCCGTGGTCGGTGCGGATGGCAGTCCGACGCTGGTTTGCGGTGCGGAAACGCGCTCGAGTGAAGGAGACCTGGCCGATCCTGTCCGGATCCGAAAAGGCCCCGGTCGATTGGCCTGGCTGGCCCGACGGCAAGCAGTTCGCGTTTGTTCTCACTCACGATGTTGAAGGGCCCGCCGGCCTCCGCAAAATTCGCCCCTTGATAGAACTCGAACGCTCGCTAGGATTTCGCTCTTCGTTCAATCTCATCCCCGAAGGCTCTTACAAAGTCACTCCGGAACTGCGCGATGAGATAGCCGCCGCCGGCTTCGAGGTGGGTGTCCACGATCTGTTTCACGACGGACGGCTCTTCCTCTCGCGCCGGGAGTTCTCCCGACGCGCCCCCCGGATCAACCAGTACATCCGGGAGTGGGGTGTTGCTGGGTTCCGATCCGGCTTCATGTTGCGCAACCTCGACTGGCTCCACGACCTCGATGTCCAATACGACGCCTCGACCTTCGACACCGACCCCTTCGAACCCCAGCCGTCCGGACAACATACCATTTTCCCGTTTTGGGTGCCTCGGTCAGCGGTCAGCGGTCAGCGGTCAGAGATCAGCGGTCAGAAGTCAGGAGTCAGAGATCAGTCAGCGTTGCTGCCCTCCACTGCCCCCGATCTGATCTCTGACCTCCGACCTCCGATCTCCGACGCACCGGCGTACCGACGCACCGGCTATGTCGAACTCCCCTACACACTGCCCCAGGACTCAACCTTGTTCCTGATTCTGCGCGAGACCTCGCCCGAGATCTGGATCCGCAAGCTCGATTGGATCGCCAAGCACGGCGGCATGGTGCTGGTCAACGTTCATCCCGATTACCTCCAGTTCAATGGCGAGCCAGCGTCTCCCGCGGCCTTTTCAGTCGGACATTATCGCCAGCTTCTCGAATATGCCATCCGCACTTATGGATCGAGGATGTGGATCGCCCTGCCGCATGAGGTGGCGCGCTGGGTTCAGTCCTTCTGTCGAACGGAGCCCCGGCTTTCAGCCGGGTCCGACCTGCCAGAACCGCACTCGGAGCGCCGGCTCCCAGCCGGCTTGTCGGGTGGTTCGCAGGCTGCGCCAGATGCCCCCCTCGCCGCGCCCCTCTCCGCATCCGATGCGGAGAGAGTGGTCGAAAACCGAGTGAGGGGTATTCTCGCATCCGACGGTGCCGAGAGAGGATCTGAGAATGACGTCGTGGTGCATCCCAGTGACTCTGGAGCATCGGGCCAGTCAGACCCGACCCCGGCTACGCACCGGTCCTCTGCGCCACCGGTCGCTGCTGCATCCGGCACGGTCGGAGGCCAAAAGATCGCACGGGGCAAGATTTGGATCGATCTCGATAACACGCCACATGTCCCTTTCTTCGAGCCGATTATCGAAGAACTCGAGCGCCGCGGCTACTCGTTGCTCCTGACCATGCGCGACGCCTTCGGTGTGATCGAGTTGGCCAACATGCGCGGCCTCAAGTGTCATGCAGTGGGCCGGCACTACGGCAAGCATTGGCTGGCCAAAGGGTGCGGGCTCGTTTTCCGCGCGATGCAGCTCGCTCCACTGGTTTTGCGCGAAAGACCGGTCCTTGCTGTGTCCCATGGCGCGCGCTCCCAGTTGATCGTCTGCAATGTCCTACGCATCCCCAGCCTCTTGATCGAAGACTACGAGCATGCCCGTTTTCCGCGGCTGATGCGTCCGGATTGGATCCTGGCGCCGGACGCGATCCCTGAGGATGCGCTGCCGCAGAGGTCCGAGCGAGTCCGTACTTACCACGGTCTCAAGGAGGATGTGTACGTGTGGAAGCTCAAACCCGATTCGCATATCCTGGATGAGTTAGGCATCCCGAACGGCGATATCGTGGTCACCGTGCGTCCGCCGGCGACCGAGGCTCACTATCACAATCCCGAAAGCGAGGTGCTGTTCGCCCGATTCATGGATCGCGCGTCCGCCATGCCGGGAGCGCATGTCGTCATGCTACCCCGCAACAGGGCTCAGGCCGACCGCCTCATCGCCGAACACCCAGCATGGTTCGCGCATGGACGCGTCAAAATCCCCGAGCACGCTCTGGACGGACTGAATCTCCTTTGCTTCTCCGACCTCGTCGTCAGCGGCGGAGGCACCATGAACCGGGAGGCCGCAGCCTTGGGAGTGCCGGTCTACAGCATCTTCCGCGGACGCACCGGCGCGGTCGATCACGAACTGAGTCGCGAGGGCCGGTTGGTCATGCTGAAGACACTCGATGATGTGGATCGCCGGATTCGCTTCCAGAAGCGCGTGCCGCGAGCTACGCAAACGTCCGAAACCCGGCACACCTTGTCGCAGGTTGTGGACACCATCGCGGAGATCGCGGATTTGCATGGCCATCCGCCCCTTCGCATGGTGGGTCTCCTGTGAATCTGAGCGAGGAATTGTCGCTGGTGCGGGCTCGGGCGTTGCAAATCCTGGGCAAACAGCCTCTGTGAGCCCTGTAGTCCCATTGTCCCTAGTCCGTGGCCCCTCCGGCCTTCCGTGAAACGGCTCTCTCAGAGCTCTTGACCAGCCTTCTCCTGTGGATGATCGATTCGCTTGCCGGTCTCGTCCGCCTTGGCGGAAGCGCATGTCGTCATGCTATAGCATTTTCCGGGGACGCATCGGCGCCGTCGATGCCCAGCTTGCGGCGGAAGAGCGCCTGGTCATGATCGAGACCACCCATGAGATCGACACTCGCATTCCCGTTCAACAAAGCGAAATCCGCCCCGCCCAGGTCGCCTCGGATCGACACACGCTCTTGCAGGTGGTCCAGACCATAACGGATATCGTCGAGTCGTATTCGCATCCGCCAGGTTCTCCGTTCCACTCATGGACCTGATCAGGCTCACGGACATGCCACTCACTGCTGCCCCAAGGCAGCATCCCCCGCGGTAGGCGCGACGCGGGAGGAACGGTGACATCCTGAAAACCATCTTTGACCCAGACACGGCGATTCTTACCTGACACCATGAACGGCGTCGTTACATCGGTTTCAACACGCTATGTGTTGGTGACTCCAGCTCATAATGAGGAGCGTTTGATCGAACGTGCCATCGAATCCGTTCTCAAACAGACTGTTCCGCCGATGAGATACGTGATCGTCAACGACGGTTCGTCAGATTCCACGGCGACCATTGCGGAGCGATACTCGAAGATCGATGCGACGGTGACGGTGTTGCACATCCCTCACGGCGGCCGTCGATGTTTCTCCAACAAAGTACGCGCATTCCATGCAGGCTTTGCCGCAATCAAACATATGCAGTTTGAGTTCGTGGGAAACCTGGACGCGGATATTTCGCTCGCTCCGGACTATTTCGAGCGCTTGCTTTCTGAGTTTGCGCATGACCCACGCCTCGGCATCGGCGGCGGGCGCGTGCACACACTGCGGAACGGCCGCTTTGTCGGTCAGAGTGTGGCGGCCGATAGTGTGGCCGGCGGAGTTCAGCTGTTTCGCCGGGACTGCTATGAGGACATCGGAGGGTATCTTCCTCTGCCCTACGGCGGCATTGACGCGGCCGCTGAGATCATGGCCCGGGCGCGAAGCTGGCGGACGCGCACCTTCCCGGCGCTGCAGGCTTTCGAGCATCGACAGACCGGTTGGGCTGTCTCCAATGCCGTTGCCGGACGGATGACGGAAGGAAAGCGCTTCTACACCCTCGGCTATGGAATGTTGTTTTTCGTGGCGCGCTGCCTGCGCCACTGCATGGACTCGCCCCCCCTGTACGGCAGCGCAGTCGCCTTCGCGGGGTACTGCCAAAGCCTGCTTCGCCGTGAGCCGCTGGCCTTACCGGTCGAGACGGTGCGGTATCTCAGGAGGGAACAGCGCGGCAAGCTCTGGCGCCTGTGCAAATCGCCACGGTCGATCGCCGCTCGATGGCCAGCCAGGGTGACGGCATAGTCGATCGGCGTGCCCCAAAAGCCATCGAATCCAGAAAGGCATCGTCCAGCGCATGTGTGGAATTGTGGGAGTCTTTGACCGATCAGGCGCGCCAATTGTCCCCGGTGACATCGAGGCGATGCTCGGCGCTCTCATGCACAGAGGACCGGATGGGCATGGCCGACACATTGACAATGAGATTGGCCTCGGTCACAGGCGCCTGAGCATCATTGATCTTGAAGGGGGGGCTCAGCCAATGACAAACGAGGGCGGAAGCCTCCAGATTGTCTTCAACGGCGAGTTGTACAACTACGTGGAGTTGCGCAGGAAACTCGAGGCGCACGGCCATCAATTCAGGACCAAGTCAGACACCGAGGTGATTGTTCATTCCTATGAACAGTGGGGGACCGAGTGCGTCACACGCTTCAATGGAATGTTCGCATTTGCCTTGTGGGATAGCGTGCATCGAACCGTTTTCATTGCGCGGGACCATCTCGGGATTAAGCCCCTCTACTTTTTCGAGAGCGGAACCACCATGCGGTTCGCTTCAGAGATCAAGGCTCTGCTCCAGCACCCGTCTTGTCCCCGCGAAGTTGATCTCGACTCGTTGCTCGAGCTTTTCACGTTTCGCTACGTGCCCGCACCCAAGACGCTGTTTCGGCACATCTACAAGCTGTCGCCAGGGCACTATATGCTTTGCACGCGCGAGGGCGTTCGCGTCACACGGTTTTGGCAGTGGGTTCCGGATGCGCACAGCACGGAGAGAGAAGCTGTGTTGGTCGAGGAATACCGGGCTCTGCTCGAGGACGCGGTTCGTATGCAGCTTCGAAGCGACGTTCCGGTCGGTCTGTTTCTGAGCTCGGGTGTTGACTCGGCAGCGCTGTTGGCGCTCATGAGAAAGAATCTTTCGGATGACATTCACGCATTCACGATTGACTTCACTGATGGCGAGCGAACGAATGAGGGCTCCGACGCCGCCGAGATCGCTCGGCGTTTCGACTGCCAACACAGGACAGAGACGATCTCCTCAAAGGACTATGCACAGTATTACGGACGTTACATGCGGGACCTGGAGGAACCGGTCGGCCACGAAGCCGCCGCGGCGTTCTTCTTTGTTGCGCAACTGGCCAGGTCCCGAGTGAAAGTCGCCCTCACAGGTCAGGGCGCTGACGAGCCATGGGCCGGCTATAACCGGTATCTCGGGGTGAGATACCTCCAGTTCTACAGCCGGCTCCCGCGCGTCGTGACGGACATGATGGCGACGTTGATGACACGGATACCGGGGCGCCTGGAGATGCTCAAACGCGCAGCCTGTGCTCTGGGCGAACCAGAACCTCTGGCGCGATTTGCCAAAGTATATTCCTACTTCAATGGGGATTTGAAGCAACGACTTTTCAAGGGGGTCCTGAAGACCAAGTATCTCGCCGCACCACTCCCGACGGCTGGGCGTCTCGGCGAGCTGTTCCTGGACGTCAGGCACCTAGATCCGCTGTCACAAATGCTGTACATTGACACTCGGGCGAGCCTGCCTGACGACCTGTTGATGGTTGCTGACAAGACATCGATGGCGAATTCGCTCGAGGTGAGAGTGCCATTCCTGGACTACAGGCTGGTGGAGTTTGTCGAGCGGCTTCCCCCCGCGCTAAAGTTGAAACGTCTGACGGCAAAGTACCTTCACAAGCGCGCACTGCAAACGTGGGTTCCAAGGGCGACCATCAATCGAAAAAAGAAAGGCTTTACACTGCCGATCGCGAGCTGGATGCGAACGTCTATGAGACCTGTGGTGGATGATTGCCTCCTCAGCGCAGACTCGATTCTAAGAGAGTACTGTGACATGAGCGTCGTGCGGCATATGTTGGAGCGGGACCGCTCCGGACAGGACAACTTCACAAGGCACATTTACCTTCTGCTGTCCCTGGAGTTGTGGCATCGAGCCTTTCTCAGGCCTGGCGGAACGACTGCGACCAATGCGATGTCGTTATGATCGAGGTGTCCATTATCATCGTCAATTGGCGGTCACGAGAGTATTTGCGCGCCTGTCTGGAGTCGATTTTCATGAACCCCCCGAGCGTTTCATGGGAGATCATCGTCGTTGACGGAGGTTCATTTGACGGTTGTGGCGAAATGCTCGCCGAGCGTTTTCCAAAGGTGCGGTTCGTTCAGAGCATCGAGAACATCGGTTTTGGGCAGTGCAATAACCTTGCGGCTGATGTCGCACGTGCCCCTGTGTTGGTGCTCTTGAATCCAGACACTGAGGTTCGGGCGGGTGCGCTCGATTTACTGGTCGCGGCGCTGCGGGGAAGTGCGGATGCAGGCGTTGTTGGAGCACGCCTTCTGAACAGCGATGGATCTCTTCAGACATGCTGTGTCAGGGCTCTACCAACACCCTGGAATCGCGCCTTGGCGTTCGAGTGCCTGAGCGGTCTCTTTGTGAACTCGCGTCTGTGGGGAATGCAGGGTGCCCGGCACGCCACATCGCCAGTAGCGGTGGAAGCCGTCAGTGGCGCGTGCATGGCGCTGCGCGCGAGCGTTTTCAAGAGACTGAAGGGCTTTGATCCGAGGTACTTCATGTATGGGGAGGACATGGATCTGTGCATGCGTGTCGCGAGATTGGGGCTGAAGGTATACCACGCGCCGGCTGCGGTCGTTGTGCACCACGGGGGTGGTAGTTCGCGGACACAGGCGGATCAGTATGGCACAATCATGGCCCGCATCTCGGCTGAGACCTACATGATGTTGAACCATGGCCGATGGACGGCGTTGCAGTACCGCGTGCTGCAAGGTGTGTCCGCATTGGCGCGCATCCTGCTGGTGCTAGCGGTCTATGCTGTTTGGTTCTCACGGTGGCATGACAGCGTTCGTTCCACCGTCAGCAAGTGGTGGTTTGTCCTGATGTGGTCCCTCGGGAAGTGTCGGATGCATCCGCCCACCTGCAACAACGGTCGAACGGCATGTTCATGAAAAGCGGTTTGGGCGCAAATGACTAACGCGGGTGCTCTGTTCGTATCGGTTAGCGCAATAGCCCTATTGATGCTGCCGCGTCATTGGGCCGCTCTCTCGTTGCTCGCAGGCGCGTCGTATATGACCCTCGGGCAGCAGATTGACGTCGGACCGCTGAGCTTCACGGTTATCCGCATTCTAGGCTTGATCGGCGTTGTCCGTGTCTTGATCCGCCGTGAGGATATCGCGGGTGGCGTGAACGCGCTCGACAAGATGATCATGGTCTGGGGGGCATGGGCGTTGTTCTCGAGCGCATTTCATGAGCCAAAGGGCGAGGCGTTCGTTTTCAGGTTGGGGTTGGTATACACCGCGTTTGCCGTCTATTTTCTGATGCGGTGCCTTTGCCGGGGAGTTGAGGACGCTGTGAAGATCTTTCAGTTGACAGCGGTGCTTCTTGTTCCATTGGCGCTGGAAATGTGCCTTGAGCGGGTGACCGGGCAAAATCTGTTTGCTGTGCTCGGCGGAGTGCCGGAGATGGCGGCCGTTCGGGGCGAAGAGGTGCGCGCTCAGGGCCCGTTTGCACATCCGATTCTCGCTGGCGTTGCTGGAGCCGCGATGCTCCCTGTCATGATCGGCCTCAGGCATCGTCACCCGGTCTTCGGGATTGTGGGAGCAGTGGCGTCGGCGGTCATTGTCATTTGCTGCAACTCCAGCGGGCCGTTGGTCAGTGTCGGTATCGCGCTCATGGGCCTCCTTTGGTACCGCTGGCGGCATCGGACGCGACAGTTGTGGATACTGATGGCACTGGGTTACGTGATGCTCGACATCGTGATGAAGGCGCCGGCCTATTTTCTCATTGCGCGCATCGATTTGACCGGTGGCAGCACGGGATGGCACAGGGCGGAATTGATCCGGTCCTCCATTGAACATGTGAATGAGTGGTGGTTTGCCGGGACTGACTATACACGCCACTGGATGCCACATGGTGTGCTGTGGAGTGAAGACCATTGTGACATCACGAACTACTACATCAGGATGGGAGTGATCGGGGGACTGCCGCTGATGTGTCTGCTTGTCGGCATATTTGCAGTAGCGTTCAAGTACGTTGGAGACATTGTGCGCTGGCATGTTGAGGGCGTCGGTGGTGAGAGGTTGTTCATGTGGAGTTTGGGAGTGTCATTGTACACGCACGCGGTGACTTGCATTTCGGTCTCATACTTTGATCAGTCGGTCATTTACCTGTACGTCACGCTGGCCGTGGTGGGGTCGGTCCATGGACTGTTCAGCTTGGCCGAAGCACAGGGCTCGGCTGCTGAGTCCGAAGCGCACGTCTGGCTCGGCGAATCCGAGAAGGTGGATGTTGACGGGAGTGTGGCAGAAAGAGGGCTTTTGTGGACTGTACGCCGAAATGCACTTGGTTTCGGGACAACGGCATGGCGGGTTGGACGATCGATTGTCTTCGGGTCCTGGCGGTGGAGTATATGAGCGGTTGGGTACGATGAATCTATGCCCGAGTGCGTTGTTGGGGGCGCGGGGGGGCAGGAGTTTCAGATGCGCAGCATGATGCACGACCAGCAGCTGGCTCCGAGCCGGCATGTGGTGGGATCCTCCGTTGGGCTGATGGCAGTTCCCGGTTTCACAGCCGCGTTGGTAGACAATCCCGGTTGGGCTGTGGGTCTTGGGCAGTTCATCCCCACAGAAAGGCGGGGCTCGTCTCGCCGATCAGGCACTGGCCAGCCGGCGCATTCTGTCGCGTTTATTTCGTTGCCAGCCAACGCAGATTCTGCCAAAAGGTTGGCATGATCAGAATTGGCGTAAGCGCTGGACTGCGTCCCGGGCAGGCTTTCAGCCGCGGCTTTCGGACCATGGGGTGTGTCGGCCATGCCGCACGCGTCCTGGCCCTGGCTCTTCTGGCTCTCACGAACGCAGAGGCCGCAAATTTCTATGTGCGATCAGGCGCGGCTGGGTCGGCAAGTGGGATGGACTGGGTGAATGCGTATAGCAACCTGCCCAGCACGCTCCTGCGGGGCAGCACTTACTATGTGGCCGATGGGGATTACGGGGCACACAGGTTTAATACCCCTGTGAACGGGACGAACCTGATCATCATTAGGAAGGCCACACGCACCGATCACGGGACGGATGTGGGGTGGATCGATTCTTACGGTGATGGCAGCGCGACGTGGGGTGGCATCACCGTGACCACCGACTACTGGTTGATAGACGGCCAGGAGAGGGCCTCTTGGACGAACGGCTATGGCTTCGTCGTGGATCCACCCTCTGCAGGAAAAGGCGCTTCCATTTCCGGCGATCATGTCACGATCCAATACGCCGAGTTCATTGGAAACGGGCCTGACGATGCCGCGAGCCCATCCGACGACGGAATTTACGCGACATCCGGGCAATCTGCGCTTTCGTTCCGCTACTTGTGCATTCGCGACAATGGGCGCTGCCCCTTCCTGCTCCGCGGATTGAGCAATCTGCTGGTCGAGCATTGCTTCATTGCGAGAAACGAAAGCCACCCTTCACAGCACAGCGAGGGCGTGAGTCTCTATGGGATGGGAACCGCAAATTGCGTATTTCGGCACAACATCTGGGAGGATATTGAGGGAACAGGGGTCATTGTGGTTGGGAATGCAACTGGGTGCGCCTTCTATGGCAACCTGATCTACTGGACGTCCCGTTATCCAAATACTGGTCAGGCGGGCGGCTACGTTGGTAACGGGGCTATCACGAGTTGGACGAGAGAGACGCACAGCAACTGTCTCTACTATAACAATACTGTGATTTTGCCCTCTACAGGAGGCAACAGTTTCCGTCTCGGCAACATGGTCGGCAGCGCCGGAACGAACAACGTTTCCTACAATAATCTGTATTTCTGCGCAGGAACGATTGGAACCAGGTTGAGTTACGATGACGGAACCGCGCATGACTACAATGCCTATTCCGGCACCAGTGTCTTCGGTGAAGCACATGGTTCTTGCGGTCTCACTACCGGAATATTCAGGGACTTTGCGGGCGGCGATTTCAGCCTGGTGGCAGGCACTGGGCCAGGGCTCGCACTGCCAACGCCCTATGCAGTCGACCTGCGAGGAGTCATTCGAGGTAAGGACGGCAGATGGGATTGCGGCGCATATGAGCATGTGTGGGATGTCAAGAATCTGCATGTTGTTCCTTAAGACTCCAAGCGATATGGTAGCTGCCTAGTCCCAGCACTCTCTGCAGTCCCAGAGCACTCACTCCCGACTTCTGATTGGTCACGTACCACATGGCCACGAAGCAAAGGCGTAAGGGCTTATGCGTATCCTGGAAGAGAGTACGCGCGGTGACGGAGCTTTGATACCCACAGTCTCGACGCCAACGCAGAGCGCGCTGCATTGCCCAGGCACGGCGTCCACTGCATTGCGGACAGACAAACCCTTCTGGCCAACGCAGGGATGCCAGGTATACTCGACAGGCTTCCTCTGTAGCGAGGCGCTCGCGGAATTCGATAACCGTCTTCGGATAGTCACGCATTCGAAGAAGATTCGTCAAGGAAGCACAAGAGTCGATTGCATAGCCAGAATGCAAACTATGGGCGAAAACGCCGTGAACGATGGGAGCTATGTCAAGAGATCTGTAGTCAGACCGCCTTATGCGGTGTTGAGGTGTGAAATATGCGGGCTCGGCAAGTTGAACTGGTCTGCCGCCCTCAAGGCGGCAAGGGTTGCGTGGAGCAAGGACTGAGGCACGCTCAGTAGGGCTGCATGCTTCTCGTGTCTCCCGACAGAGGCGCATTGCTGAGCAACGCAACAGCGTGCCTCATGCCCTCGAGATTCTCTTTCGGAAGCTACTTCTCGCCTGGATGTTTGAAGGGGCTATGGCCACCGCGAAGCCGACAACTCCGAGGTGAGCAACGTCGCGGGCCAGAAAGCACAACCGGGCGATGCCGAAGAGCCTGAGGATAGCAACACGCTGTCGGGATGAAGAGGCTCCCGGATCAATCGCCGCTTCGCTTCTGAAGCCCATATAAGCGCGGTTTTGCCAACCAGCCCGGATCAGATTCGGGGCGGTGCCTGCGATCGATGAACCAGCATGAGTCTTAGGCGCTCCATTTTCCATGGCAGTGTCGTGCTGGGCGTTGGCGAGTGTGCCGTTTACGGCCTTTCGTTCGTTCGGAACATCATCCTGGCGCGATTGTTGAGTCGAGCGGATCTGGGTGTTGCGGCGACGTTTTCGATGGTCCTGACGGTCTTCGAGCTTGCGAGCAAGATGGCGATGGGGCGCTTTCTCGTTCAGGACAAGGAGGGGGCGGCGCTCCCGTTCATGGCCACCGCTCATGCTCTTCAGTTTGCCGCGGGGCTGTGCAGTACGCTGTTGGTTGTCGTTGCCGCCGCCCCCCTGGCGCATGTATTCCGGCTTCAGGGTGATGTGCGGACGTTCCAGTATCTCGCTTTGCTTCCACTCTTCCAGGGGCTGACACATCTGGATGTTTGCAGAATGGAACGTGACTTTCGGTATGTGCCCTCGACGCTGAGCAACGTATTGCCACAGGCCATTATGACTGCGGTCGCCTGGCCCCTGGCGCGCTGGTTGGCAGACTACAGGGCTGTGCTAATACTGCTTGTGTTGAAGGGCATTATCGCCCTTTTAGCAACGCACCTGCTGGCACAGCGGCCTTACCGGTGGGGGTGGCACCGAGCCTTTGGCATCCGAATGCTCCGATTTGGATGGCCGCTTGTGTTGAACGGTCTTCTGATGTTTGGCGTGTTTCATGGCGATCAGTTTATCGTTGCTTCGTATTACACAATGTCAGACCTGGCTGCGTTTGCCTTGGCGGGGTCGCTGGCGACGGCACCCAGTTTCATCTTCGCCCGCGTGTTTCCGTCTCTCATGCTCCCGCTCATGGCTCGGGTCCAGGGCGATGTTATTGAATTCCGACGGCGGTATCGGCTGGTGATTCAGGTTGTTTGCGCCTTCTCTGCTTTTTACGGTGTCGGACTCATCCTCGGCGGGGAAGCTGTCATGCAGGCGATGTTTGGTTCCAAGTACGCTAGCAGCGGATACGTCCTCGGTTGGTTAGCGGCAGCCAACAGTCTCCGGATTCTTCGGATGGCTCCTGCCGTTGCCGCTTTGGCGAAGGCGGATTCGCAGAATCAGATGCTTTCCAACCTTTGGCGCGTTACCGCGCTTGTGCCGGCACTGGCGGCCGCACTCACGCGGCAATCGCTCTGGATGATCGCAGCGACCGGCGCTCTTGGCGAGGCGATCGCGTGCGTGATTTCATTCCGCCGCTTGTCGCACCGCGATGCGATTCCTTGGTCGTTCAGCGCAATTCCAGCAGCTGCAGTCCTGCTGGTCAACGGCTTGGCCGCAACAGGAGTGCTTGCTGGCCTGTATGACTTGGACGCGCATGTTGGCATCGCAACCGCTATTGTGTGCGCTGTTCTATGTGGTGCGGGGCTTACAGCGTTATTCCCGGATTGCCGGACTCAGATGAACCGGGTTTTGCATGAGTGTGGTGGCGGGAAATGGTACTTGTCTCTGCCGCGGTTGTTCAAGTCGTCACCGTGATCGGCGTCATGTTTCCCTGCAATGCGAGAGTGCTGAGTCCAGAACTCCTGACATAGGGCCATCAAGAAATGTCCGCTTTTCTTCTCAAGCCGGGGTTTGGATGGCATAGTGCAGACGCAGGCGGGAGCCCGGGAACGCGGTGTTGAGTGTGTTGAGTTGCTGGCAGAGGGCCGCGATCGCTCGGCTACGATGCGGTGAGCTCTGGGGGCGGAGTGTCACCCGAAGCTCTTCCTTGGTGACCTCCAGA
>MWFF01000085.1 GCA_002071485.1 Verrucomicrobia bacterium ADurb.Bin006 | reverse complement strand
CCACTCCGGATAATTGCGGACTTCGGATAATGCGCCTTATCCGGAGCTCCGGATAAGGCGCATGCCCGACGGAAGTTCGTTGAGGCCAAGGACCATGATCGCCGGGCGGCTTGGCTCCTCAAGCAGATCGCTCTGCTCTACGCGGTCGAGAAGCGGCTGCGCCAGGCGCAGGCCGGTCCGCGGTTGCGCCAGGCGGTCCGGGCCGCCGAAGCGGGGATGGTGCTGCTGCGGATCAAGAAAGCGTTGGACCGGATTGGCCCGCAGGTGCTGCCGCAGAGCCTGCTGGGCAAAGCCATCCAGTACACGCTCGACCTGTGGCCCGAGCTCATCGGCTACGTCCAGCATGGGGAAGTCGAGATCGATTCCAATCAGATTGAAAATGCGATTCGGCCAACGGCGATGGGCAAGAAGGCGTTCCTGTTTATCGGGCATCCGGACGCCGGGTGGCGTAGCGCGGTGATCTACTCGATTATGGGGAGTTGCCGCCGCTATCGGATCGACCCGGCCAAGTACCTGAAGGACGTGCTGACAAGGCTTCCCCACATCAAGAACCGCGACATTCCCTCGCTGACACCCCGCGAGTGGGCCAAAGCTCATCCCGAAGCGCGCACGCTGCCGCCCAAGTAATCGCGCGTCGCCTGGCGCGCTCGTTTTCCACCAGCTCGTTCGGTGCACCACGCTCAGTTGAGCAGATCGTGGGCGCCGCGCCTACTGCCCCTTCCCCGGACGGATACGTCTTTCCCATCCCCGGCGGCTACACCAATGCCAACCAGGTTGTGCTCGGGCAGGATGCTGCAGGCCGCACGTTCAGCAGTTGCGGGCCAACGGATGACGGGCGCATCAAGCCTGATGTCGTGGCCGACGGCGTGCAGTTGATCACGACTGACTCGGACGCGGACAACGACGTCAATATTCGCTCCGGGACAAGCTTCGCCGCACCGAGTGTGACCGGCGCGATCAATCTCCTTCGCCAGCGATACGAGCAACTACATCCTGAAACTCCACCGTTGCGGGCCTCCACGTGGAAGGCTCTCGTCATCCACACCGCCGATGAAGCCGGACTGCATCCGGGGCCGGACTACCGGTTCGGCTGGGGCTTGATGAACACACGTCGGGCAGCTTTGCTGCTGGGCCAGAACGCCACCAACGGCTGGAAGGCGTTCCTCAAGGAGGTTCGACTGGAACCGGGCGGGGTGATTGAATTTTCCGTGGTCGCAGCAGGCGGCACTAACGAACTGCGTATCACTCACGCATGGACGGACGCGCCAGGGGTGGCCGAGAGCGTGTTCACGGTGGACTCGCCCGCGCTCAAGCTGGTCAACGACCTTGACTTGCGCGTCATCAGTCCGTCCGGGGTGACAAACTTTCCCTATGTGCTCGACCCCGTGACGCGCACCATCGCGGCCTCGCGAGCCGACAACTTCCGCGACAACGTCGAGCAGGTGGTCATCACCAATGCCGTGGCTAACGGGGTTTACATGGTGCGCATCACGCACAAGGGGACTCTGACCAACAACATGGGCCAGTGGGATTCGATTGTGTTGAGCGGCGTTGTGCCGCAGTCGAAGTCGACACTGCGCATTACGGACTTTGCCATCACCGGCACGAACACGCTGATGATGAGTTGGGACGCAGTGGTGGGGCAGAACTACCAAGTCCAGTATCGGAACAATGTGGAGGGGCCAGGCTGGACAGACATCGGCGGGGTGATCAACGCGGCGCAGACGAACGTGAGCGTGACGCTGCCGTATGACGCGCAGCAGCCGCACCGGTTCTTCCAGGTGATTGAGGTGCCATGAGGACCTGGCAACGAACAGTCTGGTGTCTTTACGCGCTTGGGGCGGCGGTGGCCTTTGCCAGCGCCGCCCACGGCCAGGGCAGCATCGCCTACTGGCAGCCCCAAACGCCGTTGGGGTACGGAGCAGTGCATCCGAGCACAATCTACCGAGAGTTGGACTTGAACGGGGACGGGGTTATTGATTTCGCAATAGATTCAACCTTCATCTCATTCGCTGCGATTGTCCCAGCAGGATCGAATCGAGTGCTGGCTTGGGTTGCGCCGCCTCCCGACCTGGACAGACTAGTGTATCCTGTGGCGGAAGGTTCCATGATTGGGCCTGATTCTGCGCAAGTTAGCCTGACGTGGATGGATTCTGCTGCTCCTACTCGAGGAGCCGGCATCCTGGCCTGTACTACCCTGGGGTGCATTGGGTTTTGGTCGGGATTAACGGGTTATGCGGGCGTCGAGTTCAGAATAGGTGGTGCCACGCATTACGGCTGGGTCCGCCTTCAGAATTTTACCGATGCACCATACGGTAACATTCTTGACTGGGCCTACGAGACCCGCCCCGACGTTCCGATTCTCGCGGGCGCAGTGCCAGAGCCTTCCACATGGGCGTTGCTGGCTACAGGAGGAGTTTTCTTTTGGTGGTATGGACGACGGAAACAAACGGGCTAACTGACCAAAGGAATGTAGAGAACGGAGGAGGCGGGGCAAGGGCGTGATTTGGTCTGAGGGTCAAAGCGCCTCCTCCGTTCTTTACATTCCCCGGTTGAACGAAGCCGCGGCCAACCTGGAACCGGAGTCGGCGAGGATCTGTTTGAGGAAAGTGTCTGCGCCCAGTGTGGCCGGTGCGCCCGGATCAGCCTTGGCGTGGGGGCACCACCTGCGTTGCTGTCCTTCGAGGTCCCCATCAAGGGTCTCTCGTCTGGTCTCCTCACTTGCCCGCGCGCTGGGCGGAAGGTGAGGTAGAGGTTTTGAAGACGTAGCGGCTGAGATAACGCAAGGCGGCCTCACCGGAACCGGCGGGCTGGCAATGGACCACCCAACGCTGCTTCCAGACCCGAGCGGGCAAGGTCTTGAGCAGGTCGGGCGCATCGCGTTGGAGGCCCTGACGAAAGAGGGTGCGGTAGTGATCGGCCAGGGGATGGACGTGGACGAGGAACTTGGGACGGCTGGGGACCCACCACGGTCTTTTCATTTGGAGCGGTGCTTGACGAGTATCTGGAAAGGGATTTGGGGATTGTTCTGGCAGCGCTCCTGCAGGGCGGGCCAAGAAGCCTCGGGGTGAAGGTCCGCCTTGAGCGCGATCAGGCAGATGCGCAGGGCCGAGAGGTTGCAGTTGAGGTTGTAGTTTTAGGAGGTTGGTGGTCGCGTAGAGCCGGAGGGCGACGGTGTGCTCGCCTTCACGTTTGTAGTCGTCTTTGCTTTGCT
>MWFF01000084.1 GCA_002071485.1 Verrucomicrobia bacterium ADurb.Bin006 | reverse complement strand
GTGAAACGTTGAATCCGGTTGAGGATGGTCTTAACGTGCAGTTGAATAGCTGGTCTCCTGGTTTGGGGTTTGTTGTTTCTATACAACCGCAAACTACCCGAATCTTCAGAGATCAGCTATTCACTTTTGCGCCCGTCGATCCTCGAGCGAACATTCCTCCCAGCCTCATCCGAGAAGTTTGTGTGGGCTGGCGGAAGTTGTTGGTCCGGAATGCGCAGGAACCAGTCCGAAATCTGGCGCTCCGGTCCCTCCTGCCATGCACGTGGCCGTCCTGGCAGCACCCGGGGCCCGCCCGTGTGGCCCATGGCTGACCATCCACTCAAGTATCCTCGTAACGAAGGTGTTGTGCATGAGAAGCCGGCTCCAGGGCTTGGGGAAACCCGTGAAGAAACGCTACCCCAGACGCTCAAGGAGGTGGAGGTGGGGCGGGGTCTGGGGCAGCGCCCCAGTTGGCTCGCACGGAAGCCGTTGATCCGACGCCACACACAACCCTGTCGTGATGACCCTCCTCCCACACCCCACGCCGCGGCTGCCCCTTGGTTCAGAGCGGCGAGGCGGCACTCCCCGATGGGGGTAGAGCCGCTGCGGGCCGGAGCGCAGCGCAACCTCGGTCGCGGCCCGCAGCGTGCGATTGGGGCCCCATCGGGGGATGCCGCCGGCCCTACCGAGATCCGCGAACGTTCCCTCTCTCACCCACAAATTCTGCTACAGAGCCCTCATTCCACTGTCCTGGTAAAATGGCGGACTTGAGTTTCATCGAACAGCTTGACCCAGCGTTGGCGCAAACGGAACAGCGCGATGAACCAGCCTCGGTTGTCGTGCATTTCGTGCGGCGCGCAACCCCGCTTTTTCAGCCGGGAGAAAATGGACTGGCCTGGGCCGATCCGGTCGAATGCTTGCTCGATCTCCACGAAGCGCGTCTTGAGCCACAGGCACGAGAATTCCTCTACTCGTTTCGAAGGATGAAAGGGCAGTTGTGAACAACCCCGATGACGTCATGCGGCTCGTGTCACCAGCCGCTGTGCTCAAGCAAATTGCGGCTGCCGTGCCGGAGGACTGCCGGGAGAACATCATCATCATCGGCAGTTTGGCGGCCGGGTATCATTTCTTTGGCGACAACGCTTCGCTGATGGTGCGCACCAAGGACGCCGACTGTCTGTTGTCTCCGCGTGTGGAAGCCATCTCCGCCGGTGTTGCCGTCACCGAGCGGCTTCTTCAGCAGAATTGGCAGTTCCGGCCTGACGCCAAATGGTCCACGCCGGGGAACGAATCCACCCCGGACGATCAACTCCCGGCTGTCCGGCTGAATCCACCTGGAATGCCCGACTGGTTTATCGAACTCTTGACCGTTCCGGAGTCCTCCACGGACATGAAGAAGCGATGGGTGCGGCTTGCGACCTCGGTAGGTCATTTCGGGCTGTGCAGTTTCGGATTTCTTTCCCTCGCAAACTATCGCCCAATAATACCCACGCCACTCGGCATCGCCATTGCCCGGCCTGAATTGATGGCGCTGGCCAACCTGCTTGAACATCCGGAGATTCGTCCTGAAACCATGAGCGGCCTGATCGCGGCCCGCGAAATCAAGCGCAGCAACAAAGACCTGGGGCGAGTCCTCGCCATCGCCCGCCTGAGCATCGCCAGAAACGAGGACGCCTTGCTAGATTGGCCCGGCATCTGGCGGGAAGCGATGCAAGCGCGATTTCCTGATACCTGGCAAACGCTCGTCGGAGAAACCGGGGCTGGACTGCGCTAACTCTTGAACCGGCCCAACGATTTAGATGAAGCGCGTCATACCTGCGAGCATGGCTTGCTGGCATCCGCACCACCAGCGACCGAACAACTCCGACTTGTCGGCTTGCGCCTCCTTCAAGACGCCATTGAACCCCTTGAAAGGAACAGCAAAATGCACCGCTAATGGTGGTCCGTGGAAAATCCAGGCTAGCCTCCCCGGCACTTCGGGTAGACTCCGTTTCAGAGCCCTCTCATGCCTCAAAAAACCTTCCAGCCCAACCTCAACAAACACCCCTTTACCTCTCTGTACCCTCGGCCCGGTCAGCCCAAAAACCTGATTCCTTCAATTACCTCGAAAAGCTCGCCATCAGTTATCCCGGCCATTCTCATTCCTCAAATATCGCCGCCCGCCCGGCCGATCTCGCGGAATTTCCAGGATTCTCGACCTTCCGCACGTCTGCCGAAGGCACACATCTTTCAGGTCTAACGTTGAAACCGATTCTGGCGATGCCACGCAATACATTTGGTGTCTGGACGAAGGGAGCAGTCGCTCGGGAGGAAAAGCGGACGTCCATGAAAATTCCGAAGTGAAAATCCGTCAGGACTTGAGTCTGTGAAGGCTTTCTTGGCAACGATTACATTCAGGTCGTCTGTCATTGACCACAGCCCTTCGTCGAACATCCAGTGAGCATTCTTTGAAAGAGCCAGTCCGTTGCGCGGGTCGTCGTTTTTACTGTCCCGATACTCATGGATATGCGCCGCATCCACGATCGAAGCACTCGAAATTGTCGTCAAGCGGTAGCCCGTGAGCGCACATGTGAAAAGATATGATGATACGACTTGAATTCGAAATCGCGCGCCGCGGGCGGTGTGGCGAGCATATTCGCGCGCTTCTTTTTTAACGGCGTTCGCCGCCAATTCTGCTTCCTCATCTTCTAGGTTCGTTAAAGTTCGTAACGCAATTTGTTCAAGCGGAGGAAAGTAGCCAGTGATGAGGACCGCGCGCGCCTGCCGACGAAATTCCGCAGTCTGCAGCGCTGCCATAAACGACGGATCAATTTCCACACTTTCAGTGAGGCTGCGGTGATTGGATAATTTTTGGTCTGCGGTGAGTGGCCGCCAAAACCCTTGCGTGCTCAGATGGTGGAAAGGCATCCGCAACTCTGGCTTCGTTGTCCAACGGCTGACCACGATTCGCCAGAAGGACTGGAAGCGCAAAGCCAAGTCTGGGGTCAAGGTCATCCGTGTGCCACGCAGTCTGTCTTGCTCGACCAACTCAAGAACGCAAAGGAGCAGAAGTGGTTTATGCGGCGCCAACCGCTCTTTGCCTGATCCAAGCCGACGGTTCGCCGCCGGATTAAGCGCCGTGAGTTTCCGAAGCCATTCGGTTGGTGATTTCATTGTCGCGTTTGTCCTGTCGGCACTGAGTCTTCTCAATCCCACTCCGATGTGCGAATGGAAGACGCATCGCTTTCTCTATAGCGATTTCTGCGCGTGTCGCGTTAGCAGCAGCTTTGGATACTTTGCCACCCCCCAAGCCCGCCGTGCCTAAATTGTTGTGTTTGCGCTCTGCCAGTCGATTTTATCAGGTACTTGGAGCCCTGAGTCTACGGACATCCGCGAGAAGTACTGCCCCTGCGCTTGCCCCTCGATGGTATCCGACGTCGACGGTGACTCCGCTGGCCCACTCGTAGCGCACCGGGCGCAACGCCACCTGAGTGACGGGACTTGAACTCGCCCTCGTTCTGCACTTCTCCGACCGCCGAAACGTTTGGAGCGCTGGCCTGTCGGTGGCTGGACTGCATCTTGGCAGGATCGCGCCTCCGGAACTCAGACGGGATTCACGGCCCCATCACAGCCCGGTAGAACCGGTGCGGATGCCCTAGCGCCGACGTGTCTGCGAACTGCCCGCCCACGTTTGCCGTCCTGCGCATCGGGCTGCTGGTTCAAGGCCTTGTAACGGTCCTGCAGGTCAAGAGCTGTCCTGCAAAGCCGGACCGCCAATGCCTGTGGGCGGATCGCGGTGGCATGTGTGCCCCAGCTCAGCACCCACCGCTCCGCTTCCTCGATGCTGTTCAGGCGCATCCGCAGCCGAATCTGCCGGCCGGGCAATTCGGTCAGTTCCTGGCTGGAATGCCACCGGCGGCCGCGGATCAAATCCGCCGCCCAGGAATCGAAATCGATAACCACCTCATAATCATCCTCGCCCTTGAAAACGTTGAAGCTGCCCTGCAGATATTCGTTAAGGTTGAACTTTTTCGACAGCGCGAAGCGTTCCTGCATGATTTCGGGCGCGCGCAACCGGGTCAACGCGAACGTCCTCATGGCATCGCGCTTCACGTCAAACGCGAACACATACCAGTGATTGTCAATGCAGGCGATGTGATACGGGCGCACCAGCCGCCAGTGCGCCTTGTCGGCCCCCAGATTCCGGTAAAGGAACCTTAATTCCCGCCGCTCCTTCAATGCACGCGTGATGATCTGAAAGGTCTCCAGGTCCGCATCCTCCGGCGCAAACGGACGGAAGGAAAGTACTTCGTCCAGATTGCCAAGGGAGAATTGCACGCTCCGATCCAGCTGGCCCGTTAGTTTTCGAAAAGCCATCTCCAACGGCCTCTCGAACGGTGTGCCGTGGTATTGGGCGATGGCCTTGTGCGCGACCAGCAGCGCGAACACCTCCGCTTCGCTGATCGGCAATTGGGGGAATTGCTCAACGGGCCTGGTGTAATAATACCCGTTGCGATGGCCGTCAAATTCAAGCGGCAGGTCCATCCGGTATTTCATGAAGTCCAGGTCCCGCTTTATGGTGCGAATCGAAACCTCAAACTCGCGGGCCAGCGTCGTGCAGTTCGGGTATTCCTGGTTCCGGACCAGATTGTGGAATCGCATCATTCGCTCCCAGGGAGGGCGGACATAAACCTGGCTCTGGACTTTTGGCATAATGCCCACGTTTTGCCGTGTGTGACAACGGATGTCAAACCCCCCATCGCAAACCCGCCATTACAAACCCGTGAATAAGTCGGAAACCGGTGTGTCAGCCGATGTCATACCCCATCTGTTAGGTTGGTGTGTGCAAAATTATGGTCGTCAACCGCGCCCACAAGCCCGTCCTTCTCATCGACGGCGAGGAGCTCGCCGGCGCCAAACAGAACCGCGTCCCTAACACCTCAATCCTGATCAAGGAAGCCGGTCCTATGCCTCCCAGGCCTTCGCCGAATCCGGCCACGTCATGGCTTACAAGAGCCGCTCCAAGAAGACCCGCTCGGTGCACCAGTCGCTCGAGGCCTGCGGCGCTCCCAAGTCCGACCAGGGCGAAGTCTGGGACGGAGTCTGAAACGGTATGAGAAGGCCTTCTACATCCCTAAGAACCAGCTCTGGCGGTATGGCTGGAGCTCTGACTGACCACCCATGAACACCGACAACCTCGCCCCGCCACCATCCGGCCGGCTCATCGTCAAGCGCGACGGCCGCAGCATCACCCGCCGGATACCGAAGCCTGTCGTGATCATCGACACGCGCGAGCAAGCGCCCTTCACCTTCACCGCCATGACCAACTGGATCGGCGGAACCGTCAGCCGCAAGCTTGATGTCGGCGATTACTCCGTCGTCGGGATGGAGCGCCTCCTCAGGCTGGAGCGCAAAAGCCTCACCGACCTCATCTCCACCCTCATGCACGGCCGGCAGCGATTCTTGAGGGAATGCGAAGCCTTGGCCAAATTCCGACACGCCGCCCTGCTCATCGAGGCTACGTACGAAGACGTAAAGTCCTTCTACCACGAAGACCTCTGCACTTCGGCCCACCCGAACGCCGTTTCCGGCTCTCTCGACGCCGTGGAAGCCCGCTTCGGGATTCCGGTGATCTACACGTCTCGGCACCGTCCGTTGGCCCAAGAAAAGGCCGCAAGCTGGCTCTCAAAGCACTTCACCTACTGGCACCTGGAAGAGGATGGCTTAGGCCGCGTCCTGCAAACCGGGGATATCTAGCACAAAAGCGCTCTCCCGCCATCGAGATCGTGTCGATTCACGATTGGGAAGGCGGGCGGTTTCTGGCCGCGGACGATGGGGAGATTCTGAGGATGGCTGCCGCGCAGCGACTCACCCTCGTCACCTATGACCAGAACACGCTGCTGACGCACATGGCGGCGCCGGTTTCTGAGGGCTGGGACCATGGCGGAATCATCGTCGTTGATGAGCACACGATTCGTCAGCACGACATCTGGGGGCTGGTGAAGGCGCTTGCCTGGCTCTGGAACGCCGAATCGCAGGCGGAATGGATGAATCGGACGGTGTACCTGCGCTCGGCGCGGCACGCCTGAGACGGCTGCGGGATGGCCGGCCCTTGTGGCAAGCTCGCACAATGTTGATTGATCGTCGTGGACGATGCCTTCGGGGAAAATCCCCACCGCTTCACCCCGCTCCAGGACGCGGTAGCACGCCTCGAAGCTGTCCCGCACCGTGCGCATCGCGCGGGCGTCGTCCTTGACCCGGTTGACGCGGGGGTCAGATACCGACGCCGCCCGAAAAACCGGTAATCGACCGGTCGCATCCGGGAGGGGGGCGTAGGCGAGCCGTCGTACCGGGCCTGGAGCCTGCCCCCGAGAAGATCGTCGCAGACAGTCGGCCAGAGGAGTTCGGCTTCGCCGGTCACGATGGCGTCGGCGTGGCGCATGGCCTCCTCCGGACACACCGTAGGGTGGATGCCCCCCAGGATCACCTTCTTCCCGTCCGCGCGCAGAGCGTCCGCGTACCGATACACCTTGCGTGCGTACTGGGTTGACAGGGTGAACGCGAAGACGTCCCCCTCGAAGCGAATCTCGTCCGTCTGCTCAGACGGGGTGTGAAACAGGCGGGCTAGCGGGTTGCACCGCCGCGCGGGTGATCGGGTACGCACCAGAGCAAGCCGGGCTTGTGCTCGCGTTCCCGTTCGAAGGTCAGGAACGGGATAAACACCACATGCCCGTCGAAGCCGAGAATATCAGCCCCTTTGACGTGGCGGCGTCCGACACCGCACGCCTGATCGGGTTCGTTGCTGCCGTCGTTGTAGACACCATTGAACCCCCACATCTTGATGTACAAATTTTCGTCGGGCTCCCAGAGCACGTAGGCCACGGGGTTGAATTGCGCCAGTTTGTAGGTATCCGGCCGCTGGCCGGTCATCACGCCGTAATTGCAGACCGCACCGTTCATGGTGTAGGTCGAGAGCTTGTTGTCCCGAGCTTTCCAGTTCACTGTGTTGGTCTTGTCGGTCGGGCAGATGTACGTCTTGGTTGCGTTGATGTAGGGCCAGTAGAGGCCCGTTTGATAGGGGATCGCTTCGTTCGTCCGGTTCAACTGCGGCGGGAGTCCATTGACCGGTGTGTAAAGCCAGCCGGGCGAGACGTTGCCCCAGTTGGGGTAGGCGAGTTGATCGTTATTGTCGTCGACATACAGGTGCATCCCGAGGCCGATCTGCTTGAAATTGTTGATGCAGGCCGTGCGCTGAGCCTTTTCCTTTGCCCTCGATAGAGCGGGCAACAACAGGCTCGCGAGGATCGCGATGATGGCAATTACCACGAGCAGTTCGATCAACGTGAAGCCACGCCTCCGATCGCTCGACACACCACCGACGCAAACTCGGTCGTCCAATGGGCAAAACGCAAGCTGGAGATTCATCTTCATTGCAAATTAAACAACTTCGGGGTGACGTCAAGCTGGACTTCGAGCGTCGAGTCGAGGCTTCGTCTGGATTTTCTCCGCATGATTCGGTATGGGTGCATCTGTGCGAAGAACCATGTGCGCTGTTGACCGGGTGGTGGTCGCGGTCTTGACCGCGATTCTGCTCGTGCTGCCTGCCCCGGCGACCGAATCCGAAGCTCCTCGGTCAAACCTGGCTGCCTTCGGCCGGATGAGCGTGACGGATACGGCCGATGCATCGCGTCGGGTCAATGCCGATTGCCTGGCCTCCGAGACGAACGCAACGACCGTGGTGCTGGCCAGGGGGACCGCCCTGGAATGCGAGTGGGATCACCCGCGGCCTGTGCGCGCGGTCCGGATTCTCTTCGATTCCCCGCCAACCAATCCGGCGCCCGTGACCGTCCAGTGGTGGCATCGGGTCTGGCCTGACAACGGTTCTGGCGGATGGATGAAGCTGGACGACCCTTTCAACGGCGATTGGACAACCGTCAAGGCCTCGATGACGGTCGATCAGACGGAAGCCAGGATCGATTTTGCTCCCCTCATGCAGTCCGAGGCGCCCGGAATCTCGAACGAGGGCGCGGTCCGGAGACTCACCCATAAGCTGCGCCTGCTTGCGGCCGAGCCCCTGGCCGTGCGCAAGGTCGGAGTGTATTCGGACGCCGTCGAACGCCGTGCGCGGCTGCGGTTCGAGTGGGGTGTTCGGACGGTGACGCCGGGCCAGTGGGCGCCGCGTTTCGAGGCGCGCAATGGGCGGGTGATCGGCACGGAGCGCCAGGGCACGGACGCAGCATTGGTCGAGGTCGTGTATGCCGATGCTCCGGACCGTTTGAGTCCGGACCGCGGCCACCTTTTGTTTCGGAGCGGCGAGACGCGCAGTTTTGCGGTGTTCATCGACGACGTCTTGCGCGAGGGCGGATTGTTGGTGCGTGACATCGGCGTGTTCGTCAGCGATGCCGACAGGGGTTTCACCCACGCGACATGGCCAGGACCGTCGGGCGAGGTTTGGACCGAGGGCACGGTGGTCGAACAGGTCGCGCGCCGTCCCGAGCAGAGCTTTGAACAGGTGAGCGGGGCGATGCCCGCGAAGCCTCCGCCGTACCTTTTTCTCGGTGTGCCGGGCTTGCGACAGGAAGTGGCGCTGTTGCCTCTAGGGCAAATCCAGATGCGCCGCGACAGCCTGCGCTCACCCGGGCCGGACGCCGAAGCCCGTCGATGGCCTGACCAGGCGCTGGTGTACGACTTTGCGGTTGGCGAACATCCGGCGATGGGCCCGCGCGACCAACCGCCTGTCGTGCGGAGCCTCGAAGAGGGCTGGCTGCCGGTCGTGCGACACGAATGGGAGGAGGATCACCTGCGTGTCATCCAGACCTGTCTTGCGGCGCCTTTGGTCGAGCCAATTGGTGCAACGATAAGTCCGGTCGGCACCGAGACCGTTGTGCTGGCGGCTCGCTTCGAGCTCAGTAACCGGTCCGAACAACCTCGAACCGCGTGTCTGTGGCTGGAACTGAGCCGGACCGATCCCCTGCAGCTCGGCCTCGATCACGCCGTCTTTCTCCGGCCTCACTCGAATCGGGTCGACCAGGCGGGCGTCGTTCCCGTTCGCGGACGTTTTGACCTTCGTGGCCGTGGGGACCTCGAATTGGCCGTGCTCGAACCCGGTCGCGCCGGGAGCTATCACCCAGCCCGCGCCGGTTCCGGACAGCCCCGCGAGGCGCTACGGTACCGGGTCGACCTTGCCCCGGGGCAAAGCCATGCGGTCGACTTTTTTGCGCCGTATGTCGAATTGCTGACTCCGCGTGAGGCAATCGCCCTGAAGGGCCTCTCGTTCGACACGCTGCACGCAGCCGTGGTCCGGTTTTGGAAGGAACGTGCCGCCCAGGGCATGACCTACGATGTGCCGGATCGGTTCCTGAACGACTTCTTCAAAGCCAACTTGTGGCACGTGTTGATTTCCACCGATCTGGACCCGGCCACGGGCCGCTATCAGCACGGGGCGGCGACTCATGTCTATGCGAACTTCCTGAACGAAACGGCGATGGTGGCCCGATCGCTCGAGATGCGCAGCGAGCCTCTTGAAGCCCTGCGCCTCCTGGTGCCCTTCCTGGCCAACCAGAGCGTGAAGAGTCTGCCCGGCAATTTCAAGACGTGCGAGGGCGTCTTCTATGCAGCACACCCCAGCGAGCCGGACCCCTACACCGCACAGGGCTACAACATGCACCACGGCTGGGCGCTTTGGGCCCTGGCCGAGCACTTCTTCTGGACCCGCAATACCAATTACCTCATTCAAGTGATGCCGCAGCTCGTCCTGGCGGCGGACTGGATTACGCGTGAGCGTCAAGCCACCCGACAGCACAACCCGGACGGTTCACGCCGGGTCGAGTTCGGCCTCGCGCCCGCGGGCCAACTCGAAGACGTCGAGGAGTATCAGTATTTCTATGCCACGGATGCCTATTACCATCTCGGGATGCAGACGCTGGTGGACGCGCTTTCGGCTTTGCGCGATATGGCCGCTTCCCCGGACCGTGCGCTTGCCAAGGGACCAGGGAGCTTGAGCGAGGAATGGTGGCAGCATGTTGTCGCGGTCGCAGCGCGGCTCGAGCGGGACACAGCCGAGTTCCGTCAGGACATTCGCGCCAGCATCGAGGAATCGGTCGCCACATCGCCGGTCGTGCGGCTGCGGGACGGCAACTTTGTGCCTTTCGTGCCTCCACGGGCCTATGCGCTGACTCATCTGAAGGAGGGGTGGATTCGTGAGGCGCTGTATCCGGCGCTGCACCTGGTGAACGGGCGAGTGTGCGATCCGCATCATCCGTTTGTGAACTGGATGATCCAGGACCTCGAAGACAACCTGTTTCTTAGCCAGGAATCCGGCTACGGCCTTGCCGAACCACGCCGGGACTTCTTCAACCTCGGCGGATTCACCCTGCAGCCCAATCTGCTCGATCTGGCGCTCGTCTACCTCCAACGCGACGAGGTGGCGAACTTTCTCCGGGCGTTCTACAACACCGCCTGCGCAAGCCTGTATCCGGACGTATCCTGCTTCGCCGAGTGGGTGCCGCAGCTCGGAACCGGGGGCGGTCCGCTCTACAAGACTCCGGACGAATGCAAGTTCATCCAATGGATGAGGCAGATGCTCGTCTTCGAACGGGGAAACACCCTCGAACTGGGGCTGGGCGTGCCTCGAGCCTGGATGCGCGACGGCCAGCGCATTCACATCGATCGCGCGGCAACCTACTTCGGCAGCCTGACCCTCGAGGTCGTTTCGCACGCCGCCTCCGATGCCGTCACAGCCACTGTCGCGATCGCTCCGACGGTCAAGCCCGGCGGCGTTCTCTTGCGCGTGCGGCATCCGGATGCCAAGCCGCTGCGGGCTGCTCAGGTCAATGGACGACCGGCGCAAATCCTGGCCGAACGCCAGATGATCGTCCTCCCCACCGAGGCCACGTATTGGGAGATCAACGCCTCATTCTGAACCACCTGGCCCTCATGTTTCATCAATGGGCGACCACCGCGAAGCCGAAGACTCCGTGATGTACTGAGGGATCACTTGCATGCACGACACCGTCCCGCTCATCCGCCGCGCAAAGCGCGCGTTGGCGTTCTACATCCTCAGCCACCACATCGCAATTCGATCCCCGACAAAGACCCAGAGCGCCGCCGCCAGAGCCAAATATGGCCCGTAAGGAATCGGCTTGGCCCGCGCATGACGATGCAGTGCGATGAGGGTCAATCCGACGATTGACCCGAGGAGCGCGCTGGCCATCACGGAGAACAGAACGCCCGCCCAGCCTAGAAAGGCGCCGATGGCGGCCATGAACTTCACGTCGCCCAGTCCCATGGCCTCACGCGGAATCACCACGGCATCGGTGACCACCTCGAGACACGGCACATCTTCCGGGCGATGCGTCGTGTCGCCGATTTGGAGCGCGTCGCGCGTCAATCGCACCCGCACGTTCCAGTAGCATCGGTCCGCAAGTTCCACCTCGCGCGCCTCGAGCACGATCGCGTCCGTGCGCCGATACAGGACTTCGGCGTACGGAATCAGTCTGTCCGGCAGCACAAGATCCTCTTCGCTGAAGTAGATTCGCGTGCCGCGCGCCAGCTTGAGTCGGTGGCGTCCGAACAGCAGTTTGCCCAGGCGCATGACGGCATAGATCAGGCCGCCGCCCAGGGCAACCCCGACCAGGCAGCGCCGCAAGGCGTCCACCAAGACTGCCTCCCGATGCAATGCCGGCACGATCATGGAACAGACAAAACCGGCGCCGATTCCGCCCAGGGTGATGGCATCCGGGATGATGTAATGCTCGAGGTCGATAAACGCGGCGACCACCAGTCCGGCCACGAACAGGCAATAAACCAAGGGCAGGCCCATCGACACCTCGCCATAGCGCAGCCAGCAGCCGAGGAACAGCAGGGCCGTCAGCAGCTCGATCATCGGATAGCGAACCGATATGGCAGCGCCACACGCCCGGCAGCGTCCGCGCTGCCGGAGCCAGCTCGCCAGCGGGATGTTGCTGCGCCACGGGATGCGCGCTTGGCAATGAGGGCAGTGCGAGGGAGGCGACACAAGGCTTTCGCCCCGCGGCATCCGATACACACAGACATTTAGGAAACTGCCCACGATGCTCCCCAGGCAGAAGAAGACGACTGACCAGAAGTGAAAGGGCAGCGCCGCCCAACGCGCGGGGTCAGTCATCGGTGCGATCCAGACTCTGCTCGAGAGCCCGACGCATCGCCTCGACCGGCGCCGGCCGGCCCGTCCAGATCTCGAGTGATCGGGTGCCTTGATGGAGCAACATGCCCAGGCCGTTGGCGACTCGGCAACCGGACGCCCTCGCCGCCGCCAACAGCGGGGTCTCCGCGGGGCGATAGATCATGTCGTAGACCGACCGTGCACGGCGCAACGGGAATTGCCGCGTGTCGAGAGGCAATGCATCGCCGGCCCTCAGACCGAGTGAAGTCGCGTTCAGGATCAAGTCGACCCCCGCCTCTGGATAGCCGAGCGCCACCGCCACGCGCGGCCAGTGTCGGAGGACTTCGTTTCTTGCCTGCTCAGCCTTCGCCATCGTCCGATTCACCAGGAACAGGCGCGACACGCCGTCGTGGGCCAGTTTCAACGCCGCGGTGCGCCCCGCGCCGCCGGCCCCGAGCACAAGCACACTGGCGCCGCGCGGCTCGAATCCCAGGTCTTCCCGCAAAGCGCGGGTGATGGCATCGGCATCCGTGTTGAAGCCCTGCGCGCGGACGGGGGGTGTCGGCGGTTCCGCGAAGCTCCCGACAGGCTGCCACGCTCCGTCGGCGTCTTGGGCCTCGAATCGGATGGTGTTGACGGCGCCCCAGGAGCGCGCTGACGCATCCAGGCAATGAACCAACTCCATCGCCAGCAACTTGTGCGGAACGGTCAGGTTCAGCCCGATGAAGCCCATCGTGCGCGCCCCGCTGATTGCGGCGCCCAGATCCTCCGGGCGCACATCGAAGGCGAGGTACTGCCAGTTCAATCTCAGCGCCGCGAATCCGGCATTCTGCATCGGGGGCGACGCCGAGTGGGCAATGGGATGCCCGTACACGGCGCAGAGACGCGTGCTGGCGTTTATGGGCGGTTGTCGGGCCTCGGACACGCGCAGGTTGATAGCGCAGAGCCGCCCCTTTTGCCAAGCGCCTTCGCCACCCTCCACCCGACTCTGTCAACTAGCGGAGGAACAGACCACGCAGTGTTTGAGTTCCGGCTTCGAGTTCCCCCAGCAGCGCATCCCAGTCCACGGTCAAGCCCGTCCCCCGCTCGATCTGTGTGCCTTCGAGGGCATTGACCTCGACCAATCGCGTGAGGGCCTCGGGGCTTTGCAGGTATTCGAGAAGCCTATCGGCTTCGACCGGGTGCGGCCCTCCCCGAATCACCCCGACCGTGTTGGGAATGAACAACGTGTCGGGGCCCGTCGGCAGTGCGACAATGGGATAGCCCTCGCGCTGGCCTGCGGCAATGTCGTCCGAGTCGGTCAGCCCGATCCAGGCCTCGCCGCGCCCAACAAACTTCACGACCACGGAATTGCCGTCCACAACAAACGCCTCGTTCGCCTGAAGGGCGCGGCACCAAGCCTCCCACGGGCCGGCGCCCCAGTGCTGACGCAACGCGAGGAAATGCGTTGCCGTCGTTCCAAACAGCGGGTAGCCCAGCGCCACCTTGCCGCGCCAGACGGGGTTGGTGAGTTCCGTCAATGACCGTGGCGCATCCGCCAGGGCAAGGCGGTTCGTGTTGATCACGATGCGCCGAGTCCGATGTCCGAAGGTGGCAACACCGTTGGTTTCCCGAAACACTCCCTGAGCCGCCAACTGGCGCGTTCGGAGTTCCTCGTTGCCCCAGAAGAGATCTGCCTGCGGATGATTCTTCTCGGCCAGGAGGCGGTTGGCCAGGCCGACCGTCTTGACCGCTTCGCTGTCGTACACGGCGCGCACACGGATGCCCGTCCGCCTCTCGAATTCCCGCAGGATGGGCTCCGAGTAGACCTGGTCCTGTGCGGCGTAGACCACGGCCTGGGGATGCGGATGATGCGAGCACCCGGCCAGTGCATAGGCGGCCACGATCCATGCCGGCAGCTTCCACTCAAACGCTCGAGTTCTCCCGATCTTTGGCTCGGTCCTGTTCATGACGCTGGCCCAGAGTACGGGCGACACGGCGCTGACGCAAGAGCCGCGTCCCATTGTTCGCCTTGGGTTCAGGCAGTGCCGATTTGACGGGTCCGCAACCCCGCGCGCACCCAATTGCGCGCCAGCCAAAGGCCGATCGGAGACATCATCGCAATACTCCCGTAAAGGAGCCACATTGTCCCGGTCTGCATCTCCGCCGGAGGAACCCCTTCGGGGCAGAAGCGGGACAACACATATCCGGAGTAGAAGCCGGTGGTCCCTTTGGCGAGCAGCCACGGAATCTGGGCCAATCCCATGTACTGTGCCACGCGCCCCGGCGGAGCCAGTTCGGATGCGTACTCGAGGAAACGGGCCGACCACAGGGCTTCGCCGATCGAGAACACCACGAAATAGGCGATCAGAAGCGTCAGATTCGGCCCCGCGCAGAGCAGGAACGCGGGGACGGCGCTGACCAGCGAGCCGACCACCATCATGGTGTAGACGTCCGCGCGTCGGCTGAGCGCCGTGGCCACAGGCACGCCGATGAAGATGATCATCGGGTTGATCCAATTGACAAGCCATTCCATGCGATCGGCGACGCCCTTGTCGTACGCGCGCAGGATGTACTCGGGAAACGTCAGCCATTGGTGCGCGAAAAGAGTCCGCACCGGCAGCAGCATGAAAATGAAGAAAAGGAACCGGCTGTTCGAGAACGGTCCCTCGGCGAAGTAGTGCCGCAGGCGTTGCCCCAGGGGCTGCGCTTCCGCCCGGCGCATCGCTTCCGCCGGATCCGGCCGAATCTTGGCCGCTTCGACCTTTCTGGTCATGAGCATCAGAAACAGCAGGAACGTCGCGCCCGTGATGGCCGTGCAGGCCCAATTCACCGCCTGCACGCCCGTCATCGAGATTCCGGACAACGCCTCGATTACGGGGCTCCCGAACGCCTCGCCGCCCGCACCCGCCTTGAGATACTGCACGGCCGGGCGAATCCAGGCGGACAAGGCACCGATCCCCACGATCCCCAGGTTCATGATCGCATAGATCAGCGCGTAGCCCATCGAACTCGTTCTCTGGTCGGTGTATTGCTTCACGCCGGAATAGCAGACCGGTTGCAGAATGCCCGCCCCGACCGCAACCGCCAGCAACGACACAAGCACGGCACCGCCCGCGATGGTGCTGCTCCAGACCGGCGCCAGACTGTAGAGCGCCCGGCCTCCCGTGCAGATCAACAGGGCAAACAGAATCGCCCGCCGCAGTCCGAACCCTTCGGCGTAACTGCCCGCGCCAAGCATGAAGAGCGTGACGGCCATCGTGAACAGGCTCACGGTGAACCCCGCCCGCACATCGCTCCACCCAAGGTCCCTCGAGACATAAGACGCCATCAGGGTCAGAACTCCGAAGTACGCGCTCGACTCGACGACAAACGCCCCGATGACAATCCAAAAAGCGCGTGGTAAACGGGCCAGGCTTGCGAACGACGCCGTGAAGTCGCGCACTGCATTCCCGAAGGACCGGCTCATACAGGACAGGCGGCCCCAGCGGCTGCAGATGTGATTCTCGTGGTCACGGGGACCGACAGCCTAAAGGTTGATGAGTTTCTCGGCGTGGGGTTCGTTGTCGTTGTTCCAGCGGCGCAGGGCGGAATCCGTGCGCTCGAAGAGCTTCTCCTCCCGGATGTTCTGGACGTGCCCGTCGCAGAACAGGACATTCGACCGGTTGCGATGGCGCTGCCGAGTCGCCTTGAGAACACCGGCACTGCCCGGCCACTTCGGAGCCTGAACGTTGTTGCGCGAATTGATGTCGATCAAGGCCATGCCGCTGTACGTCTCCTGGCTCTTGAGGTCATACAGAATGCGCAGCAGGAGCGGGTTCACCCAAATCAGATGCGCATCGCCCAGCGCGATCATGTCGCTGGGGACCTTGACGGTCGATTGGGTGATGGCGACTAGCGACGTGTTGCCGTCGGGCGAATCGCCTTCCCAGACCATTTTCGAGTAGCGTCCGCCGAGTCCCAGCTCGCTGTAGCTCCATTGGGTCCCGTTGGCGTTGTAGCCGTAACTGCCCAAGGGCGTGGCCACGTCGTTTCCATCCACCGTCGCACCCCGATAGGCCGGGCACCGGTAGATCTCGTTGGTCCACCGGGCCTGGACATAAGGCGTGAGTTTCTCGTGCCAGAACTCCATCGGCTCGAAGGCGTCGGGATCGAAGTTGTAAACGGGGAAACGCGAGTAGTCCTCCGTGTACATCAGCAGCGAGAGGCCGAGTTGGCGAAGATTGCCCTGGCAGCGCGCGCTCAGGCCGGCTTGCTTGGCGGCGGTCAAGGCCGGCAACAGGAGGGCGGCCAGGATCGCAATGACGGCAATGACGACCAGAAGTTCGATCAGCGTAAAGGCCGCAACGCGCGCCGGACCTGCGTCCGCCCCGCGGAACCACAGGGAGTGAGGGCAAGCCGCTTTGCGGTCGCTGGGTAGCATAGGTGGCGTCTAGTGACCCACGACCCGATAGAAGCGGCGGGGCGTTTCGGGCTTGTTGGCCGCGCTGTCGATGTGGTAATTCCAGGTCGTCGTTGCCAGTGTGGTCCACGAGCCAGGCAGGCCCGGATTGTCGGTCACATCCACTTGGTATCTGGTCAGGCCGCTGCCTTTGGTCCAGGTCAACAACGCCCCGTCCTTGCTGACGGTGATCTTGAAATCCTTGATGCTCGGCTTGTCGGGCACGCTGTCAGGGTGGTTCGTCTCGAACATGCGAATGAACTCGGCCGCCACGGGAAACTCATCGAGCGGCGGTGTGTCGAGCTGCTTGGATGTGATTTGAACCACAATCCCACGGCCCGGGCGAAGCCAGTAATAATTGCGGGTGTACTGGGTCGAGATCGTCTGGAATCCGTCTCCCAGACCGAGGTCAACCGCAATGTCCCATTGCGCAAGCTCGTTGACGCGGATGCATTCTCCAAAGTCGATTCCGGGCTGGTTGACGATCCCGTAGGCATCCGCTTTTGCCGACGCGCTGTAAGTGATTTGCAGCGGAATCACAAAGTCCTCGCCGCCCCCTTCGTCATCCCCGATATCCGGAATCCTGAGTTCGGAAAGAAAGACGGTCGCCACCGACCAGCCGTCGCCGTAGCCGATCGACTCGGGGAAATCCCGAATGGGCAGTGTGAATGGGCATGAGGGGAGAGTGTCGCTGAACGCCTGGTCGTAGAAGCCGTAGTTCATCCGCCCACGCCCGGTCGCTTGCTCAAGGTACATCCACGCCGTCGAGCCGTCGCTTTCGTTCGTCTTCCTCTCGGCAAAGGTGGCGCCCGGAAAATCGCAGGCGTGGTCGGCTTGATCGATCGCAATGTAGTCGAAGCGGAGCGTGATGCCTTGCGGTCCGCTCGTGAAATCCCACGCCTGGGGTCCGCCAGTCCCGCCCAGACGCCCGGAAACGTCGACGTCCGAGCTCCCGGCATAAGCCCTGTAGTATTGACCGGGCTGATTGAACATATCGCTGGCTTTGATCTGAACCTGGGCACGCGTCGTTTGCGGCGCCAACAGAGCCAGCAACGCCACCACGCTCAGGGTCTCGAAAGAAGAACGAGTGTTCATGATCGGGTTTCTTTTCCCCTGCATTCTGACACAAGCGGAGACAAAATTCCACTTTGTTCCTGGTTATCACCGGCATCCCACGTCCGCCGGCGATCTTGGGGCGCGCCCAGGGTCAACACGCCCGCTGAATCCGAGTCCAAGCTCAATCCGTGCCAGATTCCGAGTCAGGCAGCCTGGCGATCGAGAGCGAAAGACACAACGGACACCTCGTCGCGATCAGGTCCACACGCCGCGTCCGCCCGCGTGTTGCGCCCGACCATGCGCTTGATGCACTGGCACTTGGATATTGATTGCGGGAGAATGCTCACGGAGCAGGGCGCCTTTCAAGTGGAATCGGGGTCGATTGCGACAATCCGACAATCTTCCGGCGCAAGTCGGAGGTGGCGGCAACCTCCATCCGGTGTGGAGTGGGGACGACCTCGTCCCCGGTGATGAGGGTTGGAGACCCTGTTTGGCGGGCGACGAGGGGGGGGCCAGTGTCGCCGCCCTGAATTCCGTTGACGGTTGGGCGGTGCCCAGTAACATCCGGTCTTTGATTATTTGGCGAGTGATTAACCACATCTGAAAACGAAAGAAAACGTGTATGGCAGTGAAAGTCGCAATCAACGGTTTCGGGCGGATCGGTCGCTTGGTGTACCGCGCCATGGTCGAACAAGGTCTTGTTGGCAAAGACGTTCAAGTCGTTGCAGTGGGCGATATTGTCCCCGCAGGCAACCTCGGCTACTTGCTCAAATACGATTCCGTCCAGGGTCGCTGCGCGGCGACCATTTCATCGGAAAAATCCTCCCCGGACAAGCCGGACGATGATGTGCTGGTGGTCAACGGACAGAAGATTCAGGTGGTGAGCGCGAAGGACCCGTCCCAGTTGCCTTGGAAAGCAATGGGAGTGGACATCGTCATCGAGTCCACCGGCCTGTTCACAAACGTCGAGATGGCCAAAGGCCACCTCGCCGCGGGAGCCAAGAAGGTGATCATCACGGCCCCCGCCAAGGGCGATTGCCCCACCCTCGTCATAGGCGTGAACGAAAATGTCTACAACCCCACCCAGCACCATGTTGTGTCGAACGCTTCCTGCACGACCAACTGCCTCGCTCCGATTGTCTATGTCCTCCTCAAGGAGGGATTCGGAGTCGAGGAAGGTCTGATGACGACGATTCACTCCTACACCGCGACCCAGAAGACCGTCGATGGACCGAGCAAGAAGGACTGGAAAGGCGGGCGTACCGCGGCCATCAACCTCATCCCCTCAACCACCGGCGCGGCCAAGGCGGTCGGATTGGTGCTGCCGGAAGTCAAGGGCAAGCTCACCGGCATGGCCGTCCGGGTCCCGACCCCGACTGTCTCGGTCGTGGATTTGACGGTTCGCACGGTGAAGGAAACGAGCTATGCTGAGATCAGCGCCGCCATGAAGCGTGCTAGCGAGACGTATTTGAAGGGCATCCTCGAGTACACGGAGGATGAGGTCGTGAGCACGGATTTCATCCATTGCCCGGCGTCCTCGATCTACGACAAGGGATCGGGCATCGAACTCAACAAGCGTTTCTTCAAACTCGTGAGTTGGTACGACAACGAGTGGGGCTATAGCTGCCGCGTTTCTGAACTTGTGAAGTTCATGATCGCCAAGGGCCTCTGAGCCTCCGCCTCACTCTCTCCCAATCGAGCCAACGGCGGCCTCGTGTCGAGGCCGCCGTTGTTCTTTCCGCTCCGATCTCTATCCCTTCACCAGAATCCGATTGCCGGACGAGCGGACGATCCGGCCAATCCGCGCCGCGCTGGCTGTGTCATGGGCCCGAAGCCGCGCCAGGACACCCGCCAGGTGTCTGTCGGCGACGCAGAGGAGAAGCCCGCCGCTGGTCTGGGCATCGGCCAGGAGCAGCTTCTGCTCCTCGGTGACGTTCAACCAGTCGGCGATCGACTCGGCGCTCCCGAGATTCCGCCGGGTGCCCCCCGGGATGCAGCCTCGTCCGATCAGGTCCCAAACCCCCCGTCCCAGCACAGGCACGGCGCTGACATCGATTTGCGCGCCCACTCCGCTTTGGCGGCACAGCGATGCCAGATGCCCGAGCAGTCCGAAGCCGGTAATGTCGGTCCCCGCGCGCACCAACCGGCGCTCCGCCAGGTCCGGCCCCACACTGTTCAGGCGTCGCATGGATGACACGGCCCGGTGTGCCAGAGCGGACGGGGCCAGCCCTTCCTTGATGGCGGTCGTCACAATGCCGGTGCCCAGCGGTTTGGTCAGCAGCAGATGGTCGTTGGGCCGCGCAGACGCGTTGGTGATGAGGCGGCGGGGGTCGACAATCCCCGTCACCGCCAGGCCGTAGATCGGTTCCGGACTCTTGACGCTGTGGCCTCCGATGATTGGGCAACGGGCTTCCCGAGCCTTGGCCGCGCCACCGAGGAGTATCTTCCTGACAGTTTCGGGACGAAGATGTTCCTCTGGCACGCACAGAATGTTGAGCGCCGTGAGCGGACGCCCGCCCATCGCAAACACGTCCGAGAGGGCGTTGGCCGCCGCAATCTGGCCATAATCGTACGGGTCATCCACCACCGGCGTGAAGAAGTCGACCGTCTGGATGAGGGCGCGTCCGGCTTCGAGGCGGCACACCCCGGCATCGTCGGCCGCATCGGCGCCGATCAGCACACGCGCATCGCGAGTTCGCGGGATCTGCCGCAGGACCTGCGACAGGGCCTCCTGGCCGAGCTTGGACGCTCAGCCGGCGCACGAAGACATCGCGGTCAGCTTCAGAATCTGGTCTCTTGACATGAGATGCCCGCCGGACCGCTTCTGGCCTGCATTGACGCCGTGGTCCGGACAATCTGCGGCAAGTTGGAAGAAGGTCCGAGCCGGGGTCAAGAGGATTACTGCGGACTGAGCAGCGATTCTCATATGCGGCGGTTGTAGGCCGGACCCCCGGACCCGGCGCTCGACGTGCCGTCACGATGAGAATTGCTGGGGATTGGGAGGTCGCATCTTGACGTTTGGCCGGTGGTTTTCCAAACTCGGCATGTCGTTCAGGGTTATGCCAATCTACGAATTTGCCTGTCCCAAGTGCCGGGTCATCTTCAACTTTCTGTCCAAGAAGGTGAATCCAGAGCACACCCCCAAATGCCCCAAATGTGGCAACCCCAGGCTGACCAAGCAGGTGAGCCGGTTCGCCGCCCCCAAAGGCGTGCCTGAGCCCAAGGGCAAAACGGACATCGCGGACGACGAAGGGCCGATGCCCGACATCGACGAGGCGCGGATGGAGCGGGTCATGGCTGAATTGGAACGCGACATGGATCATCTGGACGAGAACAACCCCCGGCACATGGCGCACATGATGAAGAAGATGAAAGACATCATGCCGCCGGGCACCATGCCCAAGGAAATGGACGTCGCCATCAAACGGCTCGAGAAAGGCGAGGACCCCGAGAAGATCGAGGAGGACATGGGGGATGTGCTCGGGGACCTCATGGGCGGACCCGAAGAGGACGATGACGGGTACGGAGGCATGGGGAGCGGCGCGTACAGCCGCGACAGCGGTCTCTACGACTACTGACGAACAGATGCCGTCCGCCCGCTACATCCACCCCTCGAAACCGAGTCGCGCCAGATCGTCTTCGAGAACCTGAATCTGCTCGGGCCGCAGCGGGGTGAGAGGCAGACGCGGCGGCCCGACCTCGACCCCGAGCCGTTCCATGAGATACTTGGCGGCCGCCAGGTAGCCGGGCCGGGCCAGCGCGGCAACGAGCCGGACCAGACGCAACTGTTCGCGGCGCGCGGTCTCGAGATCGCCGCGGTGAAAGGCGTCGACCAGGCGCTGGGCAATCGGGGCGGCAAAGTTGTATGTGCTGCCCACGGCGCTGCGCACTCCGCAGGCGAGCGCGCCGATCAGCGCTTCGTCAACTCCCCAGGCAATGTCGTGCGATTTGAGATCGAGGCAGAGCTGGAGTTGGGCAAAATCCAGGTTGGTGAACTTGATCCCTGCCAGAGTCGGAATGACGCGCGACGCGCGCTCGAGAAACTCCGGCATCGGAAGCGACACGCCGGTGAGCGCCGGGATGTCGTAAAAGTAGAACGGCAAAGCCGGCGCCTTGACGGCAATGGCGGCGCAACAGGCAATCAGGGCGTCAAGATCGCGCGGCTTGAAGTAGCTCGGCGCGAGGGCCGCAACCGCCGACGCGCCCGCCTCCTGCGCGTGCGCCGCCAGAGCGCAGGCGTCGCTCAGGCAATTCGAGCCGACATGGACGATGATGCGGAGGGGGGTGCCGCGCGCAACCTCCGTCCATCGCGCCGTGAGGTGCCGGCGCTCCTCGATGGTGAGCGAGTGGCTTTCACCGGTGCTTCCGGCGATGAACACGGTTTGAAGTTGGTGGCGGAGTAAGTGGCGGGCCTGGTCCGGGACGCGATCGAGGTCGATAGCGCCGTCTTTCCTGAAGGGTGTGTGCGCGGCCGGGATGAGGCCTTCGAGTGCGAATGCGTCCATTGAGGATCGGATGGTAGCGTCCACGCGCGATGCCATGCAATCCCCTTCGGGAGTCTTTGGGAATCTCCTCCGAGAATCCCTCTCGATAACCAACGCCCCGCGACTTCGTGCTTTCGCGATTGGCGCGCTCGGGCTACACGAACGTATTATGCAACCGATCGATCGTTGCCTGTTGTACGGCTTCGTCGACACCGCCTATCTGCGCGGCCGTTCGCCGGAGCGCGTTGCGCGTGACCTCTGCGAGGGCGGGGCGGACCTGATCCAGCTTCGGGCCAAAGGAGTGCCATCCGCCGAGGTCCGGCGACTGGCCGAACGCCTTCAGCCAATCGCGCGAGAGGCCGGAGTGGGTTTGGTCATCAACGATTTCCCGGAGGTGGCTTTGGATGTGGGCGCCCCTCTGTGCCACCTGGGCCAGGAGGATTTCTTCGATCACGGCCATACACACGTGCGCGAGTTGTTCGGCCAGGCCCCCGGCCACTGCGTTGCCCCCGGTGTCGGCCTGAGCACGCACGCGCCAGCCCAGGCGCAACGCGCGCTGACAGCCGGACCCGCCTACATCGCCATCGGCCCGGTGTTTGCCACGGGGACCAAGCCGACAGCGACGCCAGTAACCCTCGAGTATGTGCGTTGGGCCGCCGCCCACGTGTCCATTCCCTGGTTCGCCATCGGCGGCATCACATTGGACAATCTGGATGACGTATTGGACGCGGGCGCTCGGCGCGTCTGTGTCGTGTCCGCCATTTTGGGCGCGGATGACGTTGTCAGCGCTTGTCAGGCCTTCAAGCAGCGCCTAGTCTCGAAAGCCCGAGAATGTCCGTGAAGAACGAATCCATCCCATGAGTGTCCTCATTGTCGGATCGACCGCGCTGGACTCCATCAAGACGCCCCGCCGCGCTTGCGCAAAGCTGCTGGGCGGCTCGGCAAGCCACGCCAGCGTGGCCGCCAGCTTCTTCGCCCCGGTCAAGATGGTCGGCATCGTTGGCAGTGACTTCCCGACGCGCTACATCGCGCTCTATCGGCGGCACGGCATCGATCTCGCCGGATTGCAGCGCGTCGAGGGCCGGACCTTCCACTGGTCTGGGGAATACGAGGTCAACATGAACAACCGACGCACGCTGACAACCGAGCTGGGCGTGTTCGAACAGTTCCGTCCGGCCCTGCCCCCCACCCACCAAACAACTCCGTACGTCTTGCTGGCGAACATCGCCCCCGCCCTCCAACACCATGTTCTGGACCAGATGCGGCGGCGCAGATTCGTCGTGGCGGATACCATGGACCTTTGGCTCAGGATCGCGCGCGCCGATCTCCTGCGCTTGCTTCGGCGCGTGGACGCGCTGGTGTTGAACGACAGCGAAGCGCGCGATCTGGCCGGCACGGACAACCTCTTCACGGCCGCCGCGCGGATTCGCCGCATGGGGCCGCGTTACGTCGTCATCAAGAAGGGCGAGCATGGCGCGGTGTTGTCCTGCCCGGACAGCCTCTTTGTTTGCCCGGCGTATCCGCTGGCGCGCGTCACCGATCCCACCGGTGCGGGCGATTCGTTCGCGGGGGGTCTCGTGGGCTATCTGGCAAGCGTCAAGGGGCCGGTCGAGCGGCACCTGCGTCGGGCCATGGTGTATGGCAGCGCGGTGGCGTCCTTCTGTTGCGAGGGCTTTGGCCTGAGTCGAACCGACCGCATCACACGCGCCGACATCGACGCGCGCGTAGCCGAACTCGAGCGGCTGGCTCGATTCTGAGATCGGGGCAAGGACGACGTGACCGCGGACGCAGCCAGACGGGCAGTGACGCGCGACTCGGCGTCCGGAATTTGAGCGCTGTCTAATGCGCGGCGTCAGATCGACATACGGGTGTTCGGGGAGGCTCTCGGCTCACTTTCTGGACGCTGTTTTGCCACGGTCCGAGGTCCTTTCTCTTCGTTCCGACAGGAGATTTGCCGGCTGAGTCTGGGGGTTCTTCTTGGCGTCTTTTCCTGCAGACGGGCTGACGAGCGGTTCACGGGTCCGTGGAATCTGCCAACCTTGAAGTCCGTACCCCCGGTTGTCTGGGGCGCCAGCACGGGCGATGTCCGGGAAGTCTATTACGAAAGTGTGCCGCACGCAGGTCGCCCGACGCGCGTGTTTGCCTATTACGCGTGCCCGACCAACGCTCCAGACCCTGTGCCGGGAATCGCCTTGATCCATGGCGCCGGGAAGGGGGGCCAATGCCGATTGGGCGTCGTTTTGGGCCGGCCGGGGTTACGCGGCGCTCTCGACTCGGACTCGATTGTCGCCCGTCGCCGACCATCGAACGTCCCAGCTCACCGACGCCGGGCCAATGATGTCCGATTACGAACCGACACGCGATCCCGGCGTTCAGATGCAGCCGGCTTGTTGGCCCGTGACCGAGGCGGAACCAACCATAAAGAACGCAAAGGACTCGATCCTTCTAACCCGCATGGGAGTCTTCTTGCGAAGTCTGAGTGCCCTGTGCACCATCGCGGTGTGAAATATGCGGGTTAGGACCCACCACCCCCCGGGGGCCGACACACTGCCTCTCTCCCTCTCCATCTGTGTTCCGCCCTGAATCTGTGTGGAGAACCTCACGGATTTTAGTGCGCAGACAGTCCCCACACCGATTCAGGGCGGAACACAGATTGGCACCGAGACGGTGATCCTGCCGGCCGCATCACGCCGCTTTGTACTGCTCTCTGTGCTCTTTCCGGTTCATGCCCGTCTCTGTGCGGTGGGGGCACCGTCATGGGGGCGAACGAGGTGATCATCGTTCGGTCTAGTTTTCTTTGGCCGCCGTGCGGCTCGGCTGCTAGGCTGGCGGGCGCGAATTGAATGGCACGCATGAACCACAATCTGATCTTGCCTCGAAACTACAGGCCGCTGCTCGGGGTCAAGGAAACGGAGCGCGCGATCAAGGACCTCAAGGACTTCTTTGAACTAAACCTGGCGACTGAACTCAATCTGAGCCGGGTCACCGCCCCGCTTTTTGTCAAAGGCGGCACGGGGATTAACGACGACCTCAACGGCATCGAGCAACCCGTCGCCTTCGCCGTCAAAGGGATGCCGGGCGTCCGCGCCGAGATCGTCCAGTCCCTCGCCAAGTGGAAGCGCATGCAGCTCGCCGACCTCGGCTTCGAGCCTGGCACTGGGCTGTACACCGATATGAACGCGGTTCGACCGGACGAGACCCTGGACAACACCCACTCGATCTATGTCGACCAATGGGACTGGGAGCGTGTGATCGCGCCCGATGAACGCACTGTCGAGTTCCTTAAGAAGATCGTGCGCAGAATCTACGCGATCCTCAAGCGGACCGAGCACTTCGTCTTCGAGCGTCATCCCGTCTTCCGCCCGCAATTGCCGGAGGAGATCACGTTCATCCACGCGGCGGACCTGCGGATGCGCTATCCGAATCTAACGCCCCGGCTGCGTGAACAACGGTTGCTGCGCGAATGCGGCGCCGCCTTCATCATCGGCATCGGCGGCGACCTGGGCGACGGCTCGATCCACGACGGCCGGGCTCCCGACTACGATGACTGGTCGACACCCACCGGACGCGGACGCCAGGGTCTCAACGGCGATATCCTGGTCTGGAACCCTGTTTTGCGAAAGGCCTTCGAACTGTCGTCCATGGGAATCCGGGTCGACAAGAAGGCGCTGGTGCGGCAGTTGAGGATTTGCGGGTGCGAGGAGCGGAGGCACTTGGTCTGGCATCGGCGACTGCTCGACGACGGCATGCCACTGTCGGTGGGCGGCGGCATCGGCCAATCCCGCCTCTGCATGTATTTTCTACGCAAGGCGCACGTCGGCGAAACCCAGGCCAGCCTTTGGCCGGAGGAGATGATCGCGACCTGTCGCAGACACAACATGCCGCTGCTCTAGTCGTCATCCTCGACCATCTTGACGGCCCATTCGGGATAGGGTGTGTCGGGGCCTTTCATCGCGCGCCAGAGGATGCGGTTGAGAACGTCCTCCGGGCATTGGTCCACTTCGTCCAGAGGCAACTGGCTCGAAACGATGGCATCCTGTCGCAGGATCGGATGGGAGACCCGGTTCGGGTCCGGGTTCATTTCATCGAGCGGGACCCGGTTGGGTACCGCGGTGTATGGGGTCAGGTCCGGCACCGCGGTGAAGCAATCAAACATGGGCGTGGCGGTGGCGTCCAGTTGGTTCATGGGCGGCAAGCCGAGGATCAGCTCGATTGTGCGGATGAGGCAGGCATGGTTGTACTGGGTGCTGACGGTCTGCCGGCGTTTGGTGAAGGGGCTGACCACATAGCAGGTGGTGCGGTAGCCGCTCACATGATCCCAACCCGCCTGGGGATCATCCTCGATCGCAAAAAGGCAGGTCTCCGGCCAAAACCGGCTATGGCTGAGCGCCTCGATCAGCCGGCCCAGGGCGAGATCGTTGTCGGCGATCATCGATCCCGGCTTCGGATAGTTGACGCTGGTTCCGGCGGTGTGGTCATTGGGCAGGAAGAGAATCGTCAGGTCCGGAAACCCGCCATTGGTCTCGAAGCGGCGGAGTTCCCGGATGAAGAAGTCGGCGCGCATCTGGTCCGGCACCCTGGCATCATAGCCGACGGTGTTGGTGGGGCTGTGCGGACGCAGGGATTCGATCACCGGACGGCAGCGGAGTTCCAATTCGCCGGCGCCGGTCTGGTGCTCGCGCCAGAAGTCGCTCCACGTGGCGCTCCCCTTGCGTTTTCGGTCCTTCCAGCCCGACTCGGAGTGCATCCATTCGCCGTAATTGCGGAGTGTCTTTCCATGCGCCAGCGCGTTGTCCCAGAGGAATCCGGACGAAGCCCATGACAGCGCGTCTCCGCTCTCATCGCTCTTGCCGCCGGAGTAGCTGCGGGGCGTGCCTGAGGTGGCCTGGCGTTCGGTGTATTCGTTGGCCATGGCGCTCCCGATCCATTGATGGCCATCGGAACTCTGAATGCTCGAGCAGTACGTGTTGTCCAGCAGGACGAAGTCGCGGGCGATTTTGTGCTGATTCGGCGTGTATTGCTCGCCGAAGGTGCAGAGCGTCGGGTCGCCGTTGCCCTCGGGCATGTCACCCAGGACCTGATCATAGCTCCGGTTTTCCTTGATGACGTAAATCACATGTTTGAACACGCTCGGCTCGCCCACCCTCTCGGGCACGGGACGGGCGGGTTGGCGCGGACGCGCCGGGCGCAACGCCTGGGCAAGCCTCGGGTAATGCATGTTCTCGAGCGCGCTGCGCGTGAGCGCGGCCAGCCCGTCCGGGGTCGGAACGGGCACGAGCGACACCATGCCCCAAAAGGTCTTGCTGCTGAGTCTGATCGGTTCATCCGGCTTGAACACCTTCAGAGCCCCAAGCCCTTTCATGTTCGCGACACAGAGCGTGTTGCGCGTGGCATCGTACTGGATGGCCCCCGGGAACCAGCCGACGGGAATGAGCCCAATGACCTTGGATGCATTTTCCTCGGGCTCAAACTCGACGACGGCGACGGCGTTCTGAGTGCCGTTACAGACGTACAGGCGTCGCCCGGTCGGGTCGAAAGCCATCGCATTCGGCTGCGCGCCGAACAGGTCGGCCGGCGTCTGGCGCGCCCAAATCTTCTCGATGACCCGATCTGTCCGGGTATCAATCACGCTGAGTGTGTCACTGCCCGTGTTGGCCACCACCACATACGCGCCATCGGGAGAAACCGCCAGAGCCGACGCGTGAAGCCCAACGACGATCTCCCTTATCACCTTGCCTTCCGCCAAGTCGATAACCGTCACGGAACCCTCGTTGGCTATGTGTCGCACCGCGTCCACCCGCACCGCGGTGCCTTTGCCCGCAGGCGCAGTGAGATCATCCTCACCAGGACGGCGTCCGCCCCGGTTGCTGACGTAGGCCTTGCCGCGGGCCAGCACCACGTCTTGCGGGGCCACGCCGGTGTCCCACGAACGCAGGACTTTTCCCGACACGGGGTCCATTTCGTGGAGCCGATCTCCCAGATTGCCCACAACATAGAGCCGCCGGCCATCTTCCGACACGGCCAGTCCGGTGGGAATCTCGTGCGCTTGCTTGGGAGCTTTGGCGTCCGGCACGTCCAAAACCACCGGCGCACCGGCCTCGCCTTGCTCATCCACCGGAAACGCCCAGACACTCCCGCCGGTGTTCGAAAGGTAAATCCGGCGTCCGTCCGGCGCGAAAACAAGCCCCGTGAAACTCAACTGGCCGGAGAGGGTGTTCGTGCTGGTCCGGGTAATCCTCCGGGCCGAAAGCTGAACCGTTTGCTTCACCCGGCCCGTGGCCGCATCGATCAGGACCAGCGTGTGATTCCTGCCGGCCGTGGCAAGCCGTGTGCCGTCGGGACTCAACGCAAGCGCCTGGGGACGCATCCCAGGCAACTCGACCTGCCTGCCCGCGGGGGTCAGCACCTGACCGCTCGGGGTCTGGTAGCGGTTCCGCGCCACGCGCCCGACACTCGAGGGCGCTGACAGTGGCGGTCCCGACCACGGGGTCGTGTGTCGGGCGCATCCCGAGACCAGGACGGCAACTCCCACGCCCACGGCGCAGGTCAGCCCAGACAAAAGAAACGTCCGCATGTGAGAATTTTACACGGACTGCGCGCGTGCGTCTACCTGAGTTGCTCCCGACCCAGAGGTTCTTTTCTTGACGACGCTCGGAGCGCGGGTCCGGGGATCAGGCCTACAACCGCCGCATTCTTTCGTGCTGTGGGCCGGGGACGAACCGTCCCCGCTCCGGCCTTTGCGGCTTCATGAGTCCAAGGTCTGGCCGGAGGGGCGGGGATGATCGTGAGCCGCGCCGTGATCCGCGTGAATAGAACTCCAGGCACCCATCGCACCAGACCCATACCGATTCCATGTCGCGATCGCGACATGGAATCGGTCATTGAGGCCTTCTCCGCCCGAGAGTGCGCGGGGGGGCGGAGCGGAGTCCGACGTGTGAGGCCACGACCTATTGCCCGGCTGACGGCGCCGCCGCGGCGGCGGCATCGGCTGCCGGTTTTGCGGCGTTGGCAGGAGTTGCAGACTGGGCGGTTGTGAGTCTCTTCTCGATCCCGATTCGGCCGTGGGTCCATTGATGGACGTAGCCGAGGTGGTTCAGCACGGTGTAGGCGACGTACAGGATCAAGGCGAGAACGATGAATTTGGGCCAGCAACTCTTCTTTTCGGTGAACGGATCGCGCAAATCTCGGGAGGAACCCGGAGGCAGCTTCGCTATGCCGGTCAGAGACTGGCCGAACGGCACGTTCATCTTGGCCTTCGCGTTGAGCGCCCACCCATTGGCATCCAGAATGGGGCCTAGGTTGCGTTTGCGCAGTTTGAGGTAGGCCATGATCATCGATGGAGCCGAGATCAGCAGGATCACTCCGATGATGGCGCCGACAATCGCAAGCGGTCCCAGTTTGATGATGCCCGCGGCGTAGCCCATCATGTAAGCGCAGGCGGTGCCGAGGGCGCCGAAGGCGACGCCCAAGGCCGCAACGGTGCCCACATCGATCTTCTTGGGGGCAGCCGGCTTGGTCTTGTCCACCTCGGCGGCGGCGGTGGCGGCCTGGGCGAGCTTGGCATCGGCCGCGGCATCGGCCGCCGCGGCGCGTTTGGCCACCATCTCCTCGATCATGCGAACAAACTTCATGTACGGCGCCCAGAAGGCCTGGCGAAGGCTGATGGGATTGTCGATGATTTTAGTAATGGTCGCATCCCAGTCGCGCCCATCGCGGTCGTAGAAAATGCCGTTTCGGCCAACCATGAGGTTGTCGGAGTCGCCGTCGGTGAAGGCGGCGACAATCTGACGCTTCTCGCCGCTGCCTTTGCGCACGCAATCGCAGTAGGCGAGGTAGGCGCCCGCCATGCCGGCCATCGTTGCGTGCTTCGCCGCGTCCTCGACTGGCAGAGTCAGTTCGCAGCTTCTTTGATCCAGGAAGAGCGTGCCGGCTTGGAAAATGGCCGGTTCGCCACGGCTGTAGAAACCGGCGAAATTGACGAAATTCGTGCAAAGGAGGTGCAAATCGCGCCGATAGCGAATGAGCCTCTCGACCGAGGCGATGGCGGCGGCATTGCTCTCCTCGGCTTTGTCCTTGGCCAGAAGCTCCGTGAGCTCGTCCTTGGCTCGAGTCTCCAAAATCTGGCGGATGCGCGTGACGCCGAGCTTCTCGACGCTTGTCCCGGCTTTGGCTGCCTGCCAGCCCTCAAATGGGGCCAATTTCGCAAGCAGGACGTTCCAGTCCGCCTCCGTCAATACGGTCTTGTCACCGAGCAGCGGCTCGACTGCGGCCGTCCGCAGAGAATCGATAGCGCCTACCCAGGCGGGGTTGACACCCTCGGTGAGCGGCAGCGGTTTGGCGGCCTCGACGTGCGCCAGCGGGAACGCGGCAAGATCGGCGCAATCGGGTGTGAGATTCTTGTTCCCGAGAGCGACGTATTCCTTCTCCTCCCGGTTGAGGGCATTGACGGCGCGGGGATCGAAGCCGGCCAGCCGGCAACGGGTGAAGTAATCGTCCACCTTGGCTCGCACCGCCTTCACGGCCTGGGCGGCCGCTCCGGTCGCCTCGCCCAGCGGCAGCAGGGCTTTGTCCGTTTCGCCCTGCTTCCACCAGTCAGAATGGGCGGTCGCGTCGGCAAAGAACTGGTCCACTCTGGCCTGGCTAATGCCAGGTTTGCCGCTGCGGTCGGGCTCCGCACCCTGGCAGTCGATGATGTCCTTGATCACGGCCTTGAGGGCGCTGCTGGTGGCGGATTCCTCGACGATAATGCCGTCTCCGTTGAAGGCTGTCTGTGCGAAGATCTTCGCCGTGTCCGCCACGTCGGCGAGCGTGATCTCGTGGGCGTCCTTTTTGCCCAGATTGATCAGAATGGCCTTGGCGGAGCTGGCGATTGTCTGGCCCTCTTCGGTCGCATCGTTGATCGAGGTCAACGGCAACGCATCGCCTCCCTTGACCAGCTCGTCCGGGTTCTTCAGCAGGCCTCCCGCCCATTTCACGGCGCTGATCAATTCGCGCGCCCGCACCCGACCGTCTTTGTCCGTGTCGATCAATTCCAGGGTCCGGGCATCGAAGTGCAGGGAGGTGGTCGGACAGGCCAGAGCCACCCAGAGTTTCTGATCGAGTTGATCCAATGCCAGGAGATCGGCGCCCGTTTCGAGTTTGACTTGGTCAAAACCACCGGCACGGAAGAAACGCCAGGCATACGCGGCTGAGGTTGGATTACGCATAATTCGTTTCCTTTCAAAAATCGAGTGTAGTGGGGCGCTCCGGTTTGGCAACAGCCTTCTCAGCACAGCCTTCTCAGCACACCAGCAGTTCTCATCTTGGCCTGGGCCTCCGGCGAGAACCGGCTGAAGCCGGGAGACCCAACCACGTCCGACGCTTCTGTTGAGATCGCGAAAATTCCCGCAACATCCGCTTGCCAGTGACCGTCCTTCCCTTTAACAACGCGTCGTGCGTATCCCTCCGCTCAGGGCTTTTTTGGATTCAATCCACGAAAGCTCGGTCGGAGCGAAGGGGAGCAGATTGAAGTGGATTTGCGAGCGGATTTTTCAGTTCAGGAGTCGAGATGACGAGCAAGCGAAAGGACCAAGCCATGTCTGAGACACCCGGTACGGAAAACACTTTGACACGCCGCGAGTTTCTGAAGCTCTCCGCGCCGGCCGTTGGCGCGCTTGGTGGTGCGGGCGCCGCGGCGGCGACGGCGGCAACGCCCGAGACGAATCCACCTGCCAGGAGAAGATCGAAATACGATGCCGAGTACGCGCGCGAGCGGCTCAACCGCATCGCTTTCCCTCTCGGCGGCCTGGGCGCCGGCATGATCTGCCTCGAAGGCACAGGGGCTTTGTCGCACGTGTCGCTGCGGCATCGTCCGGAGGTCTTTCACGAGCCGATGACATTCGCTGCCATCTGTGTGAAAGGCTCGCCGAACGTGGCGCGCGTGCTCGAAGGCCCCGTGCCGGCCTGGAAGCTGTTCGGCGCCCCCGGCACCGGCAACGGGGCCGCGGGTTCCTCGTTCGGACTTCCGCGTTTTCGCCAGGCCGCGTTTCGAGCGCGCTTCCCGTTCGCGACCGTTCGTCTGTCGGATCCGGACGTCCCGCTGCGCGTCGAAGTCACGGGTTGGAGTCCTTTCGAGCCCGGGGCCGCCGATGACTCGAGCCTGCCGGTCGCCGCGCTCGAGTACCGGTTCTATAATCCCACCCGCGCGCCCATCGAGGCTGTCTTCTCGTTCAACGCCAGGAATTTCATGACCGTGGGAAGCAATGCCAACGCCGTCAAGGCAACCCCGGGCGGATTCATTCTCTGGAGCGCTGCGGCTCAGGACAAGGCCTGGGAGGAGGGCGCCTTCTCGGCTACGGTCACCGAGCCCGACGCGAAGGTCAATCATGCCTGGTTTCGGGGCGGATGGTGGGATGCGCTGACAATGGCCTGGAATGACGTCCGAAACGGCGTGTGCCAGGAACGTCCGCCTGTGACCGAAGGCGGCGCTTCGCCCGGCGCAACGGTGTTCGTGCCGATCCGGCTTGCCCCCCGCGCCGCGCACACGGTGACGCTGCGACTGGCCTGGCATGTGGCCAGGACGAATCTGCGCTTCGGCAAGGATCCGGACGGCATCGCCCCGCCAACCGATACGCATCAGCCTTGGTACTCGAAACGTTTTGCCGACATCCATGAGATCACGCGTCATTGGAGGGACCACTACGACGATCTGCGCCTCCGGACCAAGCGTTTCAGCGACTGTTTCTACGATTCGACCCTGCCTCCTGAGGTGATCGAGGCGGTGGCCGCCAACCTGACCATCCTGAAATCGCCGACGGTGCTCCGGCAGTCGGACGGTCGGCTCTGGTGTTGGGAAGGGTGTGGCGACAACTCCGGATGTTGTGCCGGCTCCTGCACCCATGTCTGGAACTACGCTCAGGTGATTCCGCACCTCTTCCCCGCCCTCGAACGGACACTGCGCGAGACCGAGTTCGGACCTTCCCAGGATGACCGTGGTCATCAGCAATTCCGTTCAGCCCTGCCGATCCGGCCCTTGACCCATGACTTCCATGCTGCCGCTGACGGTCAGCTCGGCGGCATTATGAAGGTGCACCGTGATTGGCGCATCAGCGGCGATACCGAGTGGCTGCGCGGGCTTTGGCCCAAGATCAAAAGGAGTCTCGACTACTGCATCGCCACTTGGGATCCGGACCACAAGGGCTGGCTCGAAGAACCCCACCACAACACCTACGACATCGAGTTCTGGGGGCCGGACGGCATGTGCACCAGTTTCTACCTCGGCGCGCTCCAGTCCGCCGTGCGCATGGGCCGTGCGCTGGGCGACGAGGTTCCCCTCTACGCCGAGTTGCTCGCCCGCGGGACTCAGCGTGCCGACACCGAGCTTTTCGACGGCGAATACTATATCCAGAGAATCGAATGGAAGAACCTCAAGGCCAAGAACCCGCTCGAAGTCCAGAGCTTCCACAGCGGCTATTCACCCGAAGCGCGGCTGCTCCTCGAACGCGAGGGACCCAAGTACCAGTACGGACGAGGCTGCCTGTCCGACGGCGTTCTGGGTTCCTGGCTCGCCGCGGTCTGCGGCGCGGGCCAAGTCCTCGACCCGGACAAGGTGCGCAGTCATTTGCGCGCCGTCCACCGCTACAACCTCAAGCATGACCTCAGCGCCCATGCCAATCCGCAGCGGCCCAGCTTTGCCTGCGGCGCTGAGGGCGGCCTGCTGCTGTGCACCTGGCCCAAGGGCGGCGAGTTGTCGCTTCCGTTCGTCTACTCGAACGAGGTTTGGACCGGCATCGAGTACCAGGTCGCGTCCCACCTCATGCTCATGGGCCTTGTCGACGAAGGTCTCGAGATCGTGCGTGTCTGCCGCGACCGCTACGATGGACGCATTCGCAATCCGTTTAACGAGTACGAGTGCGGCCACTGGTATGCGCGGGCGATGGCGTCCTACGGCCTCCTCCAGGGCCTTTGCGGAGCCCGCTATGACGCAGTCGACAAGACCCTCCACCTCGAGCCCTCGATCAAGGGAGATTTTCGTTGCTTTCTCGCCACCGCAACCGGCTACGGCACCGTCGGCGTTAAGAAAGGCAAACCCTTCGTCGAGGTCAAGGCCGGCGCTATCGACATCCAGGGAGGAATCCGGTTTAAAGCCCGCGCATGAGTCGTTCCAGGCCCTGAGCCCGATCATGGGGCCCGCCCTGCAACAGCTCGATCGCGTGTTTGTCCGCTATCAGGGACGCACCCTCGTCTACTTTGGCGGATGCGATTATTTCCGCCTGGCCTTTCACCCGGGCGTTTTGGCCGCAGCCCGCGATGCCACCGTTCGCTATGGTCTCAATGTGGCCGCCTCGCGGGCCACCACGGGCAACCATTCCATCTACGCCGAACTCGAGAACGAGTTGGTCCGCTTTTTTGAGGTCGATCGCGCACTGCTGACACCCAGCGGCTATGCCACCAACCTCGTCGCCGCCCAGGGCATGGCCAGCCATGTCACCCATGCCCTCATCGACGAACAGGCCCATGCCAGCCTTGACGACGCCGCGGAGTTGTTGGGCTGTCAAGTCCTCCGCTTCCGCCATCTCAGCCCCTCGGACCTGGCCGAGCGCTTGCGGCGGCTCCCCGACGCAGCCCGTCCGTTGGTGCTCACCGATGGACTCTTCGCGCGCGAAGGAACGATTGCCCCATTGGCCGACTATCTGCGGCTCCTGCCACGCAATGGCTTGTTGCTCGTGGACGACGCCCACGGCGCTGGGATTCTGGGATCGAGCGGACGCGGGACCCCCGAGATCTGCGGGGTGCGCCGGGAAAACCGCCTCATTCAGACCTGCACGCTAAGCAAGGCCTTCGGCACCTACGGCGGCGCGATCCTTGGGAATGCCTCCCTCATTGGGCGCATCGTCCGCCAAAGCCGCCAGTTTGCGGGCAGCACCCCTCTCCCGCCGCCGCTCGCCGCCGCGGCGCTTAAAGCCGTGCAGATCGTGCGATCCGATCCAGGCCTCCGTTCCAGATTGGCGGATCGGGTGCGCCTGGTCAAAGACGCGCTGTGCAAAACGGCTCTGGCCCAGCCCCAGACACCCAGCCCCGTCATCGCTGTCCAGGCTCGCACCGTGCCCGCGGCGGCCCGTCTGCGAAAAGACCTGCTCCGCCGTGGGATTTACCCCAGCCTCATTCGGTATCCGGGTGGACCGCCGCGCGGCTTTTTCCGGTTCGCGCTGTCCAGTGAACACACTCACAAACAACTGGACGCGCTGACCGCCAGCCTGCTTTCGGTGTCTGGACTCGCGGCGCTGGGAGAAAACAACACGACCCAGCGGAGGACCTGACAAGGCCGCACAGTGGTCGGGACTTGGTGAACCAGGCGGTTTGGACGGCCTGGGTCGACGCAGACTCGGTCTCCAACCGACAGCCGTGCTTCCGGCAAGCTGAGGCGGTGTGGCTGCCGATCGAGAGGGATCAAGGGTAATCGGGCAGGACAATGCCAGGCGTGTTGGTGGCGGGGGTTTCGAAGTGGATGACCGTCTCCCCGGGTTTCGCCAGGCCGAGCTGTTCGCGCGCCAGCCGTTCGATCGCCTTGGGATCGGTGCGCAGCGACTCGATGGTGGCGCGCTTCTGCTGTGCTTTCGCCTCCTCCCGCCGCACCTCGACTTCGATGCGAAACAACCGCTCGCGCATCGCCTTGTTCTCGTCGATCAACGGCAGATACCACAATCCCACCAGCATCGCTGAGGCCGCCAGCACCAGAAAAAAGACCATCCGTGTCAGGCGGCTCCAAATGGTCTCCACGGTCATGAGACAGTCTTCTACCTTGCAGAGCGCAAAAGCGGAAGCGCAAAAGGCAGCGCCGGCGGAAAGCGGGAAGGCCGTGTCGACTCACGACTTGATGTCGCGGATGTGGAAGGAGGCCATGCCGATGGCCAGGAAGGTGGCATTGAAGCCGACCAGAAGGCTCAGCGATTGGCCGATCCGCCACCAAGGGATCTTTTCGGCAAACATGAACTGCCACAGATGCAGGTGATAGGTGAAGAACCAGTTCTGGTAATCCTTGAAGTAGGGAATGTGCTCCATGATGAAACTGACGAATGTCAACGAGAGCGCCAGGATGGTCGCGGCCGCCGGTTTCACGTTAAAGCAGGAGAACAGAAGGGCCAGGCACATGATCGATGCGGCCTCCGTCACCAGCATCAGATGGCCCGCCACATACCGGACCAGCCCCGTCTGTGCCTCGAAAACACCGAAAATGCCGTGCTCCGGAAGCCAGACGAACATGCCACCCCACGGGAAATAGAGCCGAGAAAAGGCCAGTCCAAACACGCCCAGCGCCAGCACCAGCAGCAGGGAAAAAATGCAGCCCGCCACCCACTTCACCACCAACAAACGAAAACGCGACACCGGGCGCGAAAGAATCATCCGCAACGTGCCGTCCTCCGCCTCCTTGGCCACGAGATCTCCGCCCACCAGGGCCACATAGAGAGGCAGCAGAAACGCCGCGGCCGGCACGAGCATGATCGTGGCGATGGTCAGTACCGAGATGAACGGCTCGGCCAGATGCCCGCTCATCTCGAGCATCCTCTGCATCGGCTTCGAGGCCTGTGTGAACCGAAACACCAGTGCAATCACGTTCTGGGCGAAAAGGAACATGAAGAACCCGATGTAGGTCCGCTTCTTGCCGAACAGCTTCCAAAGTTCGTTGCGCAGTTGCAGGCAAAACATGGGCGGAATCCCGATCACCGTCTCATCAAAGACAGATAAAAGTCCTCGAGGGTCTGCTCATCACGCGCCACTTCGGATACTTGAAAGCCGCCTTCAACCAGTCGGCGGATGATCACGTCCGATCTGATCCCCTCGCTCATCGCGACGCAGCGCCCGTCACGGCTCTCGTCAATGAGTCCCTCCTGCCGCAGGAACCGATCGGCGGCGGCGAAGTCGGGCACCGTGATGCGCAGCCAGTTCCGGCTCTGCAGGGCGTGGGCGGTCGGCCCCTCGAACACTTTGCGCCCCTTTCGGATCACGCCGATCTGGGTGCAGAGCTGCTCGACCTCGTTCAGTAAATGCGACGAAAGCAGAATCGTCAGCCCCAGCTCCCGATGCAGCCTCAAAATGGTCTCGCGCATCTCGTGGATGCCCTCCGGATCCAGACCGTCCCCCGGCTCGTCCAGAATGAGCAGCGTCGGCTGTGGCAACAACGCCTGCGCGAGCGCCAGACGCGCTCGCATCCCATGCGAGTAGGTGCGGACGATCGAGCGCTCCCGCCCCGTCAACCCGACCCAGTCGATGACCTCCTGCAGCCGCTGCCGTGATGTGGGAGCCGTGTAGTGACTCAGGATTTCGAGATTCCTCCAGCCGCTCAAATAATCGTAAAACGCCGGCGACTCGAAAATCGCCCCCACCTGCCGCAATGCTAGCGTCCGCCGCAGCATGACGTCGTGACCACACACGCGCACCTCCCCCCGCGTCGGCCACACCTGTCCCAACATCATGCCGATGGCCGTGCTTTTCCCCGCTCCGTTGTGTCCCAACAGCCCGTAGATCTCCCCCGCCGGCACTTCGAGAGTGAGATCGTCCACCGCAAGACGCCCCCGGAATCTTTTCGTCACCCCGCGCAGCTCGATGAGTCGATTCGATCTCGGAGACGCGCCCTCCGCAAAGGAGGATCCGGACGGCCCGGTGACTCTCATTTTGTTCCTTCGATCGCCAGGAGGTTCTTGATGTGCCCGTCGGCGTACAGGTAATTCACGCCCCGTTTCGCGCCGTGCGCCGCGTGAAAAGCCTCCTTGTCGAAGACCAGCGGGATGCGGTGCGGATCAAAGTCGATCCCGAACACACGCAGATGTTCCGCATCCTGTCCGTTGAGCAGGCTGTTCCACGAGTAACTCGACCGGGTTTGCTCGTACACCCGCCTGAAATCGGAAGGACACTTGAGGACTTGCGACGACCCCAAATGGTTGGTCAGGACCACGTCAATTGTCGCCTGGCTGTCGCCAGACGACACACCATTGGTTTCGAACAGTCGGTCGCGCATTTCGGGAAGACGGTTGTTGTTGTCCTGCGTGTAGAGTTGCAGCGCGATCCCGATTTGGCGCAGGTTGCCCAGGCAGGCGGTCGAGCGCCCGGCCTCTTGCGCCTTGCTCAGCGTCGGCAGCAGCAGGCTCGCCAAGACCCCAATAATGGCAATCACCACCAGCAACTCGATCAGGGTAAAGGCAGTCGTCTGCAACCGGGCGTTCATCTCCCCCCCCGAAGAAAGACACCGCTCTCCATCATGTGCTGCAGCTCCTCGAGCAACGGCGCCGCCTCGGCCTTGGTTTGAGCCGAACTCTCCGAATAGAATGACTTGAGGCCGGTGGTGATCAGCTTCTGGCGCACCTCCTCGCTCAACACTGGGGGCGCATTCGTTTCCCACTCGGGCATCGGCAGGTCGCGTGCCGCCAGCTCTTGGCGCGCCTCTTTGAGCCGCTTGACCGCCTCGTCCACGGTTCGGCGGCGGCGATCGACAGGCAACTGCTCGAATGCCCCAAGCATCTGTTTGAATCCCGTCGGCAGCGTGGCCTCGATGAATTCCGACTTTTCAGTCTCCGTCATCGCGAGCAACCACCGCGACCACTCCTGATCGAGTCGCGCCCTCTGACGCTCCTCGTAGGACAATGCGTTCAGCTTCGACGCAAGCTCGCGCAGCGCCTTCGCTCGCGCCTCGCCGGTCAGTGTGCTCAGATCAACCGTTCGCATGAAGGCCTGCACCCGTTCGGCCGTGACCCGGCGGCTCTTCGCCACGGTATACCCGCCCCAGGCCAGCACCCACGCCAGCGTCAATGCCACGACCCCGTAGACCAAAGGCTTGTGCCGTGGATTTAACATGGCCCCACTCTAACGCACTCCCGCGGAGATGAAACATCTAAAGTGATCCGCCCTCGGCTGAATCGATCCGACAAAGTGACAGGTTCTTAATCTAAAGTGACAGGTTTTTGATCCTGGACGCACAAAGTGACAGGTTCCTGATCTCAATCCTGGACGCTGGCTTTTCTAAGGGCGTGTCCCGCGTGTCGATAAAGTGACAGGTTCTTAATCTTGGACGCTGGCTTTCCTAAGACAACGTGACAGGTTCTTAGTCCTATCATTCCTGCAACGACCGGCACTGTCCCCAGTGCGGCCAGACCGACGCCGACCAGTGGCTGGCCAACCACACGAGCTTGCTGCTCCCGGTCCCTTACTTCCTGGTCACTTTCACCGTCCCGGAGCCACTGCGCCTCTGGATGCGCTCCCATCCGGACGTGAGCCTGGACCTCCTCTTTGCCGCCTCGGCTCATGCCCTCCAGGATCTGGCCCGCAACCCCCAGCGGCTCGGGGCTTCCCTGGGCATGCTCGGCCTCCTCCACACCTGGAGCCGCACCCTCATCTATCACCCCCACGTCCACTACCTGGTTCCCGCCGGTGGCTTGAGCCTCGATCAACGCCAGTGGGTTCCCAGTCGTCCCAAGTTCCTCGTCCACGTCCATCCCCTGGCCGATCACTACCGCACCCTCTTTCGTCAGGGCCTCCAACGCGATGCGCCCGACCTGCTCAAGACCTTGCCCGCTCGGGTCTGGAAGCAGCGTTGGGTGGTCCATTGCCAGCCCGCCGGTTCCGGTGAGGCCGCCTTGCGTTATCTCAGCCGCTACGTCTTCAAAACCTCGACCTCACCTTCCGCCCAGCGCGCGGGCAAGCGACCAGACCAAACCAGAGACCCTTGATGGGGACCTCGAAGGACAGCAACGCAGGTGGTGCCCCCACGCCAAGGCTGATCCGGGCGCACCGGCTGCACTGGACGCAGACACTTTCCTCAAACAGATCCTCGCCGACTCCGGTTCCAGGTTGGCCGCGGCTTCGTTCAACCGGGGAATGTAAAGAACGGAGGAGGCGCTTTGACCCTCAGACCAAATCACGCCCTTGCCCCGCCTCCTCCGTTCTCTACATTCCTTTGGTCAGTTAGGCGGCGTTCTCACAGGCCATCATGGGCAATCGGGGGAAACTACACGATAAAACCGCTTCGGCTGGGCGACCGAATCAAAGTCAATATAGATGTAGGGCGTGACTGGAAGGCTCACAATGTTGGTGAGCACGGTCCATTGCACTGGCGGCGTCAAGCTATCAGTGTACTCCACGAGATACCCGCCTCCTACCCGCCCTTTGATGGTCACACCCGCATACATGTGCAATTCGAGGAAGCTGAAAGCCAGCGTCGCGGAGGCGTTGAGATGGTAGCCGGCGGGATCACCGACCACGACCGTGTAAACGCCCGCCTGCGGCGATCGGGCGTTCGTGACGACCAGCGAGGCATTGGTGGCTCCGGCGATGTTTGTCCCGTTGAACTGCCATTGGTACAAGCTCGCGTTGGTGGCCACGACGGAAAATGTGGCGTTCGAGCCGCAGGCAACGACTTGATCGCCGGGAGGCACGAGAATTTGGATTTTGCACATGCCGGCGCCATCGGCGGCATAGTGGGCCGCCACTTCCGTCGGCGTCAGGGCCCGGCTGTAGATGGCCACTTCGTCAATCAGACCGATGAAGTAGCCGGTGCTCCCCACCTGGTAACGCCCAATCGCGAGAGCATTGGCGGAGTTGGTCAGTAAGGGTGGCAGCCCATTGGTTTGCGCAACCTGGGCCCCGTTCCGGTAGATGAAGACGTTGCCCGCCTGATACGTGACGACGCCATGCACCCACGTCCCGGCGGCAAAGAAATTCGGGGCGGTTGCCCACTGCCAGCCGCCGTTGTAATACTGGAAAACGAGCATTCCGTTCACGTTGACGGCACTGTAGTTCTCATTCACCGTCCCCTCTTGGGCCATGTCCAGAACTGCGCCCCGGCCGGAGATCGAGCTTGGCCTGGCCCAGAACTCAAGGGACAAGCTTCCGGTCAAGTTCAGGCTGGGGCGGTTGGAGACGACAACAAAAGCATTGGTGAGGCTGAAAGCCTGTCCGACCATGCCTGGGGCGAAGGTCGCCCCGTTTTCGAGCGTGCCGTTGTTCCCAGCAACGATATCCGATGTGTTGCCATCTCCAGGCCACCAGCCAACGATCCCCGCTGGTGCCGGGACACATTGGGCCGCTGCGGAAGGCCCGAAGAGGACTACACTCACTGACAGTCCTGTCCCAACGAATATTGAGGCATACTTTGTTTTCATTGTGTGCTTAGCGTTGAATATTTGGCGCAGGGCGTGCCGCCGAACGACCACCGACCGCCGCCGACACCGGGCGTCGGCAGCGAATCCGGTGTCCGCTGAACCCGGCGCTTCCAAAACGGAAACGCTGGGCGGCGGTTCGGTGGAGCGACTGGTTCGCCTTTTCTATTCCATTTCGAGGTCCAGTTGATTGCGGTGCCCTTGAAGTCGACCGACGGCCGGTCGTGGGTGCTTGGTGGGAAGCGCGACGTGCTCATGGGGCAGCCGGTGTTCTGCCGATGGCAACAGGGCGAGGAGCGACTCCTCGACTTCAATCCTCGCGACACCTAGCCGTTCCTCTGCAATGCGAGTGTACTCCTCTGAAATGTCACAGAGGATGGCAAACCTCTCATTTGCCATACACGCTTCGCCGGTTGTGCCCGATCCGCTCATGAGGTCGATGGCGAGTTCGCCTCGCGCAGTGGCCATGAGGAGCGTCTTTTCGATCACCGAGAGCGGCTTCTGCGAAGGATGTCCGGTCTGCTCATTCCTCCCCACGAAGCCGCACAAGAGTGACTCCTCTATTACGCTGGGCGGCCCCGGAATGTACAGCAATTTGCCCTGCTGCAGTTTTTCTCGCTGCACGTCGTTAAGGAAGTTCTCAACATGCATCACTGCCTTCGGGGTCGTTAGGTGGAGGCAAGTCATCTGGGCCGACCTCCAGCCGCGTATGCGGGATGGAGAGTTCTTGTAGAACCAGGTCAACCAGCACTTCAGCGTCAATGGTTCAGGCAGCATCCGAACAAACCGGGCGACGATCTCCGGAAAGCCCCAGAGAAACACGTGATCCGACAAGGGGGCGACGTACCGCAAGAGTTGCGGCAGAAATTCGTCGTAGTCCTCACGCACTCCGCCGACCCCTTTGTTGTACCAAGGATCAAGAATGCAGCACTGCGCGTGGAATCCCAACGTCAAGAGAAGCCGTGAGGACATCTCGATGTCCATCGGCGGGAGGATGACCACCCCCTGCTTTCCCAGTTGGGACGCGATGTTGTCCCTCAGCTCGAGAAGTTCCGAGTTGTGTGGCGTGCTGTGCGGCTTCATTTTCGGTTTATTTCGCCTTCCTCGTTGATCTCGTATCCAAAGTAGTCCAGCAGGAACTTGAACACAATCTCCTTCTCCGGTCGTGTAGCAAACTGAACGATGGCGTATGTGTTCATCTTGCCGGTGGTCGAATCCCAGTAGTTCTTTTTCGTCACCTGGTGCCGGCCACACAGTGCCGTCCACTGGTTCGGATCGGAAGGGTCGGCTTCTGGGTTCAACGAATGCGGATTTTTGTGGTCCGGGGTTAGTTTCACGCGTCCGCCACCGACCGGATCAACGTCTCCTTCGTGAAGTCCGCACACTTGTCCGCCTTCGGACCATTCGCAGCGGTGCTTGGCCCGCTCCAGAATTGCAGCCCAGGTCTTATCGTCGGGCCTAATCCGTTTGCCGGCCTTCTTGCGTTTTGTCGCATGGGGCATCAGGTACTCTTGCACCTTGAGATCGCCACGATTCCGCCAAGACAAGATCGTGTAACCATCGTCTGTGCGCAGTTCGGACAATCGCTGATGCCAGTTCTCCGGCTCCTTCTTCGTCTTTGGGTCCCGCGCCGCGCGCAGAATAACCTCGCGTCCAAGGACTTTGCCGAGGTTATCCAGAAAGAGCGCCTCGATCCGCTTCTTGACGCTCTTCTGGCGATATGGCCCCTTGTACGCACCGTACACCTTGCTGTCGGTCATAAGCTTCCTTTCCTCCAACTTCCGGCGAACGTTAAAGTTCAGCGGCGCGCCGCCGGTGGTGCTATATCGTCCCAGGGCGTTGGCGGCGTCGTCCGCTGTAACGACTTGTTCCGCAGAGCACGGCGGCGGTGTGGGACCAAGTGGCCTCGCAGCCATCTGCGGTTTTGTATCGCCATAGGACCCTTTTCAGTTTAGACTCTAGCGCGTTGCGCGGCGGTTTATCCGCCCAACGCGAGTTGCGCGGTAAACCTCAGCAACGCGCTCTACTGTGGCCAGAGTCTCATTTCTTTTGCTACTCACTGTTCTGCCAAGTCGGTGGTTGAACGAAGCCGCTCCGCGGCGGCGAGGAACGCCGCCTCGGAGCGGCATGTTCATCTGGCGTGCGGCCCTCCGATGATCGTTCGGCATTGTGTCCGCCACCCTTCCTGCGGCATGGTTCGGACGCCCGGCCGCCTCAAGGCGAACCGGGCGCCAAACCAAAAACTCAACTCACGTCCCTATGCATAAAAAAACTCGACCGTTCACGCCAGCCTAATCCGCTTCACCGACCTGCCTGCGCCGAGGCTTCGGCAGGCAGGCGACCTGCGTTTGCTCCCGCTGCTGCCCCGCACCCAACAGGCCTACCTGGCCTGCGTCCGGCAGCTGAGCGAGCACTTCCACAAAGCCCCCGAGGAGGTCACGCCCGAGGAACTCCGTCAGTACTTCGTCCACCTCAAAACC
>MWFF01000083.1 GCA_002071485.1 Verrucomicrobia bacterium ADurb.Bin006 | reverse complement strand
TCAAGTGGAGGAAGCGGGAAGTCAAAGGGGCCCAGCTTCGGAATACTATCGTTAATCTGTGCAACTAAACACTAGGTTGACGGGGTCAAGGATTCTCTGAAGCGAGGCGCGGAAGAAGGCTGCGCAGAACATGCAGCGCGGTCATAATGCCGATCACGGGGATTGGGCAGGCGCACCTCGCTCGATTACTCAGGAAAACGAGGAAGGGCGTGCGATGAGGAAAGTGCTCTGGTTGACGATGGGGCTGCTGATTGCCGGCCCTGCTTCGATCGAAGCGGCGGATGTCAAAGCGAATTGGACGAAGCACTGCGCCAAATGCCACGGCGAGGACGGCAAAGGCCAGACCGCGATGGGCAAGAGGACCAAGGCCAAGGACTATACCGACCCGAAAGTCCATGCGTCATTCAAGGATGAGGAAGCCTTCAAGATCACAAAGGAAGGCAAGAACCGGATGAGGGGCTACGCCGAGTTGCTAAGCGATCAGGAGATCAAAGACCTCATCGTGTACGTCCGAAAGTTCAAGAAGTGACCGGCTAAGGGTCTGTGCAAAAATTACTTCCGATTAGTTTTTGCACAGACCCTAAGCAAGCATGAGCGCCTCCGCCGCTGACGGGGGAGCCGATTTGCCCCCTGTGGCCTCTGTCTTCGTCTGCGATGCGATGTTTTGAAACAAGAGGCCGAGCCAAATCTGACCTTCTGATGATCCCTTTGACTCGATTCAGTTGCGCCGCCTCAGGGCGATCGCAGCCAAGCCGATGAGGAGGGGGCTCCGATCAACGGATAGAGACTCCCGCTGCAGGCCGCGTGGCCAGACGCGGCGGACCGACGCCCGGCCAAGGAATCCGGGATCGACGATGCAAACCCCGATGCAAACCCGCTTGACCCGCCTGGCCATCGACGCCTACGGTGCGAGGTGAAGATTGCCTGAAGTCAGCCGATGGCCGCGGGCAAGCCCGCGCCAGGAGCACACTCCAGACAACACGCCAAGACGCCGCGGCGTCCGGGCGTCGGACTGGATCACAACGCGGAAAGGGAACAAGCCATGAAGCTGAACGGAGTCTCTCGCAAGGCGGGTTTCACGCTGATCGAGTTGCTGGTTGTGATCGCCATCATTGCGATCCTGGCGGGAATGCTGTTGCCCGCGCTGGGTCGGGCCAAATCGAAGGCGCAGGGGATCGAGTGCATGGGGAACTACCGGCAGCTTACTTTGGCGTGGCTGATGTATGCGGAGGACAACGGCGACAAGCTGCCGAACGCGTACGCCGGAACGACCCCCTGGGTCACTGGCAGCCTGAATCTGAACGACGGAGGCAATCGGTCCAATTGGGATGTCGCGCAGGATATCAAGAAGAGCCCGCTCATGCCCTACTGCGGCCAGAACACCGCCATCTGGAAATGCCCAGCCGACAAGTCGACCGTCTCCGTTGGCGGGCGGGTCTGGCCGCGTGTCCGGAGCATGGCGATGAACAACTGGTTTGGCGGAACGGAGTGGACGACCGGGTGGCGCAGCTACAAGAAGTTGAGCGACTTGGTTGATCCGGGTCCGACGATGACCTGGCTGCTGCTGGACGAGCGGGAGGACAGCATCAACGACGGCGAATTCTGCGTCGATATGACCGGCTACCCGGATCGACCGCAGAGCTGGCGCATCATCGATTACCCCGCCAGCTACCACAACGGCGCCGGCGGCTTTTCATTTGCCGACGGTCATGCCGAAATCCGAAGATGGAAGGACGGCCGCACCGTGCCGAAGCTCAAAAAGAATCAGGGCCTGGACCTGAACGTGGCTTCTCCCAACAACGTGGACGTTTTCTGGATGCAGGAACGCTCGACACGCAGCAAGTAGACGGCCGGCATCTGCCCGCGGCGCGGCGTGTCGCTCCCGCGCGTGCCGGCGGTCACTTGACCCACTCGACTTCGATGAATTGGGGATTGCTGACGCCGATCTCGACCAGGGCGGCGTTTTGGTAGAGCTGGAGGTCCGGCTTCGCTGCAGGGGTTTCCGCGAACTCGCGCCGGCGTTCGAGTTCCTGAATCGACAGCACGTCCAAGGCCACGGGATCGACGCTGAATCGCAGTTGGTTGAGGGCCGCTGTGTAATGCAGGAGACTGCGGGCCTCGCCGTGGTACTGGGCCAGAAGGGCGTCCACGATGTTGAGCGCCACGCGGTCGCCCAGAACGGGCAGCGCATAAATCTCCGGCACGGCCAGCGCAAGCTGCCTGGGATCGTTCATGAAGCGCACCGTGTTGTCCACGCTCCCCATCGCGAGGCTGAACAGGTTGCCCGACACACCCGCCATGTTGTGATTGAGCAGCGGCGTGAGATTGATGATTTTGGTCATCTCGCGGGTGACGAGCCTCGACACGTAGGACTTGCGTCCGATACCCGGCCCCCGCTGGCCAAACTCGTGATCGCCCCAGACCGGCTGCCCAATGAAGGCGCTGTCGTAAAAGTAGTTTGTGTCGTATCCGGTCTCCGTGCTCGCCGCGATGCGAATTCCGTACCGTTCGGCCAGGGTGAAATATCCCGCCAGCCGCAGAGGGCCGATCTGCCGGTCCCAGACAATCACGCGGGCCGGCGCCTGCCCCGCATCCAGGAGCGATTGGACCACGCCCTCGACCACAGCAGGGCGGGTTCCGCTGGTCGCGCCGGGTACGGAATAGACTTTCAGGCCGACAACATCCTCGGGTGATACCAGGCTGCGCCAGGCGGCCTGGGGGGTCGGTTGAAGGGTGAGATTCGTCAGGCCCCGGTCCACCATGCGCCGGATGACTTGCAGATTCGGATTGAAGGAAACGATGGCCCCTTGCTCTTCGACGACCACGACGCGCGCCTTGGGCGAGGCCAACCGCCCCACGATGGCAACCGCGTTTGTGGGCAGGCTCTCCCCGGCGTTTGCCGCAGCCAACAGGCATGCGGTGAAAGCCATCTGAAAAGACGATGGGAATGGAACGGCGGGCCAATGGCCTCGCATCAAGTCGCTCACTAGCCTGGGGACTCGCCTCATCAACGCAAATGACCGTGCCTTTCTTGACTCGTCGGGCGGGCAATGTTACCACCGGACCACATGCAGACCATCAAAAAGTGGCGCGGCGCCTCTGCCGTCGATGCTCGGCTCTCGCCGCGCGGCATCGCCGGGTGTTTCCTTGGGCTGCTGGCGCTTGTCGTTTTGGCGGGCTGCGCGCCGCCCGAACGCCGGAGCCTGCTCGAAGGCGAGCGTTTGCTTCGGCAGGGGCGTCCGTTGGAGGCCATTGAACCGCTGCAAAGAGCGGTCAAGCTGCTGGCGACAAACGCGCCGGCTAACGCCCAGGCCTGGAACTTCCTCGGCCTGGCCTATCATTACGCCGGTCAACCCGCCGGGGCAGCTCAGGCCTACCAAAACGCCCTCGCCAGGGACTTCAATCTGACCGTTGTTCGCTACAACCGCGGCTGTCTGTTCCTCGAGCAGAATAACCTGTCCGCCGCCATCAACGAACTGACCACTTATACCACCTACCAGCCCAAGGATTTGCTCGGCTGGGCCAGGCTCGGGTCCGCCCAGTTGCGCGCGCGCTTGGTCGATCAGGCCGAGCGAAGTTTTCAGCGCGTGCTCGACTTGAATCCCACCCCCGCTCAGACCGCCGAAGCCCTCAACAATCTCGGCATTTGTGCCGCCCTGCGCCGCCGATCGCACGATGCCTTCGAGTACTTCAACTCCGCTCTGCGGCAACAGACCAATTTCCCGCCGACTCTGCTCAATCAGGCCATCGTCGCACACCAGCAGATCAATGACCGCACCCTCGCCCTGGACCGTTACCGCGCCTACCTCGCCGCATCCGGTCCCCTCCCCCACGCCGAGGCGGTCTCGAATCTCGCAAGCCAGATCGAGGGCGAGTTGCGCCTGCGCGCCGCCGCCACGAGCGCTGTGCCCGCGCTGGTCCTCGTCACGAATCTCCCCGCGCAGCCCACAAATGCGGCACTTGTGGCGGCGACTCCCCCACAACCCGCGCCCTCAACAACCAAACCGCCGCCGTCACCCGCCCAACCGACCCCAAGCCCATCGCCGACCAATATCGCTCGCGTCGCCGACGCCCCTGTCCCTGCGCCCGAGCCCGCACCGGCCGAACTGCCCCCCCCGGTTGCCCCCAAGCCGCCGACTCAGACTCTCCCTACCATCGCCGCCCAGGCTACCCCCGCCGCGCCCGTCCGGACGGAGCCGGCAATGCCAACACCCGAACCCATTGGGACGCCGGACGCCTTTCCTGCACCCACGCTGGCGGCGCGGACCGAGCCAACGCCGACGACCGAGCCAACGCCGACGGTCGAGCCGACTCTGCCGCCGGTCGAGGTGGTCCGGCTTGAATCAGAGCCTGAGGTCAAGGCCGCCCAGGACATTCCCGTTCCATCCAGGGTCGCTTCCGCGACAACAACCGTAACCGCTGCGCCCACGGCCCCCCCCCCTGCACCCGTCGCCGTCCCGGAGACGACAACAGCATCCGCGCCCCCGCCGGCGAGGTCCGCCGCGGACTCGATTCCGACGGCGAGTCGGCCGCAGGAACCCAAGAAGAAAACGCTCGTCCAGAGACTCAATCCGCTGGGCTGGTTTGGGGGCAAGGACAAGGCGGAAAAGGAGTCTGCGTCGAGGATGGAGAACGCCCCGACACCTTTGAGGGATCTGAGATCGCTCGCGAGCGAGAGTGCGGCGGCCAGGCCAGCACAAGCCACTCTGCCTATGGCGGCAGCGCCCTCCGCGGCGCCCCCGAAACCCGAGCCACCGGTTCTTCTTCGTTATACGTATGTGCGCCCCGAGACGCCGGTGTCCGGCGATCGGGCTCGAGCCCAGGAGGCGCTGACGCGGGGCGTCCAGTTCCACACGGCAGGACAGCACGAGGAGGCGGTGGCCGCGTACAGACAAGCCGTCGAGGCGGATCCGTCGTTCTTCGAGGCGCAGTACAACCTCGGGGTGGCGGCGTTTGACGCCGGCGTTTGGGCGGAGGCCCTCGCCGCATTCGAGCGGTCGCTGGTGTTGAAGCCGGACGACGCCAGCGCGCGACTCAACTTCGCAATGTCCCTCGAACGGGCGAATTATCCCGTGGACGCGGCCCGCGAACTCGAGTTCCTGTTGGCCCGCGCCCCTGAGACGGTCGATGCCCACGCCACGCTCGCCCGTCTGTGCGCCGAGAAACTGGGTGATCCCGACAAGGCGCGTGTGCACTACACGAAGGTGCTGCAGTTGGATCCCCGGTATCCGGAGGCCGCGGCCATTCGTCGCTGGCTGACGGTTCATCGGCCGCGCCCCTAGCCTTGACCGGCAACACATGTCGCAGAAAAGTCAAGTTTCTGTGCTGCGTTAAACGAGGCAAGAATTCTACCGGGCGGGGCGTGGGGAGAGAAGGGCGGGGAGACACGGGGACTCCTCATGCCAAGAGGGGAGGACTGGGTTTGGCCTGAGGCGCGCCTCGCTTCCACAAGACGTCCTTCTTCGCCCTGCCGCACTCCGCCTTTGACTTCCTGCGGCTTTTTGGCGAGGTTCCCCCCGCTTTGGACCGAAGGGGCCGCGGCCCACCAGCCCGCGGCGTGTGCGGATCGAGGGAACAACACATGGGAAAGGAATTGATCATTGCCGAGAAACCGTCCGTGGCTGCCGACATCGCGAAGGCGCTGGGCGGCTTCAAACGGCATGAGGACTACTACGAGAGCGATCGGTTCGTTCTTTCGTCGGCGGTCGGCCACCTGCTCGAGTTGGCGGTGCCCGAGGAGTTCGAGATCGCGCGCGGCAAATGGACCTTTACGCATCTGCCGCATCTGCCGCCGCGATTCAGTCTGGCGCCGATCGAGAGGAACGAAAGCCGACTCAAAGTGCTTCAGAAACTGATTCGGCGAAAGGACATCGAGGGGCTGATCAACGCGTGCGACGCGGGGCGCGAGGGAGAACTCATCTTCCGCAATATCGTCGGGTACACCCAGGCCAAACAGCCCATCCGCCGCCTTTGGTTGCAGTCCATGACGCCCGCGGCCATCCGCGAGGCCTTTGCGCGGCTTCGCACGGATGCCGAGATGCGTCCGCTGGCGGACGCCTCGGTCTGCCGGGCGGAGGCCGATTGGCTGGTGGGGATCAATGGTACCCGCGCGATGACGGCCTTCAACAACAAGACTGGCGGTTTCAACAAGACCACCGTCGGGCGCGTGCAGACGCCGACCCTGGCTGTCGTGGTCGAGCGCGAGCAGCGGATTCGCGCGTTTCGGCCCAAGGACTACTGGGAAGTGCACGGGACGTTCGAAGCGGCGACCGGACGCTACGAAGGCCGCTGGTTCGACGAGCGTTTCAGCAAGGAGACCGCCGGCACGAATGGGGAAAAGGACGATCTGAAGCCGGAACGGATTTGGGAGCAGGCCAAGGCCGAGGCGATCCGGGCCAAGTGCCTGGGCCGGCAGGGGACGGTCACCGAGGAGAGCAAGCCGACCACTCAGCTCTCGCCGCTCCTGTACGACCTGACGAGTCTGCAACGCGATGCCAACAACCGTTTCGGATTCGCGGCTGCCAGCACGCTGAAGATCGCCCAGGCCCTCTATGAAAAGCACAAGGTCCTGACCTATCCGCGCACCGACTCGCGAGCGCTCCCGGAGGATTACGCCCCGACGGTCCGGGGAACTCTCGAGTCCTTCGGTGACGGCGCCTATGGCGCTTTCGCCCGTCGGATTCTGGACCAGGGCTGGGTCAGGCCCAACAAGAGAATCTTCAACAACGCCAAAGTCTCGGACCACTTCGCCGTCATTCCCACACCGCTGCCGCCCAAGCATCTGACTGAAGCCGAACAGAAAATCTACGACATGGTCGCCAGGCGATTCCTGGCCGTGTTCTATCCCGCCGCGGAGTTCCTGATCACCACCCGAATCACGCGCGTCGAGTCCGAGCCGTTCAAGAGTGAAGGCAAAGTCATGGTCCGACCCGGCTGGCTCGAGGTCTATGGGCGCCAGGTCCAGGACGAGGATGCCCCGAGCCTGCCCTCGATCGCGCCCAACGAACAGGTGGCCACCGTCGATATAGCCGTCCAAGCCTGCCAGACCAAACCCCCGGCGCGATTCACCGAAGCCACCCTCTTGTCGGCCATGGAAGGCGCCGGGAAACTGGTCGAGGACGACGAGCTTCGCGAGGCGATGGCCGAGAAGGGCCTCGGGACACCCGCCACCCGAGCCCAAATCATCGAGGGTCTGCTCTCGGAAAACTACCTGCTCCGGCACGGCAAGGAACTGCAGCCGACCGCGAAGGCCTTTTCGCTCATGGTGCTGCTCAATGGCCTGGGCGTCGAGGCGCTCACCAAGCCCGAGCTGACCGGCGATTGGGAATACAAACTCAAGCAGATGGAACGGGGCCGGCTCCCGCGCGCCGCTTTCATGGAGGAAATCCGGGAGCTGGCCGCGGACATCGTGCGACGAGCCAAGTCATACGAGCATGACACCATCCCGGGCGACTTCGGTGTCTTGAGCGCCCGCTGCCCGAAATGCAGCGGCGAAGTGCACGAGAACTACAAGAAGTTCCAATGCCAGAACCCCGCCTGCGACTTCGGCCTCTGGAAGATCATCTCCGGACGCCAGTTCGAACCGGACGAAATCGGGCGGTTGATCGCGGAGCGACAGATCGGTCCGCTGCAGGGGTTTCGCAGCAAGCTGGGCAAGACCTTCGCGGCGGTCATCAGGCTGAACCCGGAATACCGGATCGAGTTCGACTTCGGCAAGGTCAGCCCGGCGTCAGACAGCGGCGGCCCCGCCGCAGCCGTCGATTTCACCGGCAAGGAACCGGTGGGAGCGTGTCCAAAGTGCCGCCATCGGGTTTTCGAAAACAGGATGAGCTATGTCTGCGAAAAGGCCGTGGGCCCCAAACGCGACTGCGATTTCCGGGCCGGCGCGGTGATTCTCCAACAGCCGGTCGATCGGGCCCAGTTCGCAAAGCTCCTTGCCGATGGAAAGACCGACCTGCTCACGGGCTTCGTCTCGAAGAAGACAGGACGGAGATTCGAGGCGTTTCTCGTGTTGAAGGACGGTCAGGTCCGCTTCGAGTTTGCCCCCCGCGCACCGCGGGCCAAAGGCGGCGGCGCTCGGAAGAAGGGAGCGGAACCGCCCGCGCCGCTCGATTTCGCAGGTCAAACCCCGATCGGCACATGCCCGAAATGCGGCGCAAAGGTGTTCGAATCCGATACCCATTATCTTTGCGAGCGAACCCAGGCGACGACCAGGGCCTGCAAGTTCAAGACCGGACGCGTGATTCTGCATCGCCCCATCGAGCGAGCGGAACTCGCGGCGCTCCTGGCCAACGGACGCACCGAGTTGCTGACTCAGTTCATCTCCAAGTCCGGACGCCCGTTCTCGGCCTACCTGGTCCTCGACGAAAACGGCAAGGTCGGCTTCGAGTTCCCGGCCAGGGAGGTGCAAACGAACTGAACGGGTCCGCCAGCCGCACCCTGCCCCTCATCCGAATGCCCGCCAATCAAGTCATGGTCGCTGTCGCCGCCGACACGGCGTTCTTCCGCCTGCGCGGCCAGGCCGCCGCCGCCCAATCCACCGGCTTCAAGGCGGCCGCCGAAACCCTCTGCTCCCAGGGGCTGCGGAGTTTCGTGATCGACTTGACGGAGTGCCAGTCCATGGACAGCACCTTCATCGGCGTGCTGGTCGGGCTGAGCCGCCGGCTGCGGCGCGATCGGGGTCAGCCCGGCCCGGTCGAGTTGATCAACACCACCCCGCAGGTCCGGCGGCAGTTGGACGACCTCTTTGTGCTCGATCACTTCACGCTCACCGAGTGCCAGCTCGAGCCCGGCGCGGCCTTCGAACCGGTCCAGGCCGGTCCGCCCAACAAAAGCCAGTTGTGCCGTCTCATGATCGAAGCCCACCAGACGCTCATGGATGTCCACGCGGCGAACATCCCGAAGTTCAAACAGGTCTCCGAGTTCCTCGAACAAGATCTCCAGAGACTCGACGGCCAGGGCTAATCGAGTCCCCGCTCCTCGATGTCGATCTCGTCCAGCCCCAGGTAATGGCCCAGTTCGTGCAAGTAGGTCGTCACAACCTCGTCGCGAAAGACCTCCTCGTCTTCCTCGGCGAACTCCCAGAGACTTTCCAGGAACAGAATGATCTGCGCCGGCACATCGATGGCCCCGGATTCCTCCTCGCCGAAAGGGATGCCCACAAACAACCCGAGCAGATCGGGATCGAAACCGTCTGACACGATCGCACTGTTGGGGCGCGGCTCGTAGGTCACGGGCAGCCTCTCGGCATGCCGACGCAGGCGGGCCGGCAAATGGGCGATCGTGACGCGCACCTCGGACTGGGCCAGAGCGCGCAACTGTTTGAAGTCAACGGCCACCGGGCTTGTGAGTGCTGGCCTGCATGGATCCACGCCTCGGAGATTCAGGCCCCGCGGCGGTCACAACTCCATGAAACCTGTGGGCTGGAATCCGCGGGCGATCGCCTCACCTGTACTTGATCGCCACAGCCACCACAATGCGACCTTGGATCGGACTGAAACTCTGGCTCCACCACGGCCCCATTGCGACCGCGCCGACCGCTTCCGTGCGGTCGTGCACCAGGTAAACGGCGTCCGCCCCCATGCGGGCAGCCTCGCGACGCAGCCGGGCCTCGATCTTTTCCACCGACGGGGCCGGGTCCACCGACGCGTTGACCACCGCCTCCCCCAGTTTGTCATGCGCCCGCTCCGGCTCCGCCTGCAGAATCTCGATGCCCGCCGGATCGGTAGGGCCGAATCGGGGCGCGCCGACGTACTCGAGACCGCGACTGGACAACGAGGTGCATCCGGTGAGAACAACAAGGCACGCAGCCGCGAGCGCTCGAATCCCAATACCGAACCTGAAAGTGCCACGCTTCTTGGTCATCATGCCGTCTATTCTATCGACTTCCGCCGCCTCCGCAACTCTCCCATGAAGCGTGTGCCTTCGGTAGACATGCGGAAGGTCGAGAATCCTGGAAATTCCGCGAGATCGGCCTGGCGGGCGGCGATATTTGAGGAACGGCGAGTGGGAATGGGATTCGAGGATCAGCCGGTGTCGGCAGGTGCCAGCGCCTCGGTGTGATTCCATGGCAACCAGCGGGAGGGGTCCTTGGCGACTTGCTGGCTGTGCTCCTGCAGGGCGACGAGTTACTCGAAGGGATTGACATGCTTGTAGTCCAATCGCAGGGTCCGCGCCACCGGCCCCACACCGTGGGTGAGGGCTGAAGTCGCGGCGACTGTCCAGAGGGCCTGCGGCAGTCGAATGGTCCCAGATTGGCACTGGTGCCAACGGTCCAACTGGTGGCGGAGCTGCTTGAGGTCGGTTGCTGAGAATTGCGTTCGTGGCATAATCGGTTCGTATCTTTTGTCTGCCACGAACCGTAGCCACCGCCGATTTGCCCCTCACGCACTACTGCCGAAGCAACACGGAGCAGCGAAAGTAGCGAATGCGTGATCCGGCCGGGATCGCGCGGATCGGGTAGCACTTGGGCCAGCGCCTGGGTCAAGCCGAGGCGCCGGTCGGTCTGGCGCAGCAGCGCGCGATGCCGCCATCGCTGGTCACCTCCCCGCCAGTGAAACTGGCCTGGACGGCGCACTTTTTTACGACTGGCCTTTGTTCCCGCAGCCGGCATGACGGCGCGGGGCTGCGAGCGGTTCGGCGGGTTGGGTTACGCTTCGTCTGCGATGACGCGCTCCATTTCAGCAATACCGCGTTTCGCTTTGGTGATGTAAGCTTCGGCGTAGCGTTTTGCTGTCGCCGGTTTTGGCTCAACTGCGTCGTAGAAGTGAGCCAGGCTTTCGAGCGTTTCGAGATTGTTCGGATTCAGCCGGAGTGCCGTCTTGTAGCTCTTTGCCGCTTCCGCTAGTGGCGGGCCGTCTTGTGTTTCGAGAAGTTGAATGAGGTCGCCGCGAAGATTCCACAGGTGCGGGCATTCCTTGTGGCGAGCCAAGAGTTTTTCCAAGCTTGCCAGTGCCTTCTCGAACTTCTTCCGCTTCGACAGCGTTTTTATTTCCTTCAAGCTCATCGAAGTCCCCGCTACTTGTTTTTCTCCATCAGCCGCTTTGACTGTTAAATGAGTTTGCGCATCTGCTTCGCTGCCTTCGACGAGTCTTTCAGCAACTCCTCGTAGGTCTTGCCTTCCAACTCGGAGTGATAGGACGGTGACCGTTTCAGACTTCCGCGAACCAAGTCTCCACATTTGGAATGTAGCCTTTTCAAAGCAGCCTTGGCTGCTTCACGAGCTCCTGCCGAGAGATCCTCTCCGATGCTTTCCAGCAAATTCTCAATAGCCTGCGCATTGCCTCGAGCAATGGCGGAGTTCATTGACGCCGACGGACTGTCGAGTCCTTCAAGGCCAAACGGATCAATGCGATTGAGCGGGTTGTTGTCAACGTAAGTGTAGAGGTTTCGGTTGATTGCAGTCCACGCCTTCAAGACCTCATCGTCCGTCAGTGATGGAGTGTTCCCGAAGTCAGGTCCAGGAAGCAGACCAGCGGTCATCACTACCAAACTGCCGATGTCCCCCAAACGGGTCCCTATTTAGCGATTTGCGCCGACCCGACGCCGTTTCGTAGGCGCAGGCGTGCAAACCCGCCGTGAACATTGAGCGAACACGGTGTCGCCGACAGAGGCGACCCGATGTGCGACAGCGCGAGACCCCGACGCGAGTTTGAAGAGGGGAGGTCGGCAAAACTGCGGCGGCTGACGAACGGTCAGCGGCTAAAAGAGTGAAGCGAGTCTGACAGCTTTGAACCACGCCGAAAGATTACTCGTTCGGCGTGCCTGGCGGAAGCGGTTTTTCGGGTTCGGATGCTCGCGCCGAAGGATGACAGCGGGCGTGAACTTCTTGAAGCTGCTTGATGCTGACTTCGGTGTAGATGGCCGTCGTGTCGAGCTTCTCGTGCCCAAGCAACTGCTGGAGGATTGAGCCACGCACTGACCATGCGCGAGAGGACGTCGGGATTGAAGGCGTCGCCGTAGCCGGTGAGGAACAACGCCGGCGTGCGCGTGTCCAGGCAGAGCCGCAGACGCACTTCCTTGAGATAGCGTTCGAGCCAGGCGACGGCGCGCGCGCCGACGGGCACGACGCGGTCTTTCTTGCCCTTGCCGAGTCGCACGTGAAGCGTGCGGCGTTCGGTGTTCACGTCGGAGAGTTCCAACCGGCAAAGTTCGGTGCGCCGCAGGCCCGTCGAGTAAAACAGTTCGAGCATGGCGCGATCGCGCACGCCGAGCGGATCGCTCACGTCGGGGATGGACAGCAGCTTTTCGACTTCGGAGAGCGACAGCACTTCCTGGGGCAGACGCTTCTCCGGTCGCGGCAGTTCAAGCTCGCTCGCGGGATTGTGCAGGATGACATTCTGCCGGGTGAGCCAGCGGAAGAAGTCTTTGAGCGTGCCGAGCCGTTTGCGTTGCGTGCTCCAGCCCATGCGCTGGCCGTTGGGCTTTTGATAGCGCCAGAGCCAGCGTTGAAAGGTTTCGAGGATGGGCCGCGTGATTTGACTGGCGCGCGTGAGGTCGCGCTCCGCTGCCCAGGTGAAGAACAGTTTCAAGGTGTGGCGACGATGCTCGACGGTGCTCGCCGAGTAGTTGCGGGCGGCGAGCGATTCGAGATAGGCGTCGTGCCACAGACCGAGCGCGTCGGGCGCGCTGCGGTCGTAGTGGTCGCGTTGCTTCTCGTTGCCGCCGCGCTGGTCTTTGGCGCGCTCGGCGAGCTTCAACGCTCCGGCAATACCTTTCGGGCCAGCCATAGTTACGATGCGGAGTTGTAGTTACGATGCCGTGTTTTCAAGCGTGCTTCTGATGTGCAAACCCGTCAGGCCGTCAGGTGTTCACCAAAGCCGCGCCAGCATTGGCGCAAACCGGTGGCGGGGTGGTTTTGCCACCCCCCGCCAGGTGGCCGTTTCCGCCTGCCACCCCACCCGCAAAACCCGCCAGGTTGGTTTTGTAGTTGTGCCGCAGCTTCGCCACGTCAATGAGGCCGACGTGCGCGACGGTCTCCGGCGCGTCCACGTCGAGCAGCAACTCATAAACGAACTGGCTGCCCAAACGCCCGTGCCGGATCGCGAGGTATTCGAGTTCAACCAGCCGCTCCAGGTGGACGCGCACTTGGGTCAAGCTCCAGCCGCAGAGGTCGCGCAGTTCCTTTCGACTGTGTGCCTTCGGTAGACATGCGGAAAGTCGGGAATCCTGGAAATACCGCGAGATCGGCCGGGCGGGCGGCGATATTTGAGGAACGGCGAGTGGGAATGGGATTCGAGGATCAGCCGGTGTCGGCAGGTGCCAACGCCTCGGTGTGATTCCAGGGCAACCAACTGGAGGGGGCCTTGCCGACTTGCTGGCTGTGCTCCTGCAGGGCGACCAGATACTCGAAGGGATTGATCTGGTTGAGCTCGCAGGTGTGGATCAGGCTCATGTAGATGCCGCCGACCCGGGCGCCGTTGAGCGTCTTGTAAGACATCGAGTTTTTCCGGTGCAGGATGGCCATCTTGAGGGCCTGTTCGCAAATGTTTGGTGGTGCCCGCTTGCGGTGGGGCGGGCGCCGTGAAGACGGCGCCGCAGAGGCCGCAGCGCAGCCGCTCCAGCTCGTGAACGGTGGCCTGGAAGAGCGGTTGCGCCACGATGCGAACCAGGCGGGCCGGCACGGTCTTTTCATTTGGAGTGGTGCTTGACGAGTATCTGGAAAGGGATTTGGGGATTGTTCTGGCAGCGCTCCTGCAGGGCCGGCCAAGAAGGCTCGGGGTGAAGGTCCGCCTTGAGCGCGATCAGGCAGATGCGCAGGGCCGAGAGGTTGCAGTTATATAAAGCGACAGGTTCGTAATCGGCGTGCTTGCCCTTACGTTTCCAACTCAAGATTCGCCTTCCCGTGTTGAGCAAAGCAACTTCCCGAGCATCAAACCATCCGACGGCACGGCATCCGAATACTGCGGCCGGGCCTCCATTTCCAGGCGGATTCCGGGTCAGCATTTCAATCTTGCACTCACGGCTAACGCCCGTATTCCGAACATGTGGCCTGCCGCGCACGATGGACACAAAGTGCTGCGGCAGCAAGATGTTAACACCAGTCGCTGCTGACGCAGTCCGTGTTTCGCTCCTTACCTGCTGCTCCAAATCTTCCAGTGTGCTCATTGCGGCAGCAGTCGATGACGAATGGCTAGAGCTCGAAACAGCCATCGCCCTTCCAAATGGTGATGCTGGTTCTGGCCAGAAACAGGTAGAACGTCGCCGTGACGTCAGCCCCACCGCATATCTTGATTTTGCCCCACTCGCCAGAACTCCTGACATAGGGCCATCAAGAAATGTCCGCTTTTCTTCTCAGGACGGGGTTTGGATGGCATAGTGCAGACGCAGGCGGGAGCCCGGGAACGCGGTGTTGAGTGCGTTGAGTTGCTCGCAGAGGGCGGCGATCGCTCGGCTACGATGCGGTGAGCTCTGGGGGCGGAGTGTCACCCGAAGCTCTTCCTTGGTGACCTCCAGA